>JAYWEU010000183.1:0-4496 GCA_043779385.1 Pseudobdellovibrionaceae bacterium
AAAAAATTTTTTCAGCCGTGATTGTCGAAGCTGAAAGTAAAGACCAGTTGGTTAAAAACTGGCAGTCCTATCAGGCGGCCAGTCGCTTGGAAATCCGCTGGGACGAAATTCATCGCATCACCCAAGACGATTCAAAAAAATTAGCCTTAAGTTTATCAGCGACAATCTAACTGTCTGCGTTATCACAAGGGAGCGAAGGCGAGGGTAAAACTCACTTTGAAATTTCTTGCTAACAAGGGTATATTTAACTCTTATATGAAAGTAATAGATCATCTTACAAAAGCGAAAAATCCGCTTTTTAGTTACGAAATTGTCCCCCCACCTCGGGGTCGGTCAGTGAAGGATATCATTGATATCGCCGAGGCTTTGATGCCTCTGAATCCTCCATGGATCGATGTGACTTCCCATGCCTCGAGTGCGTATTTTCAGGAAAAGCCCGATGGTACTATTAAGCGCCGAACAGTCAGAAAAAGGCCTGGAACCATGGGAATCTGTGGAATTATACAAAACCGATTTCGCATCGACACCGTCGCCCATATTTTATGTCAGGGCTTTTCGAAAGAAGAAACCGAAGATGCGCTGATCGAGCTTAACTTCTTGGGAATTCACAACGTCCTCGCGTTGCGCGGAGATTCTCCTAATTATCAAAAAGAAATTGGCAAAAATAGATCCAGCAATAATTTTGCTTCGGATTTAGTGACGCAGCTTTGTTCTTTAAGAAAAGGAATCTTTCTCGAAGAGATCTCCAACAGTTCAGCCTTAGATTACTGCATAGGGGTCGCTGGGTATCCTGAAAAACATTTTGAAGCAGCAAATTTTAAAACTGATCTGATGCATATGAAGAAAAAAGTCGATGCGGGTGCAGATTATATCACCACGCAAATGTTTTTTGATAATGAGAAATATTTTTCTTATGTCAAAGCCTGCCGTGAAATTGGCATTCAAGTGCCGATCATTCCAGGCATCAAAATTTTAAGAAATGTCGCTCAACTGCGTTCAATTCCAAAAACATTCCATATCGATTTTCCCGACGATTTGGTGGATGAAGTTTTAAAATCTCCTGACCACGTTGAAGAAATTGGCAAACGTTGGGCTCTCAAGCAAAGCGATGGTTTGCTGGCGGCAGGGGCCCCTTGTGTGCATTTTTATATTATGAACGACACGCCGGCAGTTGTAGAAATTGTTAAACATTTTCAAAAGTAGTTAAATCATGAAATTGCCATTGTCCCCGCTCTTGCTAGAGATTCAGAGCCGTCTTAAAAAAGAATTATTATTCTTAGATGGCGCCATGGGCACGATGATTCAGCAATATAAGCTGGAAGAATCCGACTTTAAAAAAGGCCCTTTTAAAAATCATCCCACAGATCTTAAAGGCAATAACGATCTTCTGGTGATCACTCGACCTGATGTGATTAAAGAAATTCATTGGGGTTATCTAGAGGCTGGTGCGCATATTATTGAAACTTGCACCTTCAATGGGACAAGCCTGGCACAAAAAGAATATCAGCTTGAATCTTATGTTCGAGATATTAATTTAGCAGCGGCCAAAGTGGCTCGCCAGGCAGTCGATGAATTCCATAAAAAATATCCGCATAAAAAATGCTATGTCGCAGGGGCCTTGGGGCCCACATCAAGAACGGCGTCTTTATCTCCGGATGTGAATAACCCAGCGTTCAGGGCCGTGACCTATGATGAACTTGTCGATTCTTACTTTGAGCAAGCCAAAGCCTTGATGGATGGTGGCGTCGATATTTTATTGCCTGAAACCATCTTTGATACGTTAAATGCAAAAGCCTGTTTGTTTGCGATTCAAAAATTAGAGGAACAGCTGGGTCAAAAGCTGCCAGTGATGATTTCTGTGACCATCACAGACTTATCAGGTCGAACATTGTCCGGCCAAACCGTCGAAGCCTTTTGGAACTCTGTTCGACATGTGAATCCATTAAGTATTGGTTTGAATTGCGCTTTAGGTGCCGAAGAGATGCGATCCTTTGTTGCCGACTTATCACGGGTCGCAGATTGTCCCATCAGCTGTTATCCCAATGCGGGATTGCCAAATCCATTATCACCGACAGGCTACGATCAGACACCCGATTCACTAGCGACAATTATTGCTGAATTCGCAGACGCTGGATTATTAAATATCGTTGGTGGCTGCTGTGGAACAACGCCGCCTCATATTGCAGAAATTGTTAAAAGATTATCAGGTAAAAAGCCCAGGATCCCGCCGGTTCTAGATAAAAAAACGCGGCTTTCTGGATTAGAGCCTTTAAATATTTCGGCGCAAGGCCAGCGCGGTTTTTTAATGGTCGGCGAAAGAACAAATGTCACTGGTTCGCCAAAATTTGCTGGGTTAATTAAAGACAGTAAATTTGAAGAAGGCCTGACTGTGGCGCGCAGCCAAATCGAAAATGGCGCAAATATCATCGATATCAATTTTGATGAAGGCATGCTGGATTCGGTCGCCTGTATGACAAAATTTTTAAACTATGTCGGTTCCGAGCCAGATATTTGTAAAGTGCCGATCATGATTGATAGTTCAAAGTGGAGTGTCCTTGAAGCCGGGCTAAAGTGCGTGCAAGGAAAACCCATTGTGAATTCGATCTCGCTGAAAGAAGGCGAAGCCGAATTCAAACGACAAGCTGAATTGATTAAAAAATATGGAGCGGCAGTGGTGGTGATGGCTTTTGATGAAAAGGGCCAGGCCGCCACCAAAGAAGATAAAATTCGTATCTGCCAACGGGTTTACAAAATTTTAACTGAAGAAGTTCAGTTTGATCCTTGCGATATTATTTTTGATCCAAATGTATTAACGGTGGCGACAGGAATTGAGGAACATAATATTTACGGATTGGATTTTATTGAAGCCGTCGAAAAGGTCAAAGAGCTTTGTCCTTATTCGCTGACATCCGGTGGAATTTCCAATCTATCTTTCAGTTTCCGCGGAAATAATATTGTGCGCGAATCCATGCACACGGTGTTTTTGTATCATGCAATCAAATCAGGCCTTGATATGGGAATCGTCAATGCCGGCATGTTGGGTGTGTATGAAGATATTGCACCTGGTCTGCGGGACTTATCAGAAGCGGTGATTTTAAATAAATCCATTGATGCCACCGAAAAGTTATTAGAATTAGCCGAGACCTTAAAATCAAAAAATTCTAAAAAAGAAATTGTCACCGAAGACTGGCGCGGCCTGCCCCTGCAGGACCGAATCACCCACGCTTTAGTCAAAGGCATCGACACTTTTATTGAAATTGACACTGAAGAAGCACGAAAGCTTTATCCAAGGCCTTTGGATGTTATTGAAGGTCCATTGATGAACGGCATGAAAGTCGTGGGTGAATTATTTGGGCAAGGGAAAATGTTTTTACCGCAAGTGGTGAAAAGCGCACGGGTGATGAAAAAAGCCGTGGCCGTTCTTGAGCCTTATATGGAAGAAGAAAAAAAGAAAAATGTTGGTAAAAATCAAGGTGTCTTTGTTATCGCCACGGTGAAAGGGGATGTGCACGATATTGGAAAAAATATTGTGGGTGTCGTTCTTGCTTGCAATGGTTATAAAGTGATTGATTTAGGCGTTATGGTGTCTTGCCAAGATATTATCCGTAAAGCTCAAGAGCACAATGCTGATCTAGTGGGTTTAAGTGGCTTGATCACACCGTCCTTAGAGGAAATGATTTTTAATGCCAAAGAATTTCAGCGCCAGGGCTTCACAGTTCCCATTTTAATTGGTGGAGCAACAACATCAAGGGTCCATACCGCCGTAAAGATTGATCCCCACTACATGGGTCCCGTTGTTCATGTTGGGGATGCCTCGCTGGTCGTTGAAGTGTGTAATAAACTTTTAGGCTCGCAGAAAAAAGAAAATCTGATTGAATATAAGAAACAGTCCTTAGCAACCCGAGAGCATTATTTAAAATCAGCGGAAGATGCCTCCCAATTCGTCAGTCTTGAAGAGTCTCGGCAAAAAAAATTCCGTTGTGACTGGAAAACAGTCGATATTGCTAAACCAACAAAGACGGGTGTTATTGAAATTCCCGTCAACTTAAAAGATTTGGCTGAATTTATTGATTGGTCGCCCTTCTTTTGGACCTGGGAAATGAAAGGCCTTTATCCAAAGATTTTCGAGCATCCTAAGTATGGGATTGAAGCCAAAAAACTTTTTGATGATGCTCAAGCGGTGCTTCAGGAAATTATCCAAAAAAATCTTTTCTCTCCAAAAGCTTTGATCGGAATTTGGAAAGCGCAGTCTTTGCACGAAGAAATTAAAATAATGGACGACGAAAATAAGCAGATCAACAGTGTTTATTTTTTACGGCAGCAGCGCCATAAAGAAGCCGTTGCGGGCATTCACTATAGCCTTTCTGATTTTATTGCGCCGGTGGATTCGGGCCGAATAGATTACCTTGGCGGATTTGCGGTGACCGCTGGAGCGGAAGTTGAAATATTAGCTGAAAGCTATGTGAAAAAAAATGACGACTATTCAAGTATCTTAG
>JAYWEU010000184.1:0-4495 GCA_043779385.1 Pseudobdellovibrionaceae bacterium
CCCCAGATCAATAATATGATCAGCTGTTTTGATCACATCCAAATTATGCTCAATCACTAAAGGGTATTCCCCTGATTGGTCAGCTCTTGTAAAAGTTCAACCAATTTTTTAATATCTTCAAAATGCAATCCGGTCGTGGGTTCATCCAAAATATAAAGCGTTTTTCCTGTGCCTCGTTTCGAAAGCTCTTTGCTGAGCTTCACACGTTGCGCTTCACCGCCCGACAGTGTCGTCGAACTTTGTCCCAAGGTCATATAATCAAGACCAACGCGATGAAGGGTGTCTAGTTTGCGAAAAATAGGACTGTGATTTTTAAAAAATTCCAAACTTTCTGCCACGGACATATCTAAAACATCGGCGATGGATTTGTTTTTAAATTTAATATTTAAAGTTTCGCGGTTATATCGCTTTCCCTGACAGGTTTCACATTTCACAAAGACATCGCTCAGAAAATGCATTTCAACTTTAATTTGTCCGTGCCCCTG
The DNA here is from genome assembly GCA_043779385.1 of Pseudobdellovibrionaceae bacterium. GTDB lineage: Bacteria > Bdellovibrionota > Bdellovibrionia > Bdellovibrionales > Bdellovibrionaceae > JAYWDA01. The sequence continues at coordinate 486 of JAYWEU010000184.1, forward strand.
ACAAGCTTCACAACGTCCGCCCTTGACGTTAAAACTAAAACGCCCAGGTTCGTAACCTCGCAATTTCGCTTCCGGAAGATTTGCAAAAAGATCCCGCACTAGGGGCAATAAACCAACATAAGTGGCGGGCGTTGATCGTGGTGTTCTGCCAATCGGTCGCTGGTTGATATCGATCACTTTATCCAAGTGCTCAATGCCTTCAATTTTTTCATAAGATGATGGGTTGGCTTGGGACCGATATAATTCTTTTGCCAAAATCTTGTACAAAGTATCTAGGACCAAGGTGCTTTTACCCGAACCCGAAACACCCGTGATGGCCGTCAGTGTTCCCAAAGGAACTTCAAGGGTGACATTTCGTAAATTATTTCCTTTGGCGCCCGTCAGTTTTATTTTTTTCCCATTGCCCTGTCTTCGCACCTGAGGAACTGGGATCCGCAGTTCACCGCTCATGTATCGACCGGTTAAACTGTTTTCATCTTTTTCAATTTCTTCCGGGGTCCCCATGGATAAAATATCGCCGCCCAAGCGGCCCGCCCGCGGACCCAAATCGACAACATGATCGGCATATCTAATGGTGTCTTCATCATGCTCAACTAATATGATTGTATTTCCGCGGTCGCGAAGTTCGCCGATAATTTCAAGCAGCCGATGATGATCCCGCGGATGCAAGCCAATGCTGGGCTCATCCATCACATATAAAACACCAATCAAGGCCGACCCCACTTGCGTGGCAAGCCGAATCCGCTGGGCCTCGCCGCCAGAAAGGGTTCGCGACGAGCGGTCCATGCTCAGGTAACCCGTTCCAACGCGAATTAAAAATTGGAGCCGGGAAATAATTTGTAGACCAATTTTTTCAGCAATCAATGTCTCGCGCGCGCCCCATTTCAGGGACTGCATCCATTCCAAAAGTTCCGTTGCACTTAAGCGGGCCAAGTCGGCGATATGCCGGGATTGAACTTTGACATTTAAAGCTTCGGGACGAAGGCGATGGCCTTTGCAATTAGGACAGGCGTGAATTTCAATTTCTTCTTCCTCTTCGTCATCGGCCGTAGACTTTTTTTTGCCCTTCACATGCCATTCAACTTCTTTTAATCTACGAGCTCCGACCTCGGACTCTTCAAAAACTTCTTCTTCGACTAAATCCAAAGTTCCTAAGCCGTGACAGGTTTCACATGCCCCCCGCGGATTATTAAAACTAAAAAGTCGGGGTTCAAGATCAGGAAAACTGTAGCCGCACTGGGGACAAGCCGAATGAAGCGAATAGCTTGTTCGTTCGCCGTCAGTGGTTTCAATCACAACGCGGCCATTTGCTAAGCCCAAAGCTGTGTTTAAGCTTTCTGCCATGCGAAGATCAAGACCGTCTTTTAAAATCAATTGATCAACGACCAAATCAATTTCATGAGATTTTGTTTTGGTTAATTTAACGGCCTTTTCAAGCAGAATAAATTGCCCATCAACCTTGGCTTTGATGAAACCTTTTTTGGCCCATTTTTGAAATTCAGCTAAAAATTCGCCTTTTTTACCTTGCACCATCGGCGCTAAAATAAAAAAACGAGTGCCCTTGGATTTTTTAAAAATATCGGCTTGAATCTGCTGCGGAGTTTGCGACGACACCGGAATATGATGTGTTGGACACTCGGGCACCCCTACTTTTGCAAAAAGTAGCCGCATATAATCGTAAATTTCAGTGACCGTTCCAACGGTCGATCTGGGGTTTAGGCTGACCGATTTTTGATCGATAGCGATGGCCGGCGACAAACCTGTGACCGAATCCACTTCTGGTTTTTTAAGTTGTTCTAAAAAATTTCTAGCGTAAGCAGACAAGCTTTCGACATAACGACGTTGGCCTTCGGCGTAAATTGTATCAAAAGCTAAACTTGATTTTCCGCTGCCGCTCAGACCTGTAAAAACAGTGATTTTATTTCTTGGCACCGACACCGAAATATTTTTCAGGTTGTGCTCGCGGGCACCCTTAACTTGGATTCCCTCAAAAGAAAGATTCACCGGAGATGGCTTCATAGAGAAATTAATTTACCACCGTTTGGGCCTGACAGCTAGGGCAGACACCATAAAGTTCTAGGATATGATGTGTCAGCACAAAGCCAAATTGATAAGCGACTTTTTCTTGCAAGTTTTCGATGGCCTTATTTTCAAATTCACAAATCTTTCCGCATTTCACACAAGTTAAATGATCATGATGAGATTTAGGTGTCAGCTCGTACCGAGCGGGCGAACCACCCATACGAATTTCAGTGACAAAACTGGCATCTGACAAAGCTCTTAGAAATCGATAAACTGTGGCAAAGCCAATCTCGGGAAAATTTTTGCTCAGCATTTCAAAAAGCTCTTGTGCTGTGACATGCCGGCGACCCTCATGCAGAGTTTTTAAAATCGCCATGCGCTGATGAGTGACTTTCAAATGCAAAGCCCGAATCACTCTTTTAAAATCATCTTCTTCATAGGATTCGTTAAAAACTAGGACATCGTCATCTTTTTGCCTGGGTAATTCAGGAACCATCGTTAAAATCTTTTTCATAGAAGACTCCCCATCGCTCAAGGTTTTAAAAGAGTCTCCGGCAAGGGTCAACTAAATAAGAATCATTTTCAATTAGATCCGTGGATCACCAATGAGCTTTAAGACGGCTTTCGGGAGTTTTGGACAAAAAGCTGACAGCATTGTGCGGGTGAAGGCTTTCTTGATGACTGACGTGAATCACATAATCTTGAATTGAGGCTTCGGCTTCCATTGAATATTGAATTCGTCGAGCCGCGTCTTCACAGAACATCAGGTTCTGCCCATTGCGCCGAGCAAATTCTTGCTCATCTTCGCGCTTCACTAGGGTCTGCACGGGGGTTTGCAAAGCCTCTTCGACCAGATCAATAATTTTTAAAAGTGAAGCGCTTTCAGAACTTCGCAGTTCGACTCCGACTTTGGCATAACTTCGCTGCGCATGGGGTGTCGCTAAAATGCCATCGGTGGAACCCAACCACTGATGAATATTTTCGAACTTTAATTCACCGGCTTGAAAATGCGCTTTAAAATTTTCCTGAATCAGCTGACGTGCCAAGGCCGCACTGGCAGGGCATGTGCTAGAGTACGTGATCTCAACCTCTTGCCAAAAACGCACAACTCCGTCGCGATTTTCAGCGATCCAGGTGACTGGATAAGTCCGCCATGCTTGGTTCTGGCTTTTTAAAGCCTTGCGGTGCACTGGCAAATCCATTTGAATTCTGATCCGCGAAGACGAACTTAAAGTTTCGTGGGATTTTAAAAACTCTTTTGTCAGATCGCTTAAAGTTTGAAAGCTTAAAGATTTCTGCGTCAACGCCGCTTGCAGCAAAGAGTACAAGCGGGACATATGAATCCCCCGAGCCGAGCTTAAATCAAGGCTGACTTGCGCATCCACTTTGGCGGCCACGGTCGTTGGCCGACCTTCAATTTCAATTTGAATCGGTAACGGAATTTCAGACATCCCGACCCAATTTAAAGGCGAATAAAGGTGCAAAGATTTTTCACTGGCAACGTCTGGCATTTGTAAGCTTTTTTGGACATCCACGAGCGCTATTTCCATTTTTTAGTAAGGATTTATATTTACCCGAAAGGCGTATTTTTGACTACAAAAACCCGGTTTTGCCAGGCGGGTCTTGCTTCTATTGAAAAGAATGCTTCAATGGCACTATGAAACAGCTGATCTTAGCAAGCACTTCTGTCTATCGACAGGAGCTTTTAAAGCGCCTGGGCCTGCCTTTTAAAGCCCAAGCGCCGGGCGTCGACGAGGACGCAGAAAAAAATAAGGGCCTTCGACCCCTAAAGCTGGCCGAGCATTTGGCTTGTTTAAAAGCCCGGTCGCTGATGAAGCCCGGGTATGTCGTGATCGGTGGCGACCAGCTGGTTGATTTTCAAGGAAAAATTCTTGGTAAGCCCGGCGGCCGGGAGGCCGCCATCACGCAGTTGCAATCGATGGTGGGTCAAACTCATGACTTGATCACGTCCGTTTGCGTGGCCAGTG
>JAYWEU010000185.1:0-4480 GCA_043779385.1 Pseudobdellovibrionaceae bacterium
AGCGATGTGCATCCGAGCGGTACTAGATTAGGGTCGCAATAGCAAAGGGCGAACCGCCCGAGGTGCGATGATCAGGGGCACGCAAACACTGCTTTAGAATATCTGGACAAAAGCACCTTTAGACTTAAGTGCCATGAGGATTCTTATTTTATGGTTCACGCTCGTAAGTAATCATAATCATTTGCCTATAATCAAAATATTCAACATACTGAATTTTTATATCTCATTTTGAGAAAGAAATGCATTTTATTATATACTCATATTTAAATAAACAATTAAATAAACTTTTATACTTATATAATATAGAAAAGTATATTATATTGCTATATATAATATACTGAATAATTGTATGATTTTTTGGATAAAATAATTACTTTACTGTTTAATGCGTAGTACAATATCTAATATCTTAATTAAAAATCAGTAATAGATACTAAAAAATATATTTAACTATTGGTGCTAAATGGCTGAACAGAAAAGACCTCAAGACTTCGCAGAAACCCTTAAAAAGGCACTAGAAGCTTTGGAGAACTATCAACGGACCATCGCACCTTCCGAGCAGTATATACCAGTTAATCAATTGGGTAATCTAGTAAGAGCCGAAAGAAAAAAACAGAAAGTTACAAAAGATACTTTATCTAAACTCTCCGGGGTCAGCGTCGGTACTATCAACGCAATTGAAGCGGGAAAAGATACTCCGAGCTTAGCAAATATTCAGAAGGTGCTACACGCCTTGGGAAAAAAAATATGGTTAAAGTAGCTACAGTCTATTTTAACGATGAATTGGTTGGTTATTTATCAAAAAGTAACGACTCGTTTGTATTCAATTATGATAAAACTTTTTTAGATTCTCCAAACTGCTTTCCAATTAGCTATAATTTTCCATTACAAACAAAAGAATTTGTAGCTAATAAATTATTCCCCTTTTTTGAAGGTTTAGTTTCCGAGGGATGGCTTTTGAAAATTCAAAGCCAAAGTTTAAAAATAGATGAAAGGGACTTTTTTTCAATGCTATTAGAGAATGGCGAAGACTTAATTGGTGGAATTAAAATAAAGAAAGCTTAGCTGAAATGAACACTTGTAAGATATGTCTCAAAAAAGTTAGTAGCGATCAGAAGTATGATGATTATCATACTGGTTGCTTAATCAAGTTGTTTGACGCGACCTCTGTGAGTCCCATTCTACCCTTCAGTAGAGAAGTCTTTAAAACAGAACTCTCTAAAAATTATACACACGGTATGTCCATATCTGGAGTTCAAAAAAAGCTTTCATTAAAAATTACAGGTGGAACCCTAGCCTTAACAAGTACTGGCGGCACTTACATATTGAAGCCTACAGTTGAAGACTTTCCTGATCTTTCTGAAAATGAACATGTTTCTATGCTTATAGGGAAAGCTTTAGATATTGAAACACCGCCAGTTGGGCTAATTAAATTTTCAGATGGTGAGTTAGTTTATATAATTAAAAGATTCGATTGGCATGGGTCGAAAAAAATTCACAAAGAAGACATGGCCTCTATTTTTAACCTCAATAGAGATGAGGGAGAAACGTACAAGTATAGTCAAAGTTATGAGTCTATCGGAAAAAAGTTATTAGAGGTTACGGGAGAAAAGCCGACTGTTATATTAGATTTTTTTAATCGCCTTGTTTATAACTATATAATTCAAAATGGTGATTACCATTTAAAAAACATTAGCGTTATCGCCGATCATCTCTCAAGAGAAGGATTTTACGATAGACTTTCTCCGAACTATGATTCTGTAATGACAAGATTGTACTTTCCTGAAGAAAATGAATTAGCTTTAGACTTTTTAAAAGATGATGAATTGCCAAAAGAATATCAAACGGTCGGTTTCTATACTCGACCAGATTTTGAAGAGCTAGGAATAAAAATCGGATTAACATTACCGGCAGTATCAGTAATCTTTGATAAGGTAAAAAAAAGGGTGGAAGATTTATCTGATTTAGTTAAGGCAAGCTTTTTAACTGAATCAAGAAAGCAACAATATCTAACAAACATGCAGCAAAGATTGGCTAAGTTGCGAATAATTTAATTGCGGGCAACACTCACTATTTCAGGGTTTCAGAAAAGAATTCGTCTCCAACCCCATCAGAAAACCATAGAAATCAGTAGAAAGTGATCGGCGTCAGAATTTCTTTTGTTTGCACATTATTCGCGCTTTCGATAAAATCCTACAATGAGCGGTACTCCGGCATTTTATTTTTATCTATACAGGGATCAGAGTGGGAAAAAAAGAAAAATTAAATAAAGCTTCTGCTAGAGTACAGAGTCTTCATCCTTGGCGTCTTTGTAGGCCGGGCAGACACTGGGTTCGTGAACACTCTTTACAAATACCACCAAGCAAGAAAAACCCTGGCGGTATCACAACAATTCGACATGCTCATTGTGCGGATAACCCATCTAAAAAAGATCAGCTCTATCCCGATGAAATTCAAGAAATGGCACAACAAAATTTTTCCACAGTTAAAAAGAAACCATGTCCTTTCGGTTTAGAGTTCAAAGAAAAAGGAAATCAATATGATGATCTTATTGCGGGTTGGACCAAATATTGGAATGACGTTTTGAAGCCAGATACTCCTTTAAAGCCGAATGTGGTTAAAGCTTTGATTGCTACTGAGTCAGGTTTTGATGCTAAAATACTTGCAAATAAAAAAGATAAAAATAGTGCCCGAGGCCTAATGCAAGTAACCAATGAAAGCAGAAAAATTTTAGGCAACGAAAAGGGTGAACTAAAAAATCACTACTTAACACTAACCAGAGAAAATTTGAACGATCCCTCTAACAATATTTGTGCGGGGATTCGCTGGCTATTTCGTAAACGTGAAATTGCGTCCAGCCTGCTAAGAAGAACGGCCTCTTGGGAAGAAGCTATCTACGAGTTCAAAGGTGGACGAACAACTTCTAAAAAAAGAGCTCAGGAGCTGATGAATAAATTTAATAAAACACTGAAGGAGCTTTCAAAATGTGGAAAGCCATAATTTTTGCATTTCTATTTTCGAGGAATGCCATAGCCGTAGAAAAAAATGCTCATCTGCAAGAACTTAAGGAATTATTTCCTTATGCGTTACTTACTGATGACTTTGGAATTTTAAATAAAGACGATCTGAAAATAAATCAATGCATTGCTGAGCCATCTCCTTTTTCTGAAAGTAACCGCACCTCTTACCCCTATTGGCAATGTTTCGACCTCAAAGATAGTAAAATGGTTTGCGAGGGAAAAAAGTACTCTGCCGACGAGAAAAGCCGAATGACCATGCTTGTACTTTCCGGAACAAGAAATGGTGAGCACAATGAGTTTATTTCAAGAAGACCAATGAAACTGAAAACGTGTCATTTTTATCTTCATGATTGGGTGAGATTTACGAAAAATGAAAAGCATGTTTGTATTTCTGGAGATTTTATTAGTTCAGAAATAAATAAAACAGGTCAAAAAAAAAGGATCTGGATGTTTGATCGGTACAAAACTAAAAAGGGATGTGATGCCTATTTTCGTGGAACCTGTGTTCCCAGCGAAAATACTAGCGAGGCCTGCGTAGTAGATTAATTTTTTTCACACCAGGTAGTTGATGATTTTATCGCAGCAACAACCGCTGCGGAGGTTTCATTTTTAAATTTTTCAACGTACTTGTTGATCGTGTTTCGGAGGATTTTTGTTGCGCGTGCAATTTGCCGTTTGGTGAGGCCTAATTTTCAAAGCTGTATTGCCAAGCTTATCAACTTCTTCGTAATGGACAATATCGAATGTCGAAAGATACTGGATAAGCCTTTCTTGGCTCAAGCCCGTTGTGTGACCTGATTTGACCCACTCGTCATTCAATCCAAAAAAGCTTCCCGCGAAGATGCCATCTGGCCTAACAGAAAGGCAAAGCGTGGTAAGAGTATATAAATTCGGCGGTAGGGACTTCAATTAAATTTTCGAAACTACTACAGATAGTTTTTAATTTCTGATTCGAATTCAGGCCACAAAGTTCAACGACAGCAGATATCGAAGCGGGCTCGCGATCGATCGCAATTACGTTCCAGCCACGGCGTAAGAGATCAATTGTTTCTATACCAGCACCACAGCCTAGATCTATGGCAGTTCGGTGCCCAGATTCGGAAACGGGTGCAAGCTCAATTGCTTTTGCATAGAGAGGATGATTATGGCAACGTGATTTATCGATTCAAAAAACCGTGGGACGATGGAACTACAGCACTGAAGTTAACACCGATGGAGCTGATGGAGCGGCTTGTGGCGCTGGTTCCACGCCCCAGAGTTCACTTAACCAGATACCATGGCGTGCTGGGTCCGCATTATAAACACCGAAAACAAATCATCCCAAAACCACCGGAACTAAAACTAGTTCATGCAGATCAAAACATCATCGATCCGAAACAACTTGAACTGAAAAAGAAAAACATTCCCTGGGCACGACTCTTAGCCCGCGTATTTAACATCGATGTCGAAACTTGTTCCAA
>JAYWEU010000186.1:0-4474 GCA_043779385.1 Pseudobdellovibrionaceae bacterium
TTTATACTGACTCATTGCGGCCTCAAGAGCTTTAGGTTGTCCTGATAAAACCCATGACATCAAAGCGGTATTTTTTAATTGACGTTGTCCAGCCGATGCAAAGTTATAAATCTTATTTGAATCTTCTGAAGACGCGCGATAAATTTTTTCAAATGAACTAGCTAGAGCTTGGCCTAAAAATTCTTTGGCCCACTGTTGCGCTTTTAAAAAATAATGCGCATCAAAGACAGATTCTTTTTGGATGAAAATACTTTCTGCGGGCAATGCCATCATTAAAGCTTTAAAGGCAGGGCTTAAAGAATCATCATTTAAAATTAACTGATAAGCCTCAAGAAAAGCACCATCCGGTTTGGGTGTACGGTCTTGGCGGATTTCTGACAAAGCTTTTTTTAAAAAATTCAAACCCAAAGACATCGCGGCTTCGCGGCGATTAAAACCATCCGTATCTTTTGTCATCAGAAAAAATAAATCTGTGTCGGGGCGGTCCCATTTTAAATTTACCGGCGCAGAAAACTGACGTAACAAAGATAGAATAGGACGGTTTGTAATTTGTGGAAAAATAAGATTCATTTTTGTAGTTTTTAGTTCGATCAATTTTTGGCCATCACTATTTCTAGAAATTTGATCATTATGAATATCGTAAAGGTGGCCATCAGATTTAAAAAGTTCAAACATTAAAGGAATATGAAATAACCCCGAGCCTGATTGCTCTAATTGCAGGTGATATTCTTTTTTCTTGCTGTCATAATGTTCTTTAACCTCCACGGTGGGCGTTCCCGCTTGTGAGTACCAGTTACGAAATTGTGTCCAATCTTTTTTATTCGGCTCGGCGATGGCTTTGACGTAATCTTCGATGGTCACAGCTTGACCGTCGTGGCGATCAAAGTAAGTGTCCATGCCTTCACGAAAACCAGCTCTTCCTACCATCGTGGCCATCATACGAATCACTTCAGAGCCTTTTTCGTAAATGGTTGAAGTGTAGAAATTATCGACGGAGTAACAGGACTCAGGGCGCACGGGATGAGAACTAGGCCCTGCGTCTTCGATAAACTGTCGTTCTCGTAAATCACTGACATCGTTGATGCGCTGAATTTCCGCATCTGTCATGTCGGCAGAAAATTCTTGATCTCTGAAAACGGTAAGACCTTCTTTTAAAGAAAGATGAAACCAGTCGCGCAAAGTGACGCGATTGCCGGTCCAATTATGAAAGTACTCATGTCCTACAACGGATTCGATACGGTGAAAATCCATATCGGTTGCCGTATTTTCATCGGCTAAGACCAGTCTTGAGTTGAAAATATTTAAGCCTTTATTTTCCATGGCGCCCATATTAAAATCATCAATGGAAACGATCATGTAATCATCTAAATCGTATTCACGTCCAAAACGCTCTTCATCCCACTTCATCGAGTGCTTTAACGAGCGCATCGCGTGATGACACATGTCTTGCTTTCCATGGGGAGCATAGATTTCTAAATTAATTTTTCTTTCAGTCATAGTTTGAAACTGATCACGGATGACACCTAAATCACCTGCGACCAAGGCAAAAAGATAGCTTGGTTTTTTAAAAGGATCTTCCCATTCGGCCTGATGTCGACCGTCGGGAAGATCTTTTGAGGCCAGTCGATTTCCATTGGAAAGAAGGACAGGAAATTTCTTTTTATCAGCACGGATGGTGACATAAAATTGAGTCATTACATCAGGGCGATCTAAAAAATAAGTGATGCGTCTGAAGCCTTCAGCTTCGCACTGCGTGCATAAAAATCCGCCAGAAAAATAAAGACCTGAAAGTTCGGTATTCATTTTTGGATTAAATCGGGTGGTGATGCGAAGATTAAATTCTTGCGGCAAATTTTTCAAGGTCAGTAGCGAGTCGGTCAGAAGGTAATCAGAAGGCTTAAGAAGACGACCCTCCAATTCAACAGCCACTAATTCTATTTTTTCGCCGTTCAGTTCAAGAACGGCATTTGGAGATTTTTTTATGAGGCTCATTTGGTTGATCACAGTGGCCGAATCTTCGGTCAGATCAAACTCAAGCGCGATATTTTTAACTTCAAATTCAGGGGCACGGTAGTCTTTAAGGTAGATTTTTTCCATACCCCTTTTTTATCTTAGGCTTGCGCAACTTTCAAGGAATCTAAACCCTTACAAACCGCTGCTAACTTTGCCAGATCGTGAATTTTATCTGCTGCTACGCCCAAAGCTTTAATCGCTTTTTCGTGCGAGCTGACACAGGTCGGACAGCCGTTCACGACGGACACAGACAAGGACATCATTTCAAAGTTTTGTTTTCCTGTTTGAGGTTTTCCCATGCTTTGCATGCGCAATCCTGCGCGAGAGTAGTCTTCGGCCACTTCGGAGCCTAAGAAACTTCTAAATTTATAATAAATATTATTCATCCCCATAATGCCGGCAACCTCGGCTGCTTCCTGAATATGCTCAGGTGCTACTGCTAATTTTGCAAGTGTGGCCCGGGCCAAGTACATCATTTCTTTATTATGAAGAGTCGTGCCAATGGCTAGAAGGTTCATAAATCTTTCCACGGGATCAAGAGGGCTTTCGGTTAAGATCTTTTTTAGATTTAAGGAAAGATCACGAAAGATCGAAGATTTGTGATTGCGAAAATTTTGTTCTAAATAAGTATCAACCGATGCGTTAAAATCCATAAGTTCTCCTTAAAAAAAGCCGGAAATTCATTCCGGCTTTTTAGTCTAATATTGATTGAAACCAAGCTTAAAAATTAAAGTGTGGCCTGACCTTTTTCCCAATTGCAGGGGCAAAGTTCATCTGTTTGCAAAGCGTCCAAAGTTCTAACAACTTCTTTCACATTACGACCGACGGATAAATCATTTACAGAAACCCAACGAATCAGACCTTCTGGATCTACGATATAAGTGGCGCGCAAAGGCACCATATCTTGTGGATGCAAAATTCCTAAAGCTCCTGTGAGCTCTTTTTTTATATCAGCCAGCATAGGAAAGCCCAAGTTTTTCAAATCGGGATGATTGTTTCTCCAGGCTAAATGCACAAAATGAGAATCGCAGCTAAGGCCAAATAGTTTAGTTTCACGCGCTTGAAAGTTTTTTAATTCTTTATTGAATTCTGCAATTTCTGTAGGGCAGACAAATGTGAAATCCAAAGGCCATGCAAAATAAACAGCCCATTGGCCTTTGGCATCTTTGTTGGAAGCTTCTGCAAACTCTTTGCCTTTTTCTAAAGAGACGCAAGCCTGCATTTTATAATCTGGAAATTTGTGACCGATACCTAGCATATAATTCTCCTTGTTGTTGTCTTTAATTTATAAAAATTTTATTTTTTAGAAACAGTGCCTTTAAAAATAACTTCAAAATTTTTCACTTTGAATTTTTTTGGAAGATTTAAGTTGTATTCAAAATCCTGAGTTTCAATATCAAAAAGTTTTCCAGTTTTTTCGTCTAAAAAATGATGATGGTCGTGGGTGTTGATGTCGTAAATGACCTTATCTGAGTGAGGTAATCTGAAAGGCCTTAAAAGCTTCGCCTCGACTAAAGTATTTAGAGTATTGTAAACCGTTGCTAAACTGATCTTGGCTAAATTTTGTTCAGCCCAATGATGCACTTCTTCAGCGGTCGGATGATTGGCTTCACATAAGACAAATTGGCACAGCGCAATCCTTTGCAAGGTGGGCTGAACGCCAGCGATCTTGAGTTTGGATTCAATTTCGCTAGAGGATAAAGATTGAGTTTTCATATTTTTAGAGTCCATCTAATATTAGAACTATTCTAAATATAATATTGAGTCAATAGACTTTTTGATTAGAATTTAAATTCGACAGAATTACCCATTTGATCCTGAGCATCTCGGAGTTCTAATTTGATGCGTCTTTTTTTCCAATCAATCAAAGCCAGACCAAAGTTATCGGTCGGTACAATTTTGCCAATGTAATTCACATCGGTCTCGTCAAAACCTTTCGAACGATTGATCGAGCTTGCGGTGATGTCAAAAAGAGGTCCGTAGCCTGGTAGATCCACCTTCGCAATAGTTCCGATATGTCGATCGCCACTGATAATGACAGTCTTGCGATCACCATATTTTTTGATCAGATCAAATAGTTTTTGACGTTCAGCTGGAAAATTACCCCACTTTTCAAAACCATGATCTTTGGCAAGAACCTGAATTCCCGAAACAATCAGGCGTAAATCCGCAGGTTTTTGCAGTTGCTCTTCCAGCCAAGCCCATTGTTCGGGTCCCAGAATAGTTTTTGTTTTATCATTTTCATCCCAAGGATCGTAGCGGTGCAGTGGATTTTTAGGATCATCTGCATTTTTTAAAGGACTGCGAAAATACCGAGTGTCTAGCATAATGACTTGCAAAAGGGGCTGCTTTTTTAGAATGCGCTGTTTGCGACGGCGACTGGCGGCGGTTGTTGTATTGCCGCCAATATATTTTACGTGGTAGAGGCCACCTTGGTTCCAGCTGATACTATCTTTAATAT
>JAYWEU010000187.1:0-4459 GCA_043779385.1 Pseudobdellovibrionaceae bacterium
CAGCCAACCGGCATTTCCATACGAACAGCCAAAACCGACTTGTCCCTTTTCAAGAACCAAGACGTTGGCCCCTTTTTCAGCCAGTTCAACCGCGGCCGATAATCCAATAATACCGCCACCAATAATGACAACATCCTGCTTTTTTTCCATAGGAGATTATTTTGGATAATTTTCAGAAAGAGATCAATAGGATTCCCCTTTTGATGTTAAAAAGTATGAATTCTCTGTCATAAGTGGGGACCTAGGGTTCCCTTCAAAGTTAAGGGGAGGTACATTCTAGTTTCTGGAGGTTTTATGTCGATCAGCGAACTAACAACAGAGCACAGCCCTGCCCGAGAAAAAACTTTTGCAGGGAAACTTTATTTATTTATTCTTGGAGCTATTTTAATGGCGGCCTTATTTTCTTACTTTTTAAGTAGCCAAGGAAGCTTGAGTCCAAAAAACCTAGGTGCTCCTGCCGGAACCATCCGTAATAGCCCTGCAGAGATAGCTCCTAACCCCAACCCACCTTCTCAGTAAGTCGACTTGCTCAATCCTTTCTTTAGTTACCTTTAAGTGATTGAATTATTAAAGACTTCTAGTTAAGTAGTGGGGAATGTCTTCCATCAATCCCCACTACACTTTTAATTATTCGCAACCCAAGGAATATCATTTTTCCCATGATTCCGTTTTTTTATCGCGTCGGATTTTTGAGCAAATGCCGACGGTCGATCTAACGGAGGCTCGGGCTTTAGATATTTGTTCAGGTTCAGGCATTGTCGGATTGGATTTTCTTTTTCATCGTCGGGAAGCTGGCGAAAGTGTGCCTGCACGATTTGACTTCTTAGAAATTCAAGATGACTACCGCCCGCATTTTTCAGAAAATATCAAACGTCTTGGTCCCATAAAAACAGAATTTAATTTTCTGCAACACAATTACAATGATCTTTTAAATCCAGAGTTTGAAAAAACTTATGATTTAATTTTAAGCAATCCCCCCTATTTTTTTACTTGGCAGGGAAAACTGTCGCCCTCAGAGTTCAAAAATCGTTGCCGGTTTTTCATTGATTCTGATTTAAAAAATCTATTGCTAGGAATTGCCAACAGTCTCAAAAAATCAGGTGTCTCTTATATGCTTTTACGCGACCTTCCTGAACATAAATGGAATGTTATGACCGAAGCTGAAAAATTCTGTCATGGAAAATTGAATATTGAACTTTTAGGCGACGTTCGCGGAACTCATTTCGTGCGACTAACAGCTGTCTAAAATAAAAAGACCTTCATGCCTTACCTTCGCTGTCGAACTTTTGATCAAATTTGACAAAGTCTTCAACTTTCAAGTGACTTCTTTATGACGAGAAACTTGTAAGGTAGTCTTCTTAAATGATTAAAAATATCCTGATATTAATTTGTTTTCATTTAAGTATGGTCGCTGCCGCCGGAGAGATTCATGTTCCGCCCGTCGATCCAACTCCTGACGACGAGACTCTCATGCCAGACACACCAGAGCCTGTCCTACCGATTCTTTGCCACACTAAATTTCTTTCTATTTCACTGGTAGCCTCTGTGAACATGCTGGCTTTGTGTGAATCCGGAAAAGCTGTCAAAACATACCGTGTCGCCTTAGGCTCTGGAGGCGTCGATAAGCGCAAAGAAGGCGATCGCAAAACACCGCTAGGCGTTTACAAATTAGGAACTCCAAAAACTTCCGATCGCTTTGGAACTTTTATTCCTGTGGGTTATCCAACAAAAGCTCAAAAAGCCGGTGGCTACACGGGCGCGGCTGTCGGAATTCATGGACCCGATAAAGACTTCGAAACGCTGGGCGATATCACCGTCATGATCAATTGGACGGCTGGCTGTATCGCTTTAGGATATTACACTGAAATTAATGAGATTAAAGATTGGGTGAATACAAAGCATCCCCAATTTATTCAAATTCTTCCATAACAAGGAGTGGCTGATGAAATTACTTCTAAGTTTTGTCATTTTATCAATGTTTGGCTTCGTCGCAGCCCAAGCTGCGAATTTGGATGGAAATTATAAAATGGCCAGTTGGCTTTGTACGGATGGTAGTCAACCATCCACTCCGGATGTTGTATCACGAGTTGTCGATTCAACTTTTTTAGAAATTTCAAGTGATCAGATTATCATTATTTTAAAGTTTGATGGTTCTTGCGAAGTCCGCTGGAGCGGAGAATTTAAAATTTTGGAAAAATCTTTAAATATTTCAGAAATGACGGGTCAAGCCACTCCCGCTTGTCATTATAACACCAAAGATAAAGAGCCTTCGATTTCATTTCAATTAGAAACTAAACAAGAGGACTTGATTCTTTCGCAACAGCCTTCTTTAAGTGATAGCTGTGCGACGGGGTCGGTGCGAACTTATAAAAAAATTAAATATAAACTTAAAGGGCTTAATTAGTAGTAGGTCTCTTTCGAAAAAATCTCGAAAGGCTGCCATGGAGAGTCTTTGCGAACATTGGAGTACAAATTCTCGTTTTTGATCCATAGGCAGAGATCGATATTTTTAGGCCCACGTGTTTTTAAGCTTCCACAAAATTCACTCTTGTTTGATGAGTTCACAACTCCATGAGCCAACGGCTGACGAAGACGGAATAAAGTCACTTGCAATTGTGTCTGCACGCCATCACAAGAACCTGAAATGGGTGTAATCATAAGTCGGTAGTTTCCGTTCAACGACACCCAAACACCACACTCTGATTTCTCATCGTGCTCCAAAGGATGAGGGGTTGGATTGAATTGCGCCCCAACTGGCAAAGTAAATAAAATAGTCAAAAGCATCACTTGGCAGATCAATTTCATAGGGCAGATTCCTTCGAGGTGATACAAATTTTCTTATCAGAATTAAATAGATAACCTTCACGATTTCTTAAAATGTACACGCTTTGCGAAGGATTCGGTTCAATTAAAGTACGGATACGTTTGATCGTTACATAAATGGTATTGTCATGAGTTTTAGGCTCATACTTTTGATGCCAGACATGTTCTACCAATTGTTCTTTTGAAACAGGCTTTCCAGAGTTCACCATTAAAAGCTTCAGCAGATCAATCAGGATAAATTGATTTTTCATATCAATCGGGCCTTTGTCTTTTTCAACAATCAAATGATTTTTTTCATCTAAGATCAAATCATACTTCTTAGAGGCTTCTTTCGGAAGTTGACCCAGTAGCTGCTCGACCCCTTGCGAGAGTCTTTTATAAACACTGGCATCGACAGAGCGCTGAGCGAGCTCTAAATAAATCTTAGCTTCCTCAAATTTTCCAGACATCAAGTAGACGTGCCCAATTTTTGCAATGATACTTAAGCTTAAAAAATTATTTTTTGTGAATTTTACTTTATCATAAGCATCCCAAACCCAATGCAAAGCTTTGACAGGATCGCCGTTGCTTAATGCGATATCTGCTTTTAAAGATAAAATAGAAACTATTAATTCAGGCTTATTAATTTCAGCCACTAACAATTCTAACTTTTTGATTTTAGCATCTAACGTCGGATCTGTTTTTTCCAAACTAAGCGCAATAAAAATGCAGCCAAAAAGGGCTTGCGCTATCATTTCGCGAGATTCGCTTTTTATTGCCTCAGACAAAGCCCTGTCGTAATTTTCGGCGGCCAGATGATTTTTTTGTTCGGTGACAAAGTTATAAGCTTTTAAATAATAAAAAGTGGCTAATCCTTTATTATCTAAAGTCGCGATGGACTCTAGAATTTCAGCTTCTAAACGAAAGCGATCATCTTGGAGGTTCATCTCGGAAAGGATTCGAAGCCTTGCAAAAACGGCTTCCGAATATTCGGATGCTGTTTTATCAGACAGGCTGCAAAATTGAATTAAAAGTGGCAATGCCGCCACAAAGTCACCCTGCTTATAGAGGCTCATCCCTAACTGGTGAATTTGATTTAAATGTGATGGCTTTTTTGCATCCGTCATGGCCCCAGGTTCTGACATTATTTATCAGAGATCTCAAATGAAATGACATAATCTTAAATATTAATAGGTTCTTTGGAGCCAATCGCATAACGCTTTGCGCTAATCAGCTTCTGGACGGGGCTTCAATAAGTAGGCATGGGCAAAGTAAATGACAGAAACAATAATTCCGATCACCAAATGACTGAGGCTTGATAATTTCGAAAGCTGTTCATTTCCAAAATAATAAATCCCCAATCCCGTCAAACCCAGCAGCATCAGCGATATCACCATCCCGGCCCCACTCCAGCGACTTTTTTTTCGGCGCCACTCTTGTCGCATATGCAAGCTCCATAAAGCACCCATTAAACTAAAAATAATAAATGCGCCCAAAGCATGTAAAGCCGCCATCCAAATACGATCCTCCGCCGTCAAACGCCAAGGTAAGTGCCACTGCAATCGCAGCTCAAGAGTTGTCGGAGCCAATAAATATCCTGTTAAAATTAAAAAGGACATCAGCATCGTGATCAGCCCCGCTGAAAACCACTTTGGAT
>JAYWEU010000188.1:0-4457 GCA_043779385.1 Pseudobdellovibrionaceae bacterium
CTGAAACAGTTTAAAAACAAAGGTATCGGTCGGGCTCTTCTCGAAATGGCTTTTGAGAATTTAAAATCCCGCGATTTTAAAAAATACTACTGCTGGGTGATTGAAAATAATCCGACGATTTTATTTTATGAAAAATTTGGTGCGAAAAAGGGCCTAGGTCGAAAGCCAATCCAACGTGAAAAGGAATTAATCGAAATTTCTATGGAGTGGCAAGAAAACAATGGGGTTCTGCCATCAGTGTAAATTCAGGCGTTCATGGTCCCCAGAATCTTGTGGCTGCCCGGTCAAGACGGCCTTTGCAAAACCAACAAGCTGAACGACCATCGAGGATGGCGAATTCCAATACTCCGCGGTTTCGACACGCACTCGTATTAAAATTAGATTTGGATCTTCCAAACCTTTAGGAAACCAAGCTCTATAAAAAGGACTCCAAAGCTCTTTGGCTTTTTGTGGGTCCTCGACAAGTTCGGCCCGCCCCGAGACAGAAACGTACCGATGTTCAGTCAGTGAGGCATATCCCAGATTGACGTGCTGGTCCTTCATTAGAGACAGAATCTTTCCTGAGGTCTTCTGAGTAAAAAACCACATATCGCCATCAAAATCGGTTTCCTGGCAAGCCATTGGTCGACTAGCTAAGGACCCATCAGGATCCACAGTTGTCATCATGGCAAATTTGATTCCTTTGACCATCGCCCCAAGTTTAGCGATGGGGTCGACGTCCGACTTCTTATTGAGATGAGTTTTCATAAAATCCTCCGACATAGTTTCCATATTTAAAAGCGCTCAGAAAAACATGCACTCTGTATCTTTGAATTTGACGAAAACACCATATCGCCGGCTGTAAACCTTTGGATTCTGTTGCTTTTTGACATTCTTAAATTCGACAGCTAATCTGACTTCGAACATGAATCACTTCAAGCGCTCACTTCTTCTTAGTGCCATCTGGTGCCTTTTTTTATTCTTTTTTGGAAGTCCGATTTTTAACCTAAGGGCCAATCTGCAGGATCATGTTTCAAATATTTACTCGAGCCTTCTTTTTTGGAGCGAAGGTGTTCCGATTTATCAGAAAGGACCCTCCGAATTTCTAGATCTGGACACGCGCCCTGAATCCCTTCAATGGGCCGATCAACTGGGGATTCCTCATGATGATATTTTAAAAAAAAAGAATGTTGAAAATCCGCGACCTTGGATAATTGTTTGGCCATGGATGCCACGACCCTATCCACCTGGTTCGGCCTTATTTTTTTCTCCGTTCGGAGCCTTGATCCAAGCTGGTATTTCGCCTTACGCCATCTTTGGTTTTTGTATTTTTACTCTTTTAATTTTTAGTCATCTAACATTTTTCAAAATAAAAGACGAATTAAAAAATCATTTGGACTGGAAAAAAAGCTGGCATACGCAATGCCTTTTCATTTTTTTAAATTTATTTTTATATCAAGAGCTGGTCCTTTGGGGATTGTCGGGAATTTACGATATCGTGGCTTTTTTTCTTCTGGTGAATTCCATTATTTTTTTGCTTCATAAGAAATGGTTGGGCTGTATTAGTTATTACTGTTTTGCATTCTTTTTACATTACCGAAGCCTTTTTTGGGCCCCTATTCCGGTCGTTGCTTTTATTTTTTGGTGGAAATCCAGCCCTAGCTTATCAAGCAGAATTACAATGATCCCATTCAAGGAAAAAATAATTTTAAGCGGCGCCTTACTTGTCGCGTTGGCCAGTTTTTACACTTTCGCTCTGACATACCATTCTCTACAAGGTGATTACTTGGAAATGAAGAATAATCCTTTTTATATGACTGGATTTTCTGCTTTGAAACCTGAAGTTTTCTGGGGATGGATTTTTTTAGTTGGAATTTTTTCTTTTGTCATGATGCGGGGAAAGGAATGGCTTTCTATCACTTGTGTCTTTTGGTTTACTTTCTTGCTGACCAAAATGCCCTTTGTAAAATCTTGGTATATTTTGTTTCTTTTGCCGCTGTTTTTTATTTCACAAAAAAAGTCTTTATCCAATCAGTACTGGCATTTAGGACTTTACTTGTATCTAGGGGGCTGTGTCTTTATTAATTCGCCATTGGAATTTTACCTTTGGCATGAAATCGTTGACGTGATCAGGAGACATTCATGAGGAATTTATTAAATAATCTTTGGCTATTTTTAAAAAAGCATTGTGTTCGGATAAACAGAGTCCTTTTTTCTTTAGCCTTAGGAATTCAGTTCTTGAGCGCTGTGCCACTGATTTCAGGCTTTATGGATCACCGGTCAATTGTTGAAGCTCACGATAATGATGCCGGAAAAATGGTGGAGGTGGCTTTGCGATCTCGGTGGTACAACGATAATAACTTTCGTTATTATGGGCCGCTGTATTTCCGTGTGGCCAATACTTTTCACTCGATCGCACCAGCAAGCTCTGGGCGCTATGAATTGGGCTCTCCGGAATCCAATGAAGAATCAATTCACTTTTATGTCTTATTAACATCTTTGTTAGGTTTATTTTTATTAGGAATTTCGTGTGCGTCCCTCATCTCTGAAAAGTGGGAGATCAGGTTTTTATTAACACTCTTTTTGATGGCGGCATTTCTTCATCATCCTGTTTGGTCGCAATATCTTTTCACGGCCCATCCAGATCAGCTTCTAACGGGCCTTGTCGCCCTGTCGACTCTTCTGACAATTCGAAGTTTTCAGAAAAAATTTGATGGTCAAAGTGTGGCCTATGCAGGATTCTCGTGGGGTTTAACGATTTGTACCAAGTTATCTTCTTTATTTTTTCTTCCGGGTTGGATTGCTTTACTATTTTATTTCCAGAAAGATCGTCAGCGATTTAAGGGCGTCCTTAAAAGACTGATCGCTTATGCAGCGGGCGGATATTTTTTGATTGGTTTTCCGCAGAATATCGATATTTGGGGTTCTTTAAAAAAGATGCTTAATCTTTCTGAGTTTAGCTCGGCGCCCACGCTCGCAACTTTTGTTGATTGGTGGAATCATGTCGGTGGGCAAACAATATGGCCAGCGGCCGTCCTCCTTGTGGGGATCATTTTTTTTGGTTCTAAAATTCGTGAATTTAATTTTAGACAGCAAATCGTTCTATTTTTATTGATGAACCTGGGACTTTTTATTCTTACATTAAGAACTTTAGAGCTCAGTCATTCCTATTACGTCATGCCTTTTGTTGGCACCCTTTTAATGGCATTGATCGTTTTAATGAATCAAATCAGTCTTTGTGATTTAATTTTTTCTTGCAGGCCACCGATTTTTTTGCAATCAGTTTTATTTTTGCTGTTTGTGTTGGGAGCCCACTTCAATTTATTTCAATTTAAAACCGCTGGGGCGACGCAAAAATCACTGTTGACCTGCCGACCTCATTTTCAAGAGGTTTACGGTTTAACTAAAAAAGCTTTGGCTGAAAATAAATCGATCATTTCGACGCCCTACACGCCAGTGCCGCTTGAAAATGAATTGGTCCACGTTGATTGGGAGCTTAACTTTGATACGGTGACAAAAGCTCAGCCAAAATTATTAGTTTTTAATAGTTCTTATTATGCCCGCTACACGGAATCATTAAATGTTTCAAAATATGTCCAGTTAACAAACTCTGATTGGAGCACGACACAAAAATTTTATATGAGTTTCCTCAATCAAACGGATGTTAATGCGGGACCGGCCGGACAGTGGCACAAAATTTATTCAGATCAGTGCAGTTTGGAAGTTTGGGAAAAGCAATAGGGTCAGACAAAGGCTGGGACCTATTGGCCCTGAGTTGTTTCGCGAAGCCAACGGTAGGCTTCGTTAATATCCATAAAAAAGTTATGAGTTTGTGTCGCCGTCTTTTTCAACTCAGCCACTTGAAGCGGATCATGATTTACAAAAGCAATGGCGATACAACGGTTTTGACAATAAGACACTAAGGACTGGCGCCACCTTTTATGGACTTCTGCTGAAACCGGCTGATAGCCATAGGTATTAACAAGTAGTTTAAACCCTCGGTCGACAAAATTATGATCTCGAACCTGTTGAAAAGACTGAGCCCATTCTTGGATTTCTTTTAAGCCAATTTTACCAACAAGATGGGTTACAATGCCTGGAAGATTTTGATCAAAGTCCGTTTTCATCGTGACCTGACGATTTAAACTGCTCATTTTGTCCCCCTCTAAAAATGGTAACAGATCGCAAATCTATTTCAACTCGTGACCCTGCGATGTGTTGTTCGTGGGGCCAAGACTCAATCAAGCTGCACTGTGACAGCTGAAGGAGAATGATTGTCCAGTTGACTGGGGTCTAGCTCGCTTTGATATTAACTCTATTCATCAAAGGAGAAATTATGAAGATCGTTTTGTTATTTGTTAGTTTGGTTTTTGCAGCTGCACCAGGGAAAGTCTTTTTCAAAAATTTAAAAGACGGGCAAACAGTCGCAAGCAAATTTAAGGTTGAAATGGGTGTCGAGGGAAAGACTCTGCGTCCAG
>JAYWEU010000189.1:0-4452 GCA_043779385.1 Pseudobdellovibrionaceae bacterium
ACCAGTTTTGAAAAATTCATCTTTTCCTGCACAAAACGAAGATTTTTTTGCCCGCGCGCTAAAACTTCGGACTCCTGACCTAAAACTTCTAAAATTTTATCTTTTAAGGCCCTTGGATTTTCAGGAGGTACGACCCATCCGCCTCCACAAGATTCCAAAAGTCCAACACCTTCGCCAAAACCTGCATACAAAATAGCCTTCCCCATCGCCATCAAAGGAAACATTTTTGCAGGCCTGGTTTCAAGAGCAAGGGGTGAATTGCGAACATGAATCAGTCCCATAAAAGAGATCTGAATATAATCCGCTAAAATAACCGGGTCGACCGGGTCAATAAAAAGAACCTGAGACACTTTTCGATCGACCGCCAGTTTCTTTAAACGATCTTTTTCAGATCCCCCTCCGACCAGCAAGAAAACCACTTCGGGATGATCTTGTAAAAGAGCGGCGGTCTCGATCACTGTGTCTAAGGCATGCGCATAGCCATGATTTCCTGCGTAAATAAAAGCTTTCTTATGCTGCAATTGGTATTTCTGAATCAGTTTTTCGCAATTTGCTCGCGGATGAAAAACCTCCGTATCAACCCCATTTGGTAGAAAGAGGACTTTTTCGGGGGGCAGATTTTTTTCATTTAATAGAATCTCTCGGACCCCTTCAGTGACGGCCACAACATACTTTGATTTTTTATAAATCCAAGCTTCTAGACCGAGCGCAAGCTTCATAAAAAATTTTGTCCCCAAACCTTGCAGATGTTCAACGGACCTGGGCCATAAGTCCGCGACATAAAAAATCATCGGAACTTTGAAAATTCGGCTGTACAAAAAACCAGTCAAACCTAAAAACAAGGGCCCCGAATTCACCATCACCAAATCTGGTTTTTTAACTTTAAAAATCCCCGCACAAGCCGTGACCATTAAAGATAAATAGGTCAGGAGTCGCCCCCATGCTTTGCCTTGCGAAGTCCAAAGCCAAAACCGATGGACGGTGGTGCCTTGAAAAGTTTCAGGCCGGTAGAAAGATCCTTGATAATTTGAGTCCACCTGCCCGTGCGGGTAATTCGGCATGGCGGTGACAACCTCGACAGAATGACCCAATTGCTGCAAGGCCCGCGAAGTAGCTGCCAGCCTTGTTTGAGCAGCTCCGACTTCGGGTGAAAAATATTGAGTAATGATTAAAAATTTCATACCGGGGATTGAAACAATTCTTGCAGCTCGGCCGACCGCGGGTAATTGATCAGAACACCACGCAGTTTGCCGTGAAAAACAAACATGGACCCCGCTGCCACCGCTGAGGCACCGGCACCATAGATCGCTCGATGGAAATCTTTCAGCTCATGGGCGCCGCCGCAGGCGACGACAGGAACAGACACGGCCTGACTGACCTGCTGAATGACGTCCAAATCATAGCCTGTTCGAGTGCCGTCTCGATCGATCGAATTCAATAAAATTTCTCCGGCCCCTAGTTCTTCCATGCGACGGGCGTAATCAATCGGCGCTACTTTCGTAGGCTTTCTGCCGCAATCAACGAAGGTCTCGTAGCGACCCCAAAAGTTTTTTTTAACATCGATCGAAGCCACAACACTTTGGTTGCCATAAACGTGCGCCGTCTTTTCAAGCAGTCCTGGGCTTGAGAAGCTGGCGGTATTGAAAGCAATTTTTTCAACACCCATCTGAAACAGTTTCTCGGCTTGCGAAAATTCCCGCACAGCGCCGCCATAAGTGACTGGCATAAAAGCTTCACTGATGATTTCAGAAAGTTGTCCCCATGCTGGAGGGTGGCCATTTCGGCCACTGGTGATATCTAATAATATCAATTCATCGACTTCACTGTCGTTAAAGATTTTCATCGCATTGATGGGGTCTCCGATGTACTTGGGCTCATCAAATCGAACGGTTTTAACCAACCCGTCCCCACTTAAAAGCAGAACTGGGATGACTCGGGGTCGCATTTTTTTCATCCCCAAGTTCATACGTTCTCCGCAAAATTTTTAAAAAGTCTCATTCCGAACTTATGGCTTTTTTCAGGATGAAATTGCACGCCATAAAGATTGTCTTTTTGAATCGCCGACGTGAAGGTCACACCATAGTCAGTTTGTAGCAAATCATAATCGGCGACCTTAGTTTCCATATAATAAGAATGGGCAAAATAGAAACGCGATTCTTTGTCAAAATTTTCTAAAAGCTTTGAATCCTTGATGGGCTTGACCCAATTCCATCCCATATGGGGGACTTTCAAATCTTTTTGACTTTTAAATTTCTTCACTTCGGCAGGAATCCAACCAAGACCGGGTTCCCGTCCCTCTTCACTTTTTTCAGCCAGCATTTGAAAACCGACACAGATTCCTAATGTGGGAGTTTTTTCTATCAAAACCTTTTTCTGAAGTAAGGGAATCAAACCCGATCTTTGCAAAGCTTGCATGCAAAAATCAAATCGACCAATACCTGGAAGCACAAGCTTTGTGGCCTGTTCGATCACAGAAGGATCCTTTGAAATTTGCGAAGTGGCTCCGACTTTTTTAAACATATTTTGCACAGAGCCTAGGTTGCCCACTTCATAGTCAATAATGACAATCATGCCTCGAGAATAATGGCTTTAAACGCTGAATGTCAACGAAGGGAGTTGCCTGTGCCGCCACTTCGGTGATTCATTGATTTCATGATTTCCTATCAAGTTTGCCAGCGCTGTGTGATGGACACAACCGATCCCAATATTCGCTTCAACCAGCAGGGCCTTTGTAACCACTGCGAAACCTTTGATCAGCTTAAAAAAGATTGGTCTTTAAAAACCTTGATTGAAGAAAAAACTCTTGAAAAACATTTTGCTCAAATCAGACAAGATGGCAAAGGCAAGGAATGGGATTGCCTGGTCGGCCTGTCTGGCGGTGTCGATAGTTCGTATATTGCTTGGCTGGCTCATAAGCATGGTCTTCGCCCGCTTTGTGTGCATTTGGACAACGGTTGGAATTCAGAATTAGCCACCGCCAACATTCATGGCATTGTCTCAAGATTAGGATTTGAACTTCATACGCACGTGATTGATTGGCAAGAATTTAAGGATTTACAAAGGGCTTTTTTTAAGGCGCAAGTGGTCGATCTTGAAATGCTCAGCGATCATGCGATTTTTGGAGTCATCTTAAAATTAGCGAGGCAGTACAATTTAAAACATATTCTGAGCGGTGCAAATTATTCCACGGAAGCCGTCATGCCCAAAGCTTGGGTGCATCGAAAATCTGACGAAAAGAACATCAAAGCGATCCACGCAAAGCACGGCACCAGAAAATTAAAAACCTTTCCCTTTGTCAGCACTCTTCAACATGTTTTTTTCATGTATGGCCTGAGGTATCAAGTCCACAAACCGTTAAACTGGATTGACTACAACAAGGCCGAAGCCAAAGCGCTTTTAATGCGTGAGCTAGGTTGGCGCGATTATGGGGGTAAGCATTATGAATCGATCTTCACAAAATTTTATCAGGCCCATATTTTGCCCACAAAATTCAACATCGATAAGCGAAAAGCTCATCTGTCCACATTGATTAACTCGGACCAAATCACCCGTGAGCAGGCTCTACTTGAGCTGCAAGCGCCCTTGTATTCCCCGCAAGATTTAGAAACAGACACCGATTATGTTTGTAAAAAACTGGGTTTTACTCGGGCCGAGCTGGAAGAATATCTGCATTCGGCCCCTGTGGCTCATAGCAGCTATGCCTCTGATCAGCCAATTTATGATGTCTTGTATTGGATTCGTGAAAACATTGTCCGTCGCACTTGAAAAGCCCCAAAAAGCCAAGTAATTTATTCTTCTACGGAGTCCTACATGCTGAACTTTGCACTGATTGGTTGTGGCCGAATTGCTAAACGTCACAGCGAGCTTTTAGGCTTAGGCCAAATTCCAGGCGCCAAGTTGTCGGCCGTTGCAGATTTAGATCTGAACCGAGCTCAAAGTATGGGTGAAAAATTTAAAGTTCCCTACTATCAAGATTTTCGTCAGATGCTTGAAAAAGAAAAAATTGATGTCGTCACGCTGCTGACTCCGAGTGGTCTGCATGCCGAACATATGGTCGCTGTGGCCGAGTTTAAAAAACATATTGTCGTTGAAAAACCAATGGCTCTGACACTGGCTGACGCTGATAAAATGATTGCCGCCGCTGATAAAAATAAGATTGAACTTTTTGTCGTGAAACAAAATCGTTTTAATGTCCCCGTTGTCCGACTTCGAAAAGAATTAGAATCAGGTCGCTTTGGTCGACTGACAATGGGAACTGTACGGGTTCGCTGGTGTCGTGATCAAAGCTATTACGATCAAGATCAATGGCGTGGAACTTGGCAATATGATGGCGGAGTTTTTACCAATCAAGCCAGTCATCATGTCGATCTACTGCACTGGATGATGGGTGATGTTGAATCTGTCTTTGCCAAGTCAGAAACTTTTTTAGTGAAGACCGAAACCGAAGATACG
>JAYWEU010000190.1:0-4421 GCA_043779385.1 Pseudobdellovibrionaceae bacterium
GACACCGGCGACGCTCTTTCTAGAATTTGTGGGGATGGGGGGTTAATTAGATTTGAGGTCATACTTCCAACTCAGGGCAAACCTGTGATTTAAGTAGCCCACTTTCTGCATGATTTTGAGCTTAAAATACTCCATGTTCTTGTAACCATAAGCCTGCCACTTTAACCCCTTGATGGCGCGGTTTGTTCCTTCAACAACACCCGATGAGAAGCGATGCTCAAAGTAGTTCCAAAATCTATCATCTTTTAAAATATTCCTGATCCATTTGAAAACTCCTCGTGCGTGAATGTCCATCGACCACTGGTAAATTTCTGCCAACATCACGCGGGCATCAAGCATAGTCGGAGCCTCAAACATCTTATGGAAATGTTCTTTGATGATTTCAAGTTGAGCCATCTTTTTATTTAACTTTGTGACGTAAGCAATATGATTCTGATCAGCTTTGGATCTGTTCTTAGATTTAGTTAAAAACTTACACTTGTATTTCCCGTTCATTAGATCGCCCATCTTTCCTTCCGGATCGATGTTATTTAATTCATCCTTTCTGTCTTCGTTTAAAGCTTCGTTAAAATTCTGCACCAAGTGAAACCGATCAAGAACAACAACAGCATTAATACAAAACTCTTTCACGCTAGCGCTGTAGCCCTCGTGCTGATCGGTTGCAACAACTTTAATCTTCTTACAAGCCTCACTTCCAATGATTTTAAAAAACTCATCCAAAGCCTCCTTGCGCCTAGAATCCGCCACCCATATCACTTTGTGGGTTTTTATATCCACCACCACAGTTAAAAATAAATCATCCCGTGTTTCGTTTTCTCCCTGCTGTACAGGGCTTCTTGCATACACTTCGTCGACAGCAATATGAGTCACCTCTGGAATCTGATATCCTTGAAGTAATCTTTTTAAAATATAATGATCAACGGCGTAGCAGCTCATCTTATCGACGCTCTCAAGCTTTGAAACTTGAAGCACACTTGTGATCTCACTTAAGCGGTTAATCCACCACGAAAGCTCCATTGTCATATGGGGACTTGTTGGGCAAATCCATTCAATCAATTCACTTCGTACTTTTCTACACTTCCCGCAATGCCGCTTCTCTCGAAAAAAACAAATACTCACGGTCCAACTAAAAACTCGCAAGTGCCTTGCCTCAACAGAATATCTGTCATGATAATGACCCAAGTTACTGCCGCAATGGTTGCAAAGGTGAACTTTGTCTTCGACCTTCTCCAAATGGATTTCCATATGCTGTGTTTTATGAAATTCTTTGATGTCGCGGACAACAAAACCTTGAAAAGATCGGAAAACGTACGGAATATAAATACTGCCCTTGGCGTCCATGCCTGAAGCTCCTTGGTTGAAATTTGCTTGCACAAAAATCAAACCAGAAGCTCAGCCGGTTGTCCGGGGCTTTTTTGTTAAAGGTCTAGGTACCTTGTCCACATTTTTCCCACTGTTTTTAGAAAGATCCGACAGTTTCGCTCTTTCTGGAAGTTTCACTTTGAGCCACTGGTCATTTTTTGTTCGAATAAGATCGGCAATTTTGGCCGGAACCATTTTTTCCCAGGCGCTATCTTTTTTTTCAATCAAATTTCGAACTTCATTGGAGTGATGATAAATCCCCGTCTCATCACAGCCAGAAATATCGATGATCTGCTGCAGATCTAGAAAATGTGAATACAGATGACTCATTCTAATGGGTGGATGATAGGTTTTGGCCGTTTGACATAACAGATCTGTTTTGTAAGGATAAATAAAAAGTTTGGTTTTAGAATCCAACAGCTTTCCTAGGCCTTCCATTATGCCACCCTCAAGATTTTTATAATGAGATTCATCAAAAATCTTTGAAAGTTTAGAAGCTTCCATGACGATGGCCATCGGTTGATCCGTGTATTTCCTAAAAAATCTTTTAAGTTGGTAGAAAAGATGAAACTGAGAAACCAAGGGCCTAAAACCTAAGCTGGAAATCATTTCAATGCGGGTGATAAAATCATCCAGATTTAAATTTTCTTTCGTTGGAATTGTAATTTCCAAAATAGGAATGATTTCAGTGGCACCCACTTCTTTTTTTAGTTGTTCAAGCCCTTTTGCTAAAACATCCAAATGAGTTTTCGTCAAAGGCCTATAACTGCCGCGCTGAAATAGCAGCGCTTTACCGTGGATAGAATCGGCGATATTTAAGATATCTAGTTGATGATCAAAAAGAACGGCCTCTGAAACGCCACGGGCCACTAAACTTAAATTCATCCGGCGATTGTCAAAATGCCCAAGGTCAGGGCCTGCAAACTTCAAGACATCAATCACCAATTGATCTTTTTTTAAATTCTCGATCAAGTTATCAATAAAATGTTCAGGATTTTCTGAATGATAAAAAGCGGCCTCTAATAAATTAACGCCTAAAACACCTAAAGCCTCTTGCTGCTGAATACGCAATCGATCCATCATGCGGACATGTAAAATGATTGTGTTTGAAGGGCCATTCGGAGATTTTTGAAATTGAACACCCATCCAGCCATGACATCTGGGAGTTTCTGGAGTGCCCGTGGCGACCGTATTGGCGAATGCAAAAAATTTTGTTTTATCACCCCGATGAGTGGCCAGTCGTCGTTGCAATAAAGCGTATTCTTTATCTAACATCTTCATCAACCGAGATTCCACGACATAGCGGCCCGACATTTCTCGGCCATAAATTTCGTCGCTATAGATCATATCGTAAGCGGACATTGTTTTTGCAATTGTTTGTGAGGCTCGGCCTGCCAAGAAAAAATGTCGAGCTACCTCTTGCCCAGCGCCAATTTCTGCAAAAGCTCCGTAGCGTTCAAGATCTTGGTTGATTTGTAAAGCCTTAGCTAGGGTTGTTCTATTATCCATTTTTAACCTCAGAAGGCATTGTGTTTTGGTCCGTTTTTACCCAGCCAGTGATGGCAAGGCTCATGGCTTTTTCAATGGGAATATCAAGGGGAGTTAACGCCGAGGTCGGCATGAGAAAGGTAAACCCTCCAAGGCCATAGCTTAAGGGAAAAAAAACAGCCACATGATTTGCGGTGTGAGGGCCAAAGGCTGAAATATCTTTAAAGCTTTCTCTGGTCACCAGGCCCATGGCTTTAGGACCATTCGGAGAAAGTTGCGCAAGCACGACACTTTTAATATCTCCGGAACCTTTCTTAGAAAATAGATTCATCAGATCACGGAGGGGAGAGTAAATGGCTTTAAAAAGCGGTACGCCCATGAGCTTTAGTTCAATCGTTCCAAGTAAACTTTTGACCACCAAGTTGTTCAAAAGAAGTCCGAAGATAAAAATTAATAAAATCGTTAAAAGAGAGCCATATCCGGGAATGTAATTTTCAGGGCCTAGAATTTGGCGAAGGAAGGATCCTAAAGCGTTTTCAACGATCAGAAGTCCTGCATAAAGGATATAAATCGTCAAAGCGATGGGAAGTAAAGTGATAAGTCCACGAAAAAAAATCTGTCGGATATTTTGCATGCTAAAAGTGTATCACCCTGAGGCGCCAGGATCATCCAAAACGTTCAACTTTGATAACTCGACATTTTCCTTAAGAATCCCGACCTTGGTCCGATAAGATATCATCCAGGAGTTGTCCTTGAATCAACGAGCGAGATTGGTTTTTTTATCTTCGTTTATGTTTTCGCTGATCGCGTTCGCTCAGGACCCTGAAGTGGTGCCTGGCGAATATATTGTTAAATTTCGCCGCGGAACTACATCCCTGCAAGTCCATCATAAAATTCAAGGAAAGGCGCAGTTAAAAGGCGCCTTCAGTGAAGGTCATTCTTTTCATTTGAAATTTGATCCCCAAGATTCGGTCAGCGTTGAAGCCTTAAAGAGTGACCCTGAAGTTGAATACGTTGAACCTAACTTTGTCCTTCATCCTGCCACCGAAGAAAATCCCGGAGTCATTTTGTCGTCAGTCCCGCGTGAAGGTGTGGAGCGACCCAGTGGATTAACGGATCAAGCTGTTTCTGCCCAGACGGCAGGAGTTTACGATCAATCCGGAGCTAACGTTCATACCACGGAAGCTTGGGCGGCCTCGCTTCCGTACGCGGCTAACAACAGACCCATCGTTGCGATCATCGACACGGGGCTTGATTCCTCTCACACTGTTTTTACTCAGTCCAGAGCTGTTTGGTCAAACCCCCAAGAAATTCCTGGGAACGGGATCGATGATGATTTTAATGGCTACGTTGATGACGTGCACGGGTGGAATTTTATTAATAACTCAGCCAATTTTTTTGATGATCAAGGACATGGCACCCATGTGGGAGGAATCGTTCTTGGCGCCACCATGGATATTTTAAAAGCACCACCCTTGGATCTTGCAAAAATTCAAATTATGCCGCTTAAATTTTTAGATTCAACCGGCAGTGGGTCAACATCGAATGCCATCACGGCGATGTACTATGCA
>JAYWEU010000191.1:0-1585 GCA_043779385.1 Pseudobdellovibrionaceae bacterium
TCAGCGAAAGCAGCCCGTGAAATCCCGCTACGCTTGGAGCTATGATGAAAACTTTGATATTTTTGAATCTGATTTAAGTGGAAAAAACTTAAAGCGATTAACGCATGAAAAAGGCTATGATGCTGAAGGGTCTTATTCTCCGAACGGTCAACTGATTGCCTTTGCCTCCAACCGGGCTGGCTACACTGAAAAATTATCTGCTGAAGATGAAAAACTATTTCGACGAGATCCTTCTTACATGATGGACATTTATATCATGAAGTCGGACGGAACGGGTGTGAAGCGCCTGACCACCGCCAAAGGTTATGACGGAGGCCCTTTCTTTTCACCCGACGGAAAAAAAATCGTCTGGCGCAGGTTTGCTGCGAATGGCGCCACGGCAGAAGTTTATACGATGAACATTGATGGGTCTGATCAAAAGCAGATCACGCACTTGAACTCCATGAGCTGGGCTCCGTATTTTCACCCTAGCCAGGACTATATTATTTTTGCGTCCAGTGCTTTGGGGTTTTCAAATTTTGAACTTTTTATTGTTGATGCGGAAGGAAAACAAACTCCGGTGCGAGTCACTTTCGATGAAGGTTTCGATGGCTTAGCCGCTTTTTCTCCGGATGGACATCAAGTGGCCTGGACCCACAGAAATGACAAGGGCGAGAGTCAGATATATATCGCCAATTGGGATGATGCTTTAGCCCGCCAACTTTTAAAACTTCCGGCCCGAAAATTAAATCCTTATCAGTTCAGCCCCGAGATTAAAAAAGAAGATATTTCAGACATCGTGAATTTTCTAGCGTCAGACGAGATGGCTGGGCGAAAAGCCGGCAGTCCGGAAGAAAAAATTTACTCCCAAGAGATCGTTCAATTATTTAAATCTTGGGGATTGCAAGGGGGCGGACCCAAAGGCGAGTTTTTGCAGCCCTTCACCTTCACTTCAGGTGTTACTTTAGGTTCTAAAAATTCTTTGAATCTGGTCGGAAATCTAACAGCCACATTAAAAATTACGGAAGATTTTGAACCTTTATCGACGTCTCAGAATGGCGAATACAAAGAAGCGCCGATTGTTTTTGCAGGCTACGGAATAAAAGCTCCGGCTAGTGAAGATCAACCTGCTTATGATTCCTACCAAGGTCTTGATGTTAAAGGAAAATGGGTTTTAGTTCTGCGCGACATTCCTGAGGATGTTTTGCCTGCGATGAAAAGGCATTTGAATTTGTACTCGCGCAATCAGCATAAAATTTCCGTGGCGCGCAATCAAGGAGCTTTGGGTGTGCTGATGGCCTACGGACCTGCGAGTGCGATGAAAGATGATTGGGCCCAGTTAAAATTTGATGGAAGTCTTGCCGAAAGCTCAGTGGCTGCTTTAAGAATCAAAAACAAGTGGGCAGAAAAGCTTGTCGAATTGGCCGGAAAAAATTTATTAGAGATTCAAAAACAATTAAACAAAGGCGAAAAAATTGAAGGCTTTCCAATTCCTTCGATTTACGCCAAAGCCCAGGTGGATCTTAACTTAGAAAAAAGTGAAGCCACGAATATATTGGCAAAGATCCCTGCTGGTGGAGCCAAGGCTATCTTGATCGGTGCCCAC
>JAYWEU010000192.1:0-4412 GCA_043779385.1 Pseudobdellovibrionaceae bacterium
TTTATGGAGAAAGAGGCTGTTCTGATTAAGTCGAAAGCGGCTGAAACTCCTGTCACGACCTTAGAACAGAAAGTCTTTTTTTTAAGCCCCCTGCAAAAACAAAATCGTCTTCTGGATGAATTACGACGCATGAAGGATGGAGTCATTCTTTTTGCGGACAGCCAAGAGAGCTGTGTGAGTCTTGGTCGCCTGTTGACGCACCATCATTTTTCATCTGATTTTATGCATGGAGATATGAATCCTGGCCATCGCAACCGAGTCTTACGAGAATTTCGAGAAGAAAAAATTCAAATTTTAGTAACAACCGACCTGCTAGCGCGGGGCCTGGATGTTCCACACGTTAAACACGTGATAAATTATGATCTTCCCTACAAAGCGGAAGACTTTCTACACCGGATCGGCAGAACAGCGCGGGCGGGTCGCTCTGGCAGTGCAATTACTTTTGTGACACCGGCGGACGGTCGTACGTACCGAAAAATTAAAAGCTATTTGCAGGGTGCGGTTGAAGTGAAGCTGGCTTCTAATTTTAAATTCGAGGACCGAGGTTAATTCAGAATGCTAATTATTTTTATCGATGCCGATGGTTGCGCAGTCAAAGAAGAAACCTATAAGGTAGCTAGCCGGTACCAACTAAAAGTCGTCGTTGTTGCCAATAAATCAATTTCAATTCCTTTGGATCCATTCATAGAAATGAAAGTTGTGTCCGGAAATTTTGACGCCGCCGATGACTGGATCGTTGATCATGCCGAAGCCGGAGATATCGTTGTCACATCAGATATTTTATTAGCCGAGCGATGCGTGAAAAAAAAGGTTCGTGCCTTAGGGCCCAAAGGGGCTGAATGGACCGAAGATAATATTGGCGGTGCTGTTGCCGGGCGCGAACTGATGCAAAATTTAAGACATATGGGTGAACGGCGAGGCGGCCCAGCACCCATGGAGAAAAAAGACCGATCCCAATATCTTGGTCAGCTGGATCAAATTATCCAATCTTTAAAACGTTCGCTTCTAAAATAACATCTTTAAATATCAAGTTAGATTTTCTTTTTGTGCAAAAAGCAGAAAGCGTGGCCATATTTTTTGGATCACAAGCCTTAAAAAAATCATCCGAGAAAGCAATTTCGCCGGCATTTGCACAGCCTTGAAGCTTCGCAGCCATGTTGACCGTCGTGCCAAAAAGATCCAGACCGTTTAATAAATGGACCGCAATGACTTGGCCCACATGCAAAGAAATCCGCAGTCGTAGGCTAGTATCCGCCCGATCTTTATAAAATAATTTTTGAATTTCCATCGCTGCTACTAATGCTTTTTCGGGTTCTAAAAAACAAGCCATGATTGAATCGCCGATGGTTTTGATGACGGCGCCGTCCTGCTTTTGCACGACCTGAAAAGCTTCGACAAAGTGATTCTTTACATCATTAAAGGCCAAGGCATCACCTTTTTCATTATAAAACTGAGTTGAATTAACAATATCGGTAAACATCACGACCTGCACACCTAATGAAATCTTAATATTTGAATTTATGGAATCCCTGGAAAAGACGTCTTGGTAATCGGGCAATGAAAAAATATCGCCGGGATGCAGAATATCATCTTTCCACCATAACTGTTCTAAGTTAAGGGTTCGAATTTTTTCTGATTTATTTTCAATATGGATTGAAACATCAGGGGCTAAAATATTGTTTTCAATGGGGGCCAGGGTGTCCCAAGTTATGGTTTTATTTTCTGAGGGGCGCTGCACTTCAAAATAGTAATTGGTCGTCGGATTCGTCACCCGTAATCGATGCCGGCCTTCTTTCAAATTTTGCTGAAAGTTTATTTTTTGAAAGGGCAGTAATTTTTCTTGAATACGAATATGGTCTTTTTTGGCAGGCTCGGCGGCACAAAAAAGAACTTTAGTCACTTTACGATAAGTGGGGTGAACATGAAAGACGACTTCAATAGATTCCAAGGTATCAGTCTGAAAATCAACCTCGCAAACCAGACAGTCAGAACCCGGTGGAATTTTTCCAAAACTGTCGGCTTCGACCCGAACCCCGCGGCAATGGGGACAAATGACATCCCAAGAGATCGATAAAAGGCCATAGCGAACACTTTCCATGCAGGCTTTGATGACGTCTTGCTTCGGGATATTAAGATTTTGAGCCAGCGCAATGGCTTTAATTCGGTACAGATCGATATCATCACCAGTTTTAATAAATTCACAGATTCCATCGACAGCTGCGGGGTTTATTTTTCTGGTTTTTAATTCTTCAGCGGCTTTTT
Organism: Pseudobdellovibrionaceae bacterium; assembly: GCA_043779385.1. Taxonomy (GTDB): domain Bacteria; phylum Bdellovibrionota; class Bdellovibrionia; order Bdellovibrionales; family Bdellovibrionaceae; genus JAYWDA01. Next base: position 2,263 of record JAYWEU010000192.1, read on the forward strand.
TAAGGGCTATTAAGTTAACATTTGCCGCCGGGTTATTTTGTTCTTTCAAAGCCACAGGTTGAGATGGTTTGTATGTTTTTTCAAAAACTGAAATTTTATCAAGGACTTTTGAAAAATTTTTCTTGAGCAAGGGGCTGGTGAGCTTAAGAAACCAATATTTGAAGATGTTATCTAAGACCCAGGAAAAATTAATATATAGATCAACACCCTGATTTGTAGGTTCTAAGAAAAAAACAGCTCGGGCTACTTTTGCAATTCCAAAATTATAAATTCGAAGGGATTCAATCGATCTTTCAAAATACCAAGTCCAGGGTTCTTCGATCCACTCTTGTTTAAATCCCAAAAGTTTTGTGGTGACGATTTTTTTTCCATCGACTTCGCGCTCTTGACGAGGCGATAATCCAAGCTGGCGATTAAAGCGCGAGGTGTCTGCGAGATAGGGCCATAATCCAGTCGCCGGGATAGGAACAGAAAAGCACCATACAATATGAAGCGTGTTCGAAGCTGACTCCTTTTGAAAATCGGAAACTTTAAATTTTTTGCAAAATTCTTCGTAGGGTATGTCTTTAAAGGTCATGGTTGAAAGTCTTTCTAGCTGTGGTCATGGCCACTGGCGTGATTAATTATCCAGCCCCGTCTTTTGTCTTAAATTCCACTGATCGCATGGACAGGGAACCCATCTGGATCTCTTCGTAAGGGAATTGAGCGATTTCATTTTCTTCTGCGGCCCCTAGGACGTACAGGAGGGGTAAATAGTGCTCAAGACTTGGCAAAGCTTGCTTCCATAATGAGTGAACCTTAGGATTTTGGGCTAGTAAAGTGGTCAGGTTTCGATCCAGCAATGCATTCATGATCATTTGATCAAACTCAACCGCCCAATCCATCGGGGGTTCTTGATCGCGCCAGTCGACGGTTCGTAAATTGTGCGTGATATTTCCACTGCCAACAATCAAAATGCCTTGATCCCGCAAGGGTCGCAATTCCTTGGACAAATTTAAATGATCCTTCAAAGAAAGATTTCGATTCAAACTTAATTGTAAAACCGGAACATCCGCGGAGGGATACAAATGCCTAAGAACCGACCAGGTGCCATGATCTAGACCCCATTCGGAGCTTGCTTCAGCGTCATGATTTTTTAATAGGTCCGCCACCTTATCCGCAGTTTCTAGGGAACCCGGAGCGGGGTATTGAATCGAAAAAAGTTCTTTAGGGAAGCCGCCAAAGTCATGAATCGTTTCTGGCTTTAATCTTTTTAAAATTTTTGTTCCCATGGTCTCCCAATGAGCTGAGACCACAAGGATCGCTGTTGGTTTTGGTAATTCTTGACCTTTGCGATTTAGAAATTGAGAGAAATTATTTTTAGCAAGAGCATTCATGGGGCTTCCATGACCAATAAATAATGTGGGCATTTTTAAGTCAGAGATCGACATAATTTTTTTAATCCACTTTCTTGTAAGCCTCAAGGTAATTGAGCGGCAAATGATCTTGTAATTCAAGATGCTCTTGGATTTCTTGGGTGACATCATTTTGAAAGCGCAAAAAAACTTCAGGAAGAGCTTGCAACATTTTTTCGACATCTGATTTTTGAAACCAAAATCCTTCTAAAAGTGGAACTGTTGAATATATTAATCGAAGCATTTCGCGCTTTTTCATATGTTGGTATTCAGGCGAAAACTTAACAACCATGGAGACATCGTTATGAAAAGGAACGTATTCAGAAGCAGAATAAATTCCAAGGGTTGCCTTTCCTGTTTGCCAGGCAACCATCACCTCTTTGAAAGATTGCTTTAAGGCCAGCATAGGAATGACAAAACCTTGATCACTGCCATCCGTGTTTGTGTGAAGCTCTCCATCCCCATGGGTCATCCACAGATCACCCAATGAATTTTTGACCCGCAGGCCCTCTTCGTGACCGCTGCGAAGATTTCGACTTTCATGATCATGCATAATAAGACTCAGAAGATCGCCGCGATAAGAAACTAGACTTCCAGTTAAATTTTTAAGCGCCCAGTTTTTGACTTGAATGCGAGGCACCCGAATATGGCCAGAAGCAAACGCATCAGTTAAATAATGATCTGCAAAGCCATTATATATTAAAGCTTGTTCAAGAAGTCGTCGGCTTTGACGGGGATGCCCGGTCTTTTTATAAA
>JAYWEU010000193.1:0-1582 GCA_043779385.1 Pseudobdellovibrionaceae bacterium
TTATTTTCTTTGAGAGACTAAGCGCTAGCTTATTTTGTTTGATTCATTTTTAGTTTAAAAGAAGCCGATCTGGATAAGATCGGCTCTTTATTTTTTAGCATCGATGACGGCGGCTGCAATTTGAACAAACCCTTTACCGCCATTTTGGTCAGCAATATAAGTTGGTTTGTTTTTCAATGTGCTGGCAAATTTTTGCAAATTGGCGACGCCGAATGAGTGCGGAAAGCAAGCAAACATGGGCTCATCATTAGGCGAATCGCCGGCAAAGCCCACCACTTTCTTTGCTTCTGATTCAGACAAATTAAATTCCTTCGACAGCATCCTTAATGACATTGTCACCTTGTTATAATCGCCAAACCAGCCGTTGACGTGAATAGAACTGATTTTAGCCTGAGCACTCGCCGCTTCAAAAATAGAAACAATTTTTTTAACTTCGGATTCGGGCAAGGCGGGAACGTCTTCGCAAAAATCGATGGCGAGGTCCATCATGCGACAAAATTGATCACTGGCCAGGCTTGAACCTGGAACCGCGGCTAAAATTTTTGCTTGAAGAGCATCTAACTTTTTTCGATTTTCATTTTGAGTTTTTTCATCGAAAAAAAAATCCCTGTGCATTTTTTTATTATTGTAACGGAAGTAGAAGCCGCCGTTTTCTCCGACAATGCCGGCGACGGGCCACATGCGGGCGATCATTTCGCACCAACCTGCGGGACGTCCAGTGATCGGAATGACCTGCACGCCAGCAGCCTTTAAATCCCAAAGCGCTTGATAGGCGGGGGCCTGCAGCTGACCTTCGTCAGTCAGAGTGTCGTCGATGTCAGTGAGCAAAAAACGCAATGAGGTTTTAAATTCAGAGATTTTTTTCATATTTTGATCCTACTTGAAAGGCTGGTTGAAGCGTAAGGTCAAAGTTAAAACTTGCGCGTTTCCTTTAAACCAATCACTTTCTAAGTGTACATTTATATAGACAAGGCTGTTGGGCTAAAGTCGAGTCACCTATCAAATTGAGGGCAAAGCCTCAAAAGAGTACAAGGACGAATGGCAAAAAAAGTAGTTAGCAAATCAAATGCGGGCGCTAAGCTGGTGATCGTTGAGTCTCCGACGAAAGCAAAAACCATCCGAAAGTTCTTAGGCAAAGGCTATATTGTTGAGTCCTGCATGGGTCATATTCGGGACCTCCCCCGGTCGGCCAAGGACATTCCTGCCAAATTTAAAAAAGAAAAATGGTCGCAACTGGGTGTGAATGTTGAAAATAACTTTGACCCCATCTACTGCATTCCTCGGGATAAAGAAAAAGTTGTTAAAATTTTGCGTGATAAATTAGAAGGAGCCAGCGAGCTTTACCTTGCGACGGACGAAGACCGCGAAGGGGAAAGTATTTCTTGGCACTTGGTCGAAGTTTTAAAACCTAAAATTCCAACAAAACGAATGGTCTTTCATGAGATCACCCAAGAAGCGATTCAAAAATCTTTAAAAGAAACTCGCGAGATTGATTTTAACTTAGTGCGTGCCCAGGAAGCTCGAAGGATCTTAGATCGACTGGTGGGCTATACGATTTCGCCTTTGATCTGGAAAAAAATTG
>JAYWEU010000194.1:0-1575 GCA_043779385.1 Pseudobdellovibrionaceae bacterium
AAAAGACTTCGCTTTATGTCACCTCTGGAGGATCGCCTTGGTAAATTATTTTTGGGATAATATTTTTAAAACCAACCGCCAAGAAAAAAGCCTTCAAAATGCTTTAAAAAATAATATTCTTTTCTCTGACCTCAGCCTGCGTGAATTAAAGCTGGTGAAAAGTATTGTGAATGTCAGAAATTATCGCACCGGTGAGACCATTTTTCACCAAGGTGAAATTGGTGTCGGACTTTACATTATCGTTTCAGGCAGCGTTGATATATCGGTCGAAGAATCAAGTGTCGTGGGTGAGGCTCCACGGTCAACTTTTGTAACGCGACTTTCTGACGGCGATTTTTTTGGCGAGATCGCTCTTGTTGAAGAGACCGGTCGAAGAACAGCCACGGCGACAGCTCATGAAGAAACAATTTTAATTGGTTTCTTTAAGCCTGATTTAATGGAAGTGATTTCAAGAAATCCAACAGCTGGAGTTAAAATTTTAATTGGCCTGGGTCGAATTTTAGGGACCCGCCTTTCTGAAACGACAGCCATGATCCGGGTTCTGAAAAAGAAAGTAAAACGCGATGAGAGATAAGTATCTCCCGCTCGTTGAAAAGATCAGCACTCGAAAATTGTTTTTTTTCTTAGGCGCCCTGATTTTTTTAATCGTTATCGTGGCGTTTATAAAAAATCTTTTGGTTTCCTTTATTTTGGCCTTTGTTTTATTTTTTCTTTTAAATCCCATTGTTGATTACTTTGAAAGACGTGGGCTGTCCCGGCTTTCGTCAACGCTGATACCCTTTGCCGGTATGACAATTGTTTTAGCTTTATTTTTGCCGTTTTTTATTCCTATGCTGGTCACTCAGTTTGACTCTTTACGAGCTGATTTTCCTAAATATATCGATGGGGTTATTGGCTTAATCAATGAAATCCAGGCTCGGTACAGTGGTTTTTTTACAGCTGTTTATAAAACCAATATCGCTCAACAAGCGCAGGAAAAGTTTACAGTTTTTGCTCAAAATATTTTCAAAGAACTTCCTGAACATGTTTCAAATTCACTGACAGTGTTTTTTCTTTCACCTTTTTTAGCTTTTTTTATGCTGCTAGATGGTCGCAAATTAGTACGGAATATTTTTAGCTTAGTCCCTAATAATTTCTTTGAATTGGTTCTTAATTTGAATTACCAAATCACGACTCAGATGGGCGGCTTTATCCGAGCCCGCCTTTTAGAGTCTATTATTGTCGGTTTCGTTTTGTGGATCGGATTAATGATCGTCGGTTTTCCTTACGCGCTGGTCTTGGCTTTGATCGGCGGCCTGCTCAATCTGATTCCTTATTTGGGCCCTTTGATTGGTGCTGTTCCAGCTTTTTTAATTGCGATGATCAATGGTGCGTCCCCTGCCGAGTATTTTTCTCTCAGTATTGTTTATGCGACAGCGCAAGCCGTAGACATCGTCTTCGTGATTCCATTTGTTGTGGCAAAAATTGTCGATCTTCACCCTGTCTCGGTGGTTTTATCCGTCCTGATTGGTGCTCAAGTCATGGGCATTTTGGGCATGATCATATCGATTCCTTTAGCCAGTACGCTGAAGGTCA
>JAYWEU010000195.1:0-1570 GCA_043779385.1 Pseudobdellovibrionaceae bacterium
GGCTGCAGATCTTGCCCTGGGGGAAACTGATTTTTTGGAATATTTTGAATCATTTCTTCCATGTGTTCGCCGTAAGCTTTTTCAGCCGGAATCGAAACTTTAAATTTATCGCCCATTTTTTTACCCTCAAGGGCTTCTTCCAAACCTGGAATGATATTTTGCGCCCCGTGAAGATAAACTAAGGGTTCGCCCCCAACAGAGGTGTCTAAGGTTTCACTTTCATCATCAGTTAGTGTGTAATTGAGCGTGACGATGCAATTCTTTGAAATATTCACAGGGGACTCCCTATTGGTTCAGGCTTATTTTGAGCGTCAAAAATAGCGCAAACTGGGTCATGAGCCAAGGAAATTGAGAATGCCTTTATTTTAACCATAGTCGCTCAAAATTTTTTCGATCCACGGGCCAACAAACCCATTTCTTTTGAATCTCAAGGGCAAGTCTGAAGTTGCCTAGAATGAGTTTAGTGTCATTTAAATGCCAAATATCTTCATCCATATTTTTTTGCGGGCCTTTCGCAATTCGATGACTCAGCGAAGAATAAACCATCCCACTCATGGGTGGAATCAGAAAACCCAAGGTTGAAAGCACCCCCTGCAGTCTTGAAAGAACTCCTTTTCCCCCTACCGAATGCATCAAAATAAAGACGGCGCAGGGTTTTCCAACCACAGCGTTTGAGCCTTCAAGAACCGTGGCCTTTTCTAGAAATTCTTGCAAAGGACTGCCCCACGAATCCCAATAAGTTCCCGACACAAAAATCAACCCGTCCGCCGCTGCAATTTGAGACCTTAGCTTCTGAGAATATTTTTTTTGGCTCAGGTGAACACAGTCGGCGTGAAGACTTGAGTCTAATTCTTTGATTAATTTTTTAATTAACTTTTGACTGTTACTTCGGGGCCCCTGGGGACTGCCATTTAAAATCAAAATTTTCTTTTTAAAAATTTTTTGTTGAATCATTAAGCGGGCCTTTGACTCAGTCTTCGATAGGTCGTTGATCGAGGCAAAGCCCTTGAAAGATCAATAAATTCCAACTGTTTTTCAACCATTTTATCAAAAACGAACAGCAGCCGATCTTGATGTTTCAATGAAAGATCAAGGCCCTGACTGGGACCCAGAAGTTCTAAGGTGTGATGAATCGCTTCAACCGTTGAATAGCAACCTGGGGCTGGCTGTTTTCGAACCCTAAAATTAGAAGGTGCCGGCGGCGTGAAGCAAAATCTTGGAAGTAAAAATAAATTTTTACTTTGGTAGACCATTTTACCGGCTGTCGCCCAGGTTCCATCAATCACAAAAATCACCAGTTTTTTATTCTTTGGAAAAAGCTCTTGCCGCTCGACAAGACTCATCGAAGTTAAATTTGTCGAAGCTCTGCCAGGATATAAAATCATGCAATGATTGTGAGGGTCTTTTAAAACCTGATTGACGGATTCGTTCTCAGAATAATTTTGCCCAATGATTAATTCTGAATCTTGCAAACATAAATGCGACATTCGACCCGTTGCAATTCGGCGCTTAAATTCAATCGGGTGAATTAAAATCATAAATTTAATTTTTGGATCAAATTTTTGTACAA
>JAYWEU010000196.1:0-11512 GCA_043779385.1 Pseudobdellovibrionaceae bacterium
ACATGATTTGAAAATTCTAAGGGGGCCGCGCCCGTGCCGCCTTCGCCGCCATCGACAGTGATAAAGTCGGGTCGCAGGCCCGTTTCAATCATCGCTTTACAAATCGACATAAATTCGGAAGCCTGGCCAATGCATAATTTAAAGCCAACGGGCTTCCCGCCAGAAAGATCCCGAAGTTCTTGAATGAAATTTAATAATCCCACCGGGCTTGAAAAAGCTTTGTGGGCTGGGGGCGAGATAACATCTTTGCCCGCTTCGACTTTTCGAATAGCAATAATTTCTGGAGTTATTTTAGCCGCCGGCAAGATTCCGCCGTGCGAGGGCTTTGCCCCTTGCGAAAGTTTGATTTCGATCATTTTTATATTTTCACGCTGAGCCATGACTTTAAAGTCTTGAGCCGAAAAATTTCCGTCAGCGGTTCTGCAGCCAAAATAGCCGGTGCCGATTTGCCAAATTAAATCGCCACCCTCTTGCAGGTGGTAAGGGCTGACTCCACCTTCGCCGGTGTTATGATAAAAGCCACCTAGTTTTGCGCCGCCGTTTAAAGCTTGCACTGCATTTTTACTTAAAGCGCCGTAGCTCATGGCAGAAATATTTAGGATGCTGGCCGAATAAGGTTTTTTACAAAGGATGCCGCCGATGGAAACTCTTAAGTCTTCGATTTTTAAATGCCGAGGCGATAAAGAGTGCCCAATCCATTCGTAGCCTTCAGCATAAACATTTCTTTGAGTGCCAAAGGGCAGGGTGTCTGTTTGTTGCTTGGCCCTTTGGTAGACCACCGAGCGAGTTTCGCGGGGGACGGGCGCGCCATCTGTTTCGGATTCGATAAAATATTGCTGAATTTCAGGACGAATGAGTTCAAATAAATATCGAAAGTGACCTAACAAGGGAAAATTTCTGAGGATCGCTTTTTTAGTTTGAAAAGCATCGTGCAGCCCTAAAGCCACTGGCGGCACGACAAAAAGAAAGAGGGCGCAGAAGGGGGTCCAAAGGAAAGTTAAAAAACTAACGGCCGCAAGGCCTAAGAAACTGGAGATAAAAAATAAATTTCGCACCGAAGCCCCCAAAAAAATTTAAGCAGAATGACAGAGATAATTCGGCTCTTTTAAAGCTCAAGTAAAGCTCAATTAAAGCTCAAGATGAGTGCGCGGGGTCTTGTTGCTGTTTGAAATAGGCTTTGGTCGGGGATTGCGATTTAACCGGAGGCTTTATCAGCGTGAAAGCCTTTCAGCTTCCCTTGAGTGCTTTCAAAAGTGACTTGAATGGGCTGACAACAGACTTCGCAATCTTCGATATAAGACTGCGCTTCATCTACAGAAATATCTAAAAGCATCGAGATTTTCTCGAGACAGTAGGGGCATTTAAAAAACTTCTCGATCTCTTCCATAGCAGTTAGATGACCAAAAGAGCTTTTTGAATTTGCGCTTCAACGGCCTGGGGACTGGTGCCGCCTTCAGAATTTCGCGCCTTCATGACGGACAAATGATTGAGTTTCCCTAAGGTCTTTTGATCAAACAGTTGATGTGAAGCCTTAAGTTCTTCTAGAGTCATATCTTCCAAACCCTTATTCATCGCGATACATTTTTGCACGACATGGCCCACCACTTCGTGAGCTTCACGAAAGCTCATGCCTTTTTCAACTAAGTCATCGGCAAGGTCAGTGGCGTTTGAAAAATCAGCTTTTAAAGACGCCCTCATCGAAGCGGGTTTCCAGTTGGCTTTTTGTAAAGTCAGAAGCATCAAGCGGACACAAGAAGTCACAGTCTCAAGCCCTTCGAAAAGATGAACTTTATCTTCCTGCATATCGCGGTTGTAGCTTAAAGGCAGGGATTTCATCATGGTCAGCGCACCCATCAGGGCTCCATACACACGACCAACGCGGCCACGAATCAATTCTGCGACATCTGGATTTTTTTTCTGCGGCATAATCGAAGAGCCCGTCGTCACTTCGTCACCAAGTTCGACAAAATTAAATTCGGGCGTGCTCCATAAAATAAGCTCTTCGCAAAACCTTGATAAGTGCATCATAATAATTGAAGCGTCAGATAAAAACTCGATCACAAAATCCCGGTCGGAAACGGCATCCAAACTATTTTCAGTCACTTTAAAAAAATTTAATTCTTTGCAAACGGCTTGTCGATCAATCGGGAAGCCCGTTCCCGCTAAGGCCGCCGACCCCAAGGGCATGGATAAAATTCGTGGACCACTTTCCGTCAGGCGTTCTTTGTCCCGCTGAAACATCCAAAAATAGGCTAACAAATGATGGGCTAAGCTTACGGGTTGTGCGTGTTGCATATGAGTCATGCCCGGAAGAATTGTTTCTTTATGATTTTTGGCCTGATTTAAAAGTTCTTTTTGGAGGGCCAGCAGATCATTTGTCAGGGCATCAACATGCTCTTTTAAAAAGAGGCGCGTGTCGGTCGCGACTTGATCATTTCGGCTGCGGGCCGTGTGAACTTTTTTAGCGGCTTCACCGATTTTTTCAAAAAGACGTTTTTCAATTTCACCGTGAATATCTTCAGCTTCTGGATTGAAAGACCATTTACCGGTGGAAATTTCTTCACCGATTTCATGAAGCCCTTGAATGATTTTATCAGCATCAACACCTGGAATAATTTTCTGAGCCGCAAGCATTCGAGCATGGGCTGCCGAGGTTTTTAAATCCACAGCCCACATCTTGGCATCAATATCAATGGAGGACGAAAATATTTCGACTTCTTTTGAGGTCTCTTTAGAAAATCGTCCGCCCCATAACTTCATTATTGTTCCTTCTGATATTTTTCTAACAAAGAATGAAACATGCGACCTTGCAAACCAAAGTTTTTAACGGCTCCCGTGCTTTCCCGCTGATCAAAAGTCGTCGTATCAAAAGAGGCCAAGTCTTCAGAGTAAAGAGCCCATTTAGAACTTCGTCCAAGAACGGTGACTTGGCCTTTAAAAAGTTTCAACGTCACTTCACCGGTGACACGTTTTTGTGTCGACTGAATAAAGCATTCTAAGTCCTGCTTTAAAGGATCAAGCCACAGCCCTTCATAGGCTAATCGGCTCCACTCTTGATCGACGATGGCTTTAAAACGAATTTCATCACGGGTCAGGACTAAGTTTTCTAAAGCCTTATGCGCCTTTAAAAAAACAGTTGAACCAGGACATTCGTAATTTTCTCGAACCTTAAGCCCCATCATTCGATCTTCCATAATATCAATGCGGCCAACGCCATGATTTCCAGCCATGGTGTTCATTTTTAGCACGAGCTGTGCGGGCGTGGCTTTTTCACCGTTGATTGTCACAGGTACACCATTTTTAAAGGCAATTTTTACGGTGCTGGCTTTAGCGTCTGAATCTTCGATCGATTTAGTCCACTGGAAAATCTCTTCGGGCGGAGCAAAATCAGGCTCTTCAAGTCGGCCGCCTTCGATAGACCGGCCCCAAAGATTTTCATCGATGGACCAGATCTTATTTAAAGACTGTTGAATCGGAATATTTTTTTCTTTGGCGTATTCGATCTCCCAAGTTCGGGTCATATTTCGCTCTCGCACTGGGGCGTGAATCACTGCTTCCGGCATCATGCTTCGAATGCCGTACTCGATGCGGTATTGGTCGTTGCCTTTACCGGTGCAGCCGTGGGCAAAACAAGTGATCCCTAATTTTTTGGCGTACTCAACTGCGACTGCCGCGATTAAAGGACGAGCGATCGACGTCGACATGGGATAACCCTGATAGTCGCCGTTGGCTTGAACCGCAGGCCAGCAATATTTTTCTGTAAATTCTTCTTTTGCATCAGCCGTATAATGTTCGGTTTTTAAAATTTTTGCTTTTTCCGCCGCTTGCTGAATATCTGCGGGGTCTTGGCCGACATCAACGGTCACGGTGACGACTTCTTTATAGCCATATTCTTCGCGCATCAGGGGAATACAAACTGAGGTATCTAGACCCCCACTATAGACGAGAAGAACCTTTTTCTGAGTGTCTTTCATGGTCGGAAACCTTTCCTTCAGAGGACTATTTTAAGTCGAGTTTGAGGCACGCACCTTTTAAGATGCATATTGTTGGATATTTATGCACAAGAACCTAAAATAATGCAATTTAAAATTGACATAAGCTCTAATAGGCCTAAATATGCACAAATGATGCATAAAAAGTCGGCAAATAACACAGCTAGTAAAATCACCACCTCCATCGTGGGCGCTAGGGGATACTCTGGGTTGGAGTTGAGCCGCCTCCTTTTAAGGCACCCAGCGGTTTCCTTAACACATTGTTATGCGACTAAACAATTTTCCCTGAGCGATGATCTTTTGGATACTGGTGCAGAGAAAGTGATTTGTTTGCCGGACGATCAATTGATGTCGCATTTAACAGATGTTGTTTTCTTAGCAACGCCTGCAGAAGTATCTTTGAAATTGGCTCCGCAGATTTTAGCAGCGGGAAAAACCGTCATTGATTTAAGTGGCGCGTTTCGATTGAAAAATAATGATTACAATAAATGGTATCACTTTAACCATACGGAAGCTGCGCACTTGGCATCCGCTGATTATGGCTTGATGCCCTTTGCAGGCCCGTTAAAAAAGAAAAATCAACTGATTGCAAATCCAGGATGTTACGCAACAGCGATCAGTATGGCGTTAATTCCTTTATTAAAAAGAAATCTGATCGAAACTAATCATATTGTGATCGATGCAAAGTCGGGCACCACAGGCGCAGGACGAAAAGCGTCTGAAAACTTATTATTTTCTGAAGCCAGCGAAAATTGTCTTCCTTATAAAGTGGGCCAGCATCAACACATGCCAGAGATTCAAGAAGCCGTAGAGATGTTTTCGGGGGTCACGATTGATCCGCATTTTTCGACGCATTTACTGCCGGTTAAAAGAGGAATCATCGCTGGGATCTACACTACCGCAAAAACGACAGATCTCAATGTGATTGAAAATGCTTTTGCTGAAGAGTACGCGGATTACAATCTTGTTAGATTTGGTCGCGAGCTTCCCAAGCTTGCGAGCCTAACAAAAGTTGTTGGAACTCCGTACACTCATATTTCATATCAACTGGTCGGCCAAAAACTTTACGTTTTTTCTGTGATCGACAATCTTTTGAAGGGGGCTGCAAGCCAAGCTGTAGAAAACTTAAACCGTTTTCTAGATTTGCCTTTGCAGTATGCTCTGACAACCCCAATAAACGTGGAGAGATAGAAAAAATGACTTTAGGTCCTGGACTGCATAGAACAGTACTTCCCTTAGGTTTTTTAGCCAGCGGTGTGAATTGTGGCGTAAGACGTTATCGTCCTGATATCGGTTTAATCTATTCTGAAAAAGACTGTGTCGCGGCCGGCGTATTTACATTGAATGAATTAAAAGCAGCTCCCGTTTTGCACTGCCAATCGATCCTTCCATCAGATAAAGTCAGAGCGATCGTGACAAATTCCGGACAAGCGAATGCGGCCACCGGCGCTTTAGGCACAAAAAATAATGATCTGATGGCGGCAGCCATCGCTGAAGAATTAGGAATTAATGCCAACCAAGTTTTAACCGCAAGCACAGGTGTGATCGGTCAGCATTTAGCGATCGAAAAAATCACAGCTTCAATTCCTGAGCTTGTCGAGCGTGCAACAGACGTTGCCGAAAATTTTGCTTTGGCAATTTTAACCACAGACCTTGTTCCAAAAACCGTGATGACCACTGTGAAATTATCGCAAGGCGAAGTTCGCATCACTGGAATCTGCAAAGGTTCTGGAATGATTCATCCGAATATGGCGACAATGCTTGGTTATTTATTAACAGATTTAAAATTAACTCCGGCTTTGTGTCAGTCCCTTTTAAAAGAAACAACGGATCTGACTTTTAATATGATCAGCGTCGATGGTGATTCATCAACGAACGATTGTGTTTTTATGATGGCTAGCGGTGCCGCGAACGTTGAACTTAAAACAGACGCCGATTTTAAAGCTTTTAAAGCAGAGCTTTTAAATGTTTCTAAAGTGTTAGCGCAATCGATCGCCGCTGACGGCGAAGGCGCCAGCAAACTTTTAGAAGTTGAATTAGTTAATGCTCCGAATGTGGAACTAGCTCGTCAAGCCGCTCGAGGCGTGACTTTAAGTCCGCTAATTAAAACAGCGATGCACGGCGAAGATCCTAATTGGGGACGAATTTTAGCTCGCCTTGGAGCTGAAAAGGTTCCCGCCGCGTCTTTAAATAAAATGGATTTACGAATCCAAGGTGAATTACTTTTTGAAAATGGCGCCCCGATCGAGTTCAATCGTGAACACGTTCGAGGACTTTTAAAACAACCAAAAATTCATATCTTGATTGATCTGAAGTCCGGCGTTGAAACAGCAACGGCTTGGGGCTGCGATCTTTCAAAAAAATATGTTGAGATCAATACGGAGTACTCATGAAATCATCACGTGTATTAATCAAGTTGGGTGGCGCTTCTTTACAAGACGAAAAAGTTCTTCACGTCGTGACGGAAGCCTTAAAACAATATCGAAAATACGGCTACCAAGTCATTCTTGTTCACGGCGGTGGTCCTGCTATTAATGCTGAACTGACTCGTCGAGGCATCGAGTGGAATTTTATCAAAGGCCAGCGAGTCACAACGCCAGATATGATGGATGTCATCGAAGGCGTTTTGTGCGGCGATATCAATCGAAAATTAATCCGACATTTGGGTTCGCAAGGGCTTCCGGCTGTGGGATTTTCTGGAGCTGACGGAAAAACTTTATTATGTAAACAAGCTTCCGAAGAATTAGGCCAAGTTGGATCCATCCAAGAAGTGGCTGTGAAGTGGATCGAAGGATTATTATCGCAACCGAATTCTCCGATTCCTGTGATTGCACCGATTGGTGTGGGTGAAAATGGCGAAGCCTATAATATTAATGCGGATTGGGCGGCGACTCACTTAGCGACAGCTTTAAAGGCTGAATACTTGGTGTTCTTAACGGATCAAAACGGCATTTGGAATACACAAAAACAATTGGTCAGCCAAATGAGCCAGCACACTTTAGAAAATATGGTCGAAGACGAAGTTGTCACCGGCGGCATGTACACAAAAACTTTGACGATTTTGCATGCTCTTCAGCAAGGCGTAAAAGCCGTTCGTGTGATGAACGCGCGGGATTCATTGAATGGTCTTTGGAGCGATTACGTGGGAACTTGGTGCATGCCTGAAGAGGAAGATGTTTACCAGTATGTTCCTTTTAATAAGGCCGAGGCCGTTTCCCATGTTGCAGTTTAAGGCCCAGCACTTTTTAACAGGTGAAGAATTATCTAAAACTGAATTGTTAGAGCTTTTAATGACGGCCGAGTTTTTAAAAAAGACTCGGGGGCAAGAAAAGCAAAATGTCCTTAATAATAAGTCCATCGCGCTGATTTTCGAAAAGCCTTCTTTAAGAACTCGATTAAGTTTTACGGTCGGTGTCCAAGAATTAGGTGGTACTTCCATCGAGCTTTCAAGCCAACAAAAAAAGAACGAAGAGCCCGAAGACGAAATTCGCGTGCTTCAGGGTATGGTTCATGGGTTAATGCTAAGAACATTCAAACATGAAACTCTAGAGCGCATGGTTTCAAAATCTAAAATTCCCGTCATCAATGGTTTGTCGGATTCGCATCATCCTTGCCAAGCCCTAGCGGATCTGCAGACTTTGCTGCAAAGATTTGGCAAGCTTCAAGGTTTGAAGTTAGCGTATATCGGCGATGGAAATAACGTTCTTCACTCTTTACTTTTGATGGCCCCTTTCGTGGGAGTGGATGTGCACTATGCTTGTCCGCAAGGTTATCAGCCAGATTCTGAAATTTTAGCAAGAGCCCACATTCGCGCCAAAGCGGGTGGAGCTGAAATTAAAAAATTCACGACCCCCCAAGAAGCTGTGGCCGGTGTTGATGCTATCTACACAGATGTTTGGACCAGTATGGGTTTTGAAAAAGAAAATGAAATTCGTCTCAAAGCCTTTGAAGACTATCAAGTGAATAAAAACCTATTAGCAACAGCCCAGCCTCAGGCGATTGTTTTGCATTGTTTACCGATGATCAAAGGGCAAGAAATCACCGCTGAGGTTGTCGAGATGTCAAATTCAGCCCTTTTCGAACAGGCAGAAAATCGTCTTCATGCACAGAAGGCATTAATGATAGGACTTTTCAATGGCCGTCACTGATGCACGTCAACGTATTACGGTTTTGCGAAAACTTCTGGCGGATGGAAAAATTTCTACCCAAGAAGAATTGGCCGATGAGTTACGCCGACAAAAATTTGATATCACTCAAAGCACAATTTCCCGTGACTTGCGACGGTTAGGGGCGGTGAAAGCTGTCGATGCTTCCGGCAGTACGGTTTACCGTTTATCACAAGATCTGTCGGCCAGTGCGCCGATTTTTGTTTCAAGCTTGAAACATCTTTTAATTGATATCACTCACAATGACTCGATCATCGTGATTCATACAGCAGCGGGTTCCGCCAATCTTGTCGCCAGGCATTTAGATCAAATTCGTCCGATCGGTATTCTTGGCACCATTGCAGGTGATGACACGATTTTTGTAGCGCCGATTTCGACAATAAAAATTCCTGAAATTATTAAGAAAATTTACGATTCAATGTAGGCATTTGCATCTGTGCTTGCCTGTTTCCAGCATCGGTGGCAGCCTCGGGGCCTATGATGAAAGCCCTTCTTGTTGGTATTCAACTTCCACAAGTTACAACTGAAGACCACAAAGCCTCCCTCCAAGAGCTAGGCCGACTAGCGACCACTTTAGGATATGAAGTGATCGGAGAGCTTTCGCAAAGGCGAAATTCTGATCGAGGCTCTAACGTTCTAGGCGACGGGCGCCTTAAAGTTTTAGCGGAGTGGACAGGCGGTACTGGAGTTGTGGCATCGATGGTGCAACATAAGAAATCCAAAGCCGCTCTTAAATTCACCAGCAATCAGGAACCAACAGATGATGAATCTTCAAATCCAGAAATTGAAGAGGTTGAGGCATTAGCCGCACCGAAAGAAAAAGCAGATATTATTATTTTTGATTGTGACCTATCGCCTTCGCAATTGCGCAATGTCGAAAGTGCGACAGGCGTTAAAGTTTTGGATCGCACCGGTGTGATTATTGAAATCTTCAGCCGGCATGCGCGAACAAAGTCGGCGCGCTTGCAAGTTGAAATTGCAAGGTTAACGTATGTGGCTCCAAGGCTTCGTGAAACTGGGGCCGGCAATGACCAGCAGGGTGGTGGCGGTAAAGGGTCTGGTGAAACAAGTTTAGAGCTGGATAAACGCCACATCCGAGATCGGATCAAAGAATTAAAAACAGAACTGAATTCTATTCAGAATGAACATCTCATCAGGAGGGCCAAACGAGATCAAGAAATCTCTGTCGCCTTAGTTGGCTACACCAATGCAGGAAAATCATCCTTGATGCGGGCCATGACCGGCAGTGAAGTTTTAGTTGCTGATAAATTATTTGCCACACTGGATACCACCGTTCGTCCCTTAGCTCCAGAAACAATGCCCAAAATTCTTTTGTCTGACACCGTCGGATTTATTAAAAAACTTCCCCATGATCTGGTGGCTTCTTTCAGATCAACCTTAGATGAAGCACTCAATGCATCGCTGCTACTTTTTGTTGTGGATGCCTCAGATCCAACATTTCGTTCGCAGCTGGAAGTAACAAGGCAAGTTTTAGGTGAAGTGGGCGCCACTGAGGTGCCAAGCTTTTTAATTTTAAATAAAAAAGATCGGCTGACATCCGAGCAGATTCAGCAGCTAAAAACCGAATACCCAGAGGCGATTTTACTGTCGACCCGAAGTCCTGAAGATCTAATGGCTTTACGATTAAAGCTGATTGATAATTTTGAAAGCGATATGAAAGATGAAGATCTTTATATCCCTTATACAAATAAAGGCGCCATCGGCGAAATCAGAGGAAAAATGCGCGTCCTGACCGAGTCCTATGACGACAAAGGCACGACCTTTAAAGTCAGAACTTCCGTCGAAGCGCTGACCCGCTTAAAGAAAAAGTTTTCTCTTTAAGCGACTTAGTTTTTTTCCATCACGGTTTTAATTTTTTCGACTTCTGCTAAATATTTTTTAGTCGCTTCGGGAAGCTTTTTCCAAAGTCGAATGGCAAAGAAAAGTCCGAAAAGTGTGAACGGCAGTAAAAAACTAGGCCAGTAAATCCAAGTCTCTTTTGTCAGCAGTCCGCCCAACGCAAATTCTTGAAACGAAGATCCTAATTTTGAAAATCCATCAGCGACCCCTGTGGCTGTTGCGGCTTCGCGACGTCCTCCGAAATCAGCGGTCGCTGTTCCTGACATGATGGAGTGGACGCCGATCACGGCCATCATAATCACAAGGGCACTGATACCTGTGATGACGGGATTTTTTGAAATCGAGAAAAACATAAAGATGGTCGAAACAAACATGATGCCTTGTAAAATTCCAGCGACAGGGGCCCGTCGGGACTGAAAATATTTATCAGACACCGTTCCAGCAATAAAGGCGCCTAAAATTCCAGTTACAGCGGCCCAAAGTCCCCAGTTGGCAAGAATGCTGTCCACGCCAAAGCCCGTGTCTTTGGCGTACAGGCGATACCATTTCATCACGCCATCCCTTAGAATTCCTGAGGTGAATTCAATAGCGCCAATCATTAGAATAATTCGATTTGAAAAAACAGATTTTATGATTTGAAGCCAGCTGTGAACGCCGGTCTCATGAAGACCATGGGAGGCGTCGTGAGTTTCAAATCTTTCAAAGCCAGCCTCATCGGGAGAATCTTTAATCAAGACAACATCGATCAAGCACCACACTAAAAGAATTCCTGCGGGAATATAAAAGGCTAACCAATAGGCCGACAGCGAAGCCTCTTGAAGCGCAAATAATTTTTGCATCATCTCCCGAAACGTCGAAGCTTCCGCCACAGGACCAACTCGGACAGCCTTGATGATGGCCTCGGTCCAATCAAATGAAAAATACACACCAAGGGATATTAAAGTTCCAAAAATGGCACCAAAAGTTCCCCGTTCACGGACATGAAACCAATAAGACTTTACTTTGATGGTCGAGATCGCACCAAAACTTTGAAAGAACATATTGCACGAATAAAGTAGTGTCAGGGCAACCACGAGATTAAGAGAATTTTTATCATGCAGATAAAGGTAAAGCGCCCAACCCATTAAAATATTAAAAATAGCAGCGCCAAGGCTGCCCAGGAGCATGCCCTTTTTGCCACCCAATTTGTCGATCAAAGGCCCGGACACAAAAAGGGAGGCGGCATAAATAAAAAATCCCCATCCCGAAATCTGACTTTTTTCAGCTTTCGTAATCACTTCAGCCGTGGCTAAGGAATCCAAGTTGTAACGAGCCATGTACATAAATGAATAGGTCATGCCCAAAGGAAACCAACTTAAGAATCGATGCCACATAAATTTTTTGCTGTGCTTCAGAGGATTTTTGCTGAAATAAAGCCCAATGATGTAAATCAACAATCCCAAGACTACAAATAACTGCATAGACCCTCTGTTGAGAAAAAGGAGAAGTTCCTTT
>JAYWEU010000197.1:0-11465 GCA_043779385.1 Pseudobdellovibrionaceae bacterium
TTTTTGCTTGGTTTTTCGGAGTTTTTGGAGTTTTGGTTTCATTCCTAGCGTCCTATAAATTTGATTTGCCAGCAGGCGCAGCCATTGTGACAATTTTAACAGGATCATTTTTTATGATGTTATTGTTTCTGATTTTAAACGAGCAGTTGCGGTCTAAGAATATGAATTAGGTTTTCTTTAAGTGAATGAATAAGCCCACAATATTAAAATGGCCTGCATCGGCAGTCGTAACCATAAAGCCCAAATTGGAATCTTTGACCAATTTTTCTGATTCTGGATCATATAAATATGGGGCGGTAAAATCGCAATCAAAAGCGCTACGATCCCCCAAGCCGCGATGGACTTGGTCGGAGGCCACAAAAGAGCGGCCCCAAGAATCATTTCTATCACACCGCTGATAAAGACCATAAATTCGGGATAGGGAATATAAGGGGGCATGATTGTCAGATAGATCTTTGGCACCCTGAAGTGGTTTAAACCAGCCAAAATATAGATCGCACTCATGATATATAAGGAAAGCATCAGCCTGCCGAAGACTTGCGGCGAAACTCACGCAAGGAAGATTGCAGGTTGATGGCCACCCACGACTTGGGATCTATTTGTCCAGTCAAACGTTCAAAGAATTCCAGATTGTGGTCGTTGATAAAAAGCTCTGCCTTTTCGGCCACAGCTTTTGCGACAAAAGGGGCACCGGTCAATAACACCTGCGCCAAAGTTTGGCGAATCACCTCTTGGTCTTCAGGCGATGGATAACGTCGAAGCTCAAGAAGGGCTTGATGAATCAGTTCGGCGTCGTTGCCTTTAATGACATGTTCAAGAATCGCTTTTAAATTTTCCGGCGACGGGCTTTGCGTCGACATCAGGTCCATGGCCGCTTCTTGCACATGTCCGTCAGAGTTTTCAATAAACTCTCGGGCCATTTCAGAAATTTTTGGTTCTGCCACTTCATCAATTTGCACCAAAGCTTGAATTTGTAATAACTTTTGGCGAATTTTTTGGCCTAGATTAAAATAACTTGACCGCGCATCGGTTTTTTCTAAGCCGCAGTCTTCCGTGTAACACTTATTTAATTCTCGAAGCTCATTGCCAAGATCGCCCACGGAAGGATCGATGGAATCTGTTATTTTTGGACCCATCGGAGAACTTTCGTTTTGATTTAATTTTTCACCGCCGGCATTTGGAAAATGGGACGGAGATCGCAGGCTATTTTTACTTCGAGGACTATCCACTTTAAAGAAAACCCAGCCCAGCAAAACGGTCCCTGCTAAGCTTAAACTATATTTTAAAACGGTCTTCTTATTTAAGTTCATTAAAAACGAGTCTCTTCAATTTCGCTATCGGCAATCCAACCCTCTTCATCTAATTCAGCACTTCTGACAAGCACCCAAGCGCCTTCGCGCTTAAGAATTTGCATTTGCGGAGCCGATCCAAAAGATCGAATCAAGGCCACTTTCTTTTGACAGGCTAGACCCGCACACTCGCGTAAAAATCCATAAGCCTTGTTGGATTTTAAGGCCACTAAAGAATTTTGCAGTTGAACCACTGGAATCATCCATTGATGAAAAGTTTTTTGTGGCCTTGAGTGCCCACCGTATAAATATCCTTCAGTGCCTTGATAATTGGTTTTAACGTAAACTTCTTGGTCGACGCCTTGAACTTTGATCTGATCGACCCGCAACTGAGCGCCCTTCGCCACACGGAAAATAATTTTTCCATCGCTGAGACCCCTCAGATTAATACCAAATTCTGCCGCCACTTCAATCATTTCGCCTTCATGATAAGCCGTGATTGAATCGACGGGATTGGGTGGACTTTGCGGCAAAGGTTGTGGCGGAATCGCTTTTCCAGGCGGCGCACAAGGTCGCACCCCTTCAGCTAAACATTTAATGTCGACCGAAACCGGAGCCTTCGGGTCAGCCACAAAAGTCAGCCAAGATTTTGCATCATACTTTGCTAAAAACTGTTGATCGCCCGCCGTGTTTTTATTTTTCCATCGACAGATGGAACCTGGTCCGCCGTTATAAGCGGACCAGGCGGCTCGAGTTCGATTTTTATAATCACTGGGGGAATTGATACAAGAAGCTGTGGCTGATTTTGTCCAGCTGGCATAAAAAATATCCAACCCATACATCATATTGTAAATCAGATCGACGCCTTTTCCTTCTTTTAAAGCCGCCGTGTGGGAACGGTCATCAACTTGCATCATTCCATGGCCATGCAAATTATCCCCACGCATATATCTGACAACTCCATCGGTGCCATTGCGGTAGTGACTCCAAAAACTTTCCTGATTAGCTAGAGCAAAAATTCCCTCAACAAATGAGTTCACTTCGACCGCTGTCGCCGCAGGATTCCTTTTTTGAATGTAATAGCGACCCACTTCGCGCAAGACGGGGTACATTGACGTCAGGTACTTTTGTCGTCCAAGGTTTGCGGCCTCGGCATCACTGAACAGCACCGTGCCATACTGGCTTTTTGTCTGAGGCGTGCTAGCTAAGGGACTGACGTTGCAGCTTTTTGGAGCCGTTCCAAAGTTCCAACTGCCACCGATGGCATTGGTGCAAGTCAAATCACCAGCGCTGACATAAAAAGGGGCCATCAGCAAACCGCCTCCGAAAAGGACGGATTTCAAAAACGAAAATCTTCTTTGAGTTTTGGGCATCTTTTTATTACGCCAGAAAACCCTGATTCCAGAAAGGCCAACACCCTTGAATTAGACACTGGTCGTGCCTTTCGCGAGAATGTACCTATCTTGGTCGCGGTGTCCTTCTTTCACATCTGACTTTTTGCGCCAAAAAAGAGGCTTATTCTCTAATCAGAGCCATTTGAGAAAAAGAATTTAAAAACTTTCTATTTTTTGAGAACCAAAGCTAGACCGACTTGGCCCATCGAATTATGCTGGCCGCTATGAAAATAAACGTCTTAAGAAATCTAGTTCTGCCTTGGATTCTGTTGTTCACTCTTGCCTTAAGTGGCGCTGTCGTCGCTGGTGTTCAGTATCATATTCAAGCCAAGGACCACCCCGCCTATTTTATTTCCATCGGTTTAGGAATTTTATTATCTTTGGTTTCCAATATTAATACGCTCAGCACGGCTGGAATATGGATCACCCACTCTTTGCCCAGCTCGCTGAAGTATAATTCTTGGCCGTGGATTTTTTCTGCTCTTAAGGCAACTTTATTGGCAGGCTTTATTTACTTGATTGGCCAGATGCCATTTGTTCCACTTTTTTGGCAGGCTTTTGTGATTCCAATTGTTTTTACATTGGCTGTTTTTGTGATCGTTTGGCGTTTGATGGGTCCCATTTTAACTTGGTCGTCATCGCTTTCACTAAGCCGAATGGCGGCTTGGACCCTGAGCCTTCCTGTTTTTTCGTTGGTTCCACTGACAGCCATCTTTTTGGGTCAGACCATTGTCGGTGCTTATTTTTCTAGTCGACCCGAGCTTGTGATGATGGAAGCTCACGCGCCATCTGTCACCATCGCGAAAGCTTTGCTCGAAGAAAAAGTGAAAGAAAGTCTTCCACCCGTGATCGAAAAACGGGTTGAGTCTTTAAAAGCCCTTACGGTTTCTGGAAAATCTTGCAATGAGGACAGCAAATTAATCCAAGCTGCGCTAGATCCTAAAGCCCCCGAAGAAGTCGCCTATTGGGGCATCAAGGCTTTAAAATGCGCCGAGATGAAGTCTGTGGTTGCCTTACCAAGACTTGTGTCCCTGATGATGAGCCATTCAAGCATTAAAGTTCGAGTCGCTGCGATTGAAGCGATGCCACGCTTCGGTTCTGAAAATGTAAAGCGAATCGCTTACCTCCTTTACAAACGTATCAACGAAAATAATCCGCCTGAAGTGATTCAAGCGACAGCCCATGTTTTAACAGGCCTCGGCGAGACT
The DNA here is from genome assembly GCA_043779385.1 of Pseudobdellovibrionaceae bacterium. Lineage (GTDB taxonomy): Bacteria > Bdellovibrionota > Bdellovibrionia > Bdellovibrionales > Bdellovibrionaceae > JAYWDA01. Next base: position 3,892 of record JAYWEU010000197.1, read on the forward strand.
GAAATGAAGTCAACCTCGCACCGTTTGAAAGCCCTGCTTGACTCGAAGGTGGCTGGCAGTGCAGCCGCGGATATTCTTGTGAATCAACTGAAGCAAGATGATTTAGTGGCAGAGTACGTTGTTCAAAATCTGAGCGGAACCGCTGAGACCCGTGACCGCGCTGTCAGCATGATTTGTCAGCTGCCGCCAAAACTGCGAACCATGGCAGAGCCTTTTATAGATCAGGTTGTCGCCTCGGTAAAAACGGGCTCTGAAAAAGATCCTGCGATGAAAGCCTTGGGTTGTTTAGGAAAATCCGGATTTGAAGCCATTCAACAAGAAGTTCTTCGGCCGCAAAAATTAGAGCGGTCTATTGCAGCCCGAGCATTGTCTGAAATGGACGTCAAGGATTCGCCCGGAGCTTTGGAGACAGCCGGGAATTGTGTGCGAGATAAAAATGATCAAGTTCGAAACTTCTGCAGCCATAGTTTAGGAAAAATTGGTGTTCCAGCTCTTCCTAAAATTTTAGACCTTTTAAAATCGAATGATTCGACAATGAAAGATGCCGGCAAGACCGCTCTTGGGTTTCTTAATGATCCCTTAGCGAAGCCAGAGCTTGAGCGAATTCGTGCCGAAAATTCAGGCTGGATGGCCAACCAAAAGAAACTCCAAATTGCAAAAGCCATCGACACCGCCTTGATTAAAATTGACACCGAAGCACAGAGGTAAGGCCTTTTTTTTATGAATTCAGATGCGGAATATAAATCAAAATTAAAAAGCGTTTCTAAAGCTTTGGCCGTTATTCATAAAAGCTTATTAGAAAATGAAATTGAATCTTTAGAGCGCGATCAGGGGCAAACTTTAAATCCAGGAACGCGATTGCAACTGCTCATTAATGACCCCGACTTTGCTTGGCTAAGACTTCTTAGCCAGTTAATTTCTTCGGTCGATGGTGCGATATTTCAAAAAACCCCAGTGACGCAAGAACAGCTGGACCTTCTTATAAAACAAACAACGGATCTTTTGATTGATCACAAAAATGCTGAATTCAGTAAGCATTTTATTCCCATTTGTCGTACTTTTCCAGATCTGATCGTCGAGTACGGCCGTCTTAAGATGGCTTTAAAATCTTAATCGAAAGAGGTCTTTATGAATCGCATCCTTACCCTTGTCGGTGGCATCTGCAAAAATTCATTAAATAAAAAATTATTTAATGCGATCCAGGCGCAAAAGCCACTGGGTTTTGAAATAGAAGCCTTTGATATTTCGAAGTTGCCTTTTTTCAGCCAGGATTTAGAGGCTGATCTTCCTTTGCCAGTCAAAGAATTAAAGAATTTGATCCAAGGTTCAGCAGGTATTTTATTCATTACTCCCGAGTACAATCGCTCTTTTCCTGGTGTATTAAAGAACGCCTTGGATTGGGGTTCGCGGCCCTGGGGTCAAAACTCGTGGGATAAAAAACCCGCCGGCATCGTCGGCGCCTCCGTTGGAAACATTGGAACGTTTGGAGCCCAACATCACCTAAGGCAGGTCCTAGCTTATTTGAACATGCCCACGTTAGGACAACCTGAATTTTATTTGAATGCCGCCCATTCCTTTGATGAACAGGGGAATTTAACGGACGAAAAAACCAAGGGCTTTATCGATGGCTTTTGGAAAAGTTACGCAGCCTGGGTGATGAAACAACAAGTGTGACACGCTCGTCATATCTTCTGAAATTTTTACTGCGACGGTAGAGGCCCTTCAAGGATTACCTTTACCTCCTTCCGTGACTGCATTAACAACAGGCCTCAAAGTTTTTCTAAACTTACGAGGATTTAAATGAAATCAGTTTTGCAATCAGGGTTCGGTTTAGTTTTTTCTGCGCTTTTAATCTTCACAGCTCCTGTAACCACAACTTGGGCCGATGCCAATGCAACCCCTCAGCAAACTTATGATCAAAATCTTCCTTTGTGGGGAACAACCTGGACACCTGTGGCCGGTGCGGCTAATGGCTACCATCCTAGCTTTTACACCGGCTTTGCGATGCGTGCCGAATTTCCAGATCGAATTCATATTCGACTGTCCCGAGGCAATCAAACTCGGGTCACAGTGATTCTAGATGATCAAACCATCAGTAATTATTTATTTGATCTCGTGAAGCGCGATGAGTTTTATAAAAAATTAACTGGGGCTAACGGCATCAGTAAGCCCTTGGTTAATTTGGTCTCCGACAAACCTGGAAAAGCTTTTCCCCATTTGCAATATTTTAATCAGGTCATTGAATCCCCGATTTATGGCATCAAAGACTTTGTTCGTCTAACCCAGACTACTTCAACATCCGACGAAATGATTTATGCAAAAGGCCTTTCAACTTTACAGGCTCTGAATCCTGGACGAATTTTCATTTTGCATCTTAATTTGACAGAGTCTTTCAATCGTTGGAAATTACAAATTCAAAAAACTTTAGCGGGAAATTCTCCGTCGACTTACTTTAAGTCCCATCCTTCTGACACCATGATCGCTCTGGACACGCTTTTGTGGGGTCGAATCAACGCCACCGATAAGCCGACGATGGAATTGATGGCTCAGCTTGAAACCACAGCTCAGTTCGCTTTAGAAAATGCCGATCAAGAGTTTTTAGCTTCTGCCCTTAAGCTTTTTAAACTTGTCACAGGCAATAAATATAATTTTCAAGTCCTTCATCAAAATCATCAATTCCAAAGTCCGATTCAATGTGCTGATTTACAGAACTGTTTTTTATCTTACCCCGAATTCACAACGATCTATCCCACAGGATCTGTGATGGAAACGACCAAAGATTCGGTCGGAAATGTGATCAATGCTTTTACCACTCCTGGTCTTTGGAAATTTATTAATTACTCAGGTCGGGACGTTGATAATATTCGCGATGAACCTTTTTATGGCTGGATTCCAAAAATGGATTACGAGGCCATCGGTAACGGCTTTCATAATCCTGGTGTTCGTATGGGAGGCATGAATAAAGCTGTTCACGCCAGCATGAATATCCCCGCAACGCACAACACACTTTGGGCTGTTAAGCGGGGGGGCGTTTCCCACGGCTGCTCGCGGCTTTCGTCAGGACATGCTTGGGAATTACGGCATATTCTTCCCATTGAAAACACTAAGATGACCCAAGTTTATTATTTTGGAAATGATCCCAAAGATTTTGATTTATTTGATATCGATGGCAGCGGAACTTTAAAAGTCATGGGGGTCGAATATTTGATCTCTTATGACTTGCAAGGGAAAGATGATATTGCCCGTCGTGAAGGCACTGACTTACAAGTGAACGAAGGCAAAAAAACAGAATTTTATACGAATCTTTATGGTGCCAAGGCTGTGTTTACTCAAAACACTTCCGGCGATTATATTTTTACAAATCCATCGATCTCGCAACAATCCTATTTAGATTTTAAAAATAAAAAAATATCAGCTCGCTTAACTTTGCCGGGGGATTACCGCCTTTACGAGCAAACTTACGAAAAAGATAAAATTCAGCTCTACACGCCAACCCTAGCGCCACTTTCTGAATCTATTTCGCCCGAGCTTCGGAATTTTATTCGCTTAATGGGTCGAGTCCGTGGCTGTGCTCCGAAGGCTGACAAAACACAGTGCGGTGAAACCGCTTTCGATCAAGAAGCTCAGCAGTTTGTTCGATAATTTTTTAAAGGAATCTTTTTTAGGAGAATTTTGTTGATGAAAAATTTAGCTTTTCTTACAATCCTTATGTTACAGCTCGCGGCCCAAGCTGATTTGGTGTCGGTTTTTAAATCGCTTGAATCCAGTCGAAAAGGTGCGTTTGGATATAATACTTTGCAAGGCGCCCAAACCCGAATCAATGTGAACGTCAGTGGAAATCCACCAGCCAACTTTCAATTTCAGGCAGCCTATCGAAATGATATCGGTAAAGACCTTGCCAACCACTATGACTTTTTTGTGGGGAACTTATTTACGACCAATTATTATGAGTTGATGGGCGAATATGTTTACGGGGATTCGCTCAGCAGCCATCCCTTGAATCATACAGGCCTTATTAGCCAAGGACCTAAAGCTATGACAAAGGCAGCCTCTATGGTTCGCCATTGGGTTTTGGAAAAGTATTATATGGGTCGATATCCCCAATCTTCGCTGGCAAAAGGCTTTACAGTTCGAGGCATCAGCGGCAGTGAATTCGAACAAGAGTATGCAGATTATTTTTTTGATTTTTATTTAAGTTCTGAAACCAGCGAATTTCAGCACCTTCCTCTCTTTCTTTTAGCCAAAGACAGTCCCATTGGTAGCTCGAATCAACTGGACCGAGCCCGAATATTGATCGCCACAGTTTTTGATCAGTATTCCAAACAGTACAACGCTAACGACCAAGTTATGACTCGCCTTTATTCCATTCGAAATCATATTCATAATCAGTTGTCACCGGACGTGGTTTCTGAAATTGATCGGTTCCTTGTTGATTTCACGGTCTCTCGAAGAACTAATTATAATGATTTAGTGGAAATTCGAAAAATTCTATCAATATTTTTCAGCTTTGGCCCTGATAAATTGATCAGCTTGGCTCAAAAAATGGGTGCCAGTGAAATTAAACTTTTGGCACAAAGACTGAGCCTTTCCCAACCGGCCATGACTGACATTTTGGCGCTTTCAAATGCCGTTGCTAATTTGCGATCTGACCTAAGTACAAGCAAAGTCGCCTTCGAACAAAAATCAGTTGCCTTGCAGATCATTTTTAATTCATCTTTACTTTTAAACCGTTTGTTGATTGCCAATTCATCGCCCGCCACGCCAGCAACAGTCGAAGTTATTTTAAATGTCGCATATTTTGAAGGTTTTTTAGTCAAAGACAATTGGGCTTATTTTAAACAAGAGGTGGCCTCGAAAACAGACGCAGCGTCTGCTTTGATGATTTTGCCAGAAATGATCGATGTTGCTAACGACACTTTGGTGCAAGCCTTTTCACCGGCTTTAGACCAATGGAAATCCATTGAACCAAAAATGCTTAATTTTATTGATGACACTTTAAAATCTTCAGCGATCAATACCGCCTCGGTGATCGCTCAACGAAACGGACGGAATTAATTATGAAATATTTTATTTTATCCTTTGCGCTCACTTTGACGACGATCCTTGCCAGCGTTTCTTCATTTGCTCAAGCTAAAGTCATGAACCCTGGCGAAGCCAAGGGCCAACTGGTTTTTTTATCGGCCGAAGATGTGCGCAGCGAATCAGCTTTATATAAATCTTTAAATCCACTTTCAATTCCTGTTTTTGCTGAATTGCCGATGGAGCTTTCAGTTGTTGCTGGTGCCATCACTTTAAGTCAGCAAAATTTATTGTCCCATGTTCAGCTAAAATCAAGGGCTCGTCATACGCCAAACTTAGATATTTCAGCGCTGCCGGGCGGCCTGAATAATGATTTACTTAAAAACTTTCGAAATGGCGATTGGGTTCATATGCTTTTATCCAATGAAGGCCAAATTTTAATTGAAATGGCAACCGAGGCAGAGGCCGTCGCTTTTACGTCTGCCAAAAAAACTTTGGTTCCTGTTAAACTGAAGTATGACCTGAGCGCAAAAAATATTTTTCGCACTTCAGAACTATCTTGGGTCGACTTTGACAAAGTCGGATCAAAAGCAGCTAATTATGCTGAACTGGCAAAAGCTTTAAATACGCCCGAGCGAACTGTTGTTCGTCCCGGTTACGCCATTCCATTTTATTTCTACCAGCAGTTTATTGACATGAATCCTTCGATCAAAGCAGCGATCGATCAGATCATTCATGACCCCTTGATGACTAAAATTTCAAAAGTAGCCTACCGCGAAGAAAAATTGAAAAACCTTTATAATATGATCGTCAGCAAAGACAATCTTGTCAGCCCCGAATTGATCAGCCAACTTTTATCTGTCTTTGAAAAAGAACGATCCGTCGATGGACTGCCGAAGAAAATGAAACTTCGCAGTTCAACAAATTCTGAAGATCTGCCTAATTTTAATGGCGCTGGACTTTACGATTCAGCCGCCTACAAACCGACTGAAAAAAACAAAGAAAAAAGTTCTGCTGAAAAAGTAGAAGCCTTAAAGGAAACGCTTCGAACAGTCTGGGCCTCTGTTTGGAATTTACGTGCTTTTGAAGAGCGCTCTTATTTTCAAATTCCCCACGGAGACGTCAAGATGGGGATGCAGGTCAACCCTGCTTACAAGGGTGAATTGGCCAATGGTGTTGTGGTCACAAGAAATGTCGCAAAAAACCCTGACTTGATGGGACCTGCCGTCTATATCGAAGCTCAGCGCGGCGACACTTATAGCGTCGTCAATCCAGTGGCTGGCATCAAACCCGAAAAGATTTTGGTCACATTTGATCCTTCGAATCCTTTGAATAAGGATGCTTATCAAATTCATATTTTGCAAAGATCAAATATTGCTGATGATAATAAGACCGTGATGGGTCATGACAATATGAATCTGGTTCTTCCTGATCAACATTCGAAAGACCTTGTTTACTTGGTTCTAAAGGCGGAACAGCATTTCAAGCCTTTATTAGGAAAAGATAAAACTGATTTTTCTTTGGATTTAGAATTTAAACTCAGTGATGAAGAAAGCCTTCCACAGATTTATTTAAAGCAGTCTCGCCCTTATATTGATTAATTTCTGTTCCTTCATCCGGACCAAGGTCACTGATGATCGAGGTCCCGGCCTTGTTCACGACAACATCCCAAAGATAAAATAAAAAATCACGCTCATGGAGGAGTTTATGATTTTTTGGTGCTTATTGCATTTTTATTCCTCTTTGGCTTTTGCTGTGATGCCCAGCGATCCCGTCAGTGATTCCCATTTTCTTGAGCTTCCTGATGGCAGGCTCCTCTTGAGCTTGAAAGTGCAGGGCGTTTCTCTGACGCTTGCCAAGGGCTCTGGCGGAAATTTTTCAGCGTCTGAAGAGGCCGCCTTTGAAAAACTGAAACAAGATTCAAAAACATCAGTTGATCATCCCGTGCAGTGGCTTCTGATGGATTTAGGAAATCATCAAGTCATTGATCAAAGTGCAGCACCGGATAGAAATATTTTTGGAGCCTCAGTCGCCAAAGTTTTCGTCGCTAGCACACTTTTGGACCAACAAGGCGGTCAATTAGAAAAATCGCAATGGCCCTTGCTGGCTGATATGTTGGTCGTGTCTTCGAATTCAGCGTGGGTCGAACTTCAAAAGCAAATTGGCGATGGAAATGATGATCGCGGCCGGCAGCGGGTCCAGGAATTTACTCAACGCATGGGTTATTCAAAAACCAAGGGTTTCCAAGGCAGCCTAGGTCAAGTTCACGGAAACGAATTAAATGCCCATGATTTGGCTGAATTTCTATATGATACCTATCACGCACATTATGCGGGGGCCGAAACCGTTTGGAAAGTCATGCACACGTTAAGAACCGGCCGGCATCGTGGTTTCAAATATATTCCAAGCAATATTTTTGTGGCTGGAAAAACTGGAACCTACGATGGCCCCAGCATCGACCCCGAAACTGGTGGGACCACAAATCCCGACGGCTCACCCTACAAAGTGCGGGTGCGCCATCAATTGATCGTCCTGCATACAAAGGGGCGTCACTA
>JAYWEU010000198.1:0-28630 GCA_043779385.1 Pseudobdellovibrionaceae bacterium
CCAATGCAGTCAGCTCAGCCCAAGCGGTTGGACCATGGCAATTTATTGAAACCACTGGCAACCGATACGGCTTAACTAGGAACTGGTGGCTTGATGAGCGTCGCGATTATCACAAAAGCACGCTCGCCGCGACCAGATACCTACGTGACCTTTATCAAGAATTTGGCTCTTGGTATTTAGTGGCCGCTAGCTACAACATGGGCGAAAGTGGGCTTAGAAAACAAATCACCCGGCACGGCACAAAAGATTTTTGGACTTTGATTCGCGCCAAAGCCTTACCCGCTGAAACCGAAGAATATGTTCCCAAAATTCTTGCTGCCATGCTGATTGCAAAAGCGCCGAATCTGTATGGCTTCCGTAATATCGAACGCATGAATGCTCTGACCTACGACGTGGTCTCAGCCCCCGGCGGGACTGACTTAGATGGAATTGCGGATCACTTAGGAATCACACGCAAATCTTTAAAAGATTTAAATGCCGAACTTCTGCTGGGCTACGTTCCTCGGCAAGTGGGGCATCATTTTATTCGCGTTCCGCGGGGCGCTCAGAAGATAGTGACTGACTATCTCCAGCAGACGTCACAAAAAGTTGCTTGGAAGTAATTTTCCAACAATAATAACCCACACATGGAATTTCCTGGGTTAATTGTTCAAAAATTTGGTGGTGCTACTCTGGCAGATCCCGCGCTGATCAAGCACGCAGCCATGCGAGTCGCCGCCTTGGCTGCCAAACATCCACTGATTGTTGTCGTCAGCGCCATGGGAAAAACCACGGACTCATTAATTAGTTTAGCCAATCAAGTTTCATCACATCCGCATCGTCGCGAATTAGATATGCTGCTGTCAGTCGGTGAACGCATGAGTATGTCGCTTTTAAGTATGGCGCTGAATGATTTGGGCTGTTCCGCCATTAGTTTTACAGGCAGTCAGGCCGGCATCATGACTGACGAATCGCACGCCAATGCTTTTATTCAAAATGTAAAACCGATTCGCGTCGTTGAAGCCTTAAAACAAAAAAAAGTTGTTATTTTAGCGGGATTTCAAGGTGTCTCGCCAGCAACAAAAGAGATCACAACGTTAGGTCGCGGCGGCTCTGACACCACGGCCACAGCTTTAGCCGCCTATTTCAAAGCCGAGCGGTGTGATATTTTAAAAGAAGTTCCCTCCATTTTTTCAGCTGATCCCAAAAAAATTCCGCAAGCAAAACCTTTGCGGCATCTGACTTATCAACAATTAGCAGATATGACTTTTTGGGGCGCCAAAGTTTTACACTACAGATCCGCTGAATTAGCCATGACTCACAAAGTTCCTTTATATATTGGACCCGCATCAGACCTTGCCGTGAATTTAAATCAAGGCACCCTTATTAGTTCAGTGATGAGTTCGTCAATCCCTCAGGAGTCCTCTATGTTTTTTGAATCCGTCCAGTTTCTTGCTTTAAATTCCCATGATCAAGTTTGCGTGGTGCATATTCAAAAAGATAATTGGCACAGCGCCCTTGCTGAAGTGAATTTATTTTTGCAATCAAAACAACTTCCGCTGATGCAAGTTTTGCAAATTCAAAAATCATCAGCCGGTTTCGAGATTTGGCTAACCGGCCCGGAAGAGCAAGTGCACACGGCACAAATGGAATTTAAATCCGCGCCAGGAATTCAATTGGATAATGACGAGTGGGCGACAGTCACCGTGACTTGTACAGGCTCAGTGTCAGGACAAGTTTTTTCAAAAGTTTCAGAAGTCTTAAAAGGCATCAATAGCAAAGTTCGCTCAGCGCTTTGTCAAAGCAGCAATATCACTTTCCTTCTTGCAAAAAATGAACTGCCAAAAGCGATGAAAGCATTGCACCTGTTGATTGAAAAGAAAACTTAAACGCTTTTAAAAAATTATGGTTTCAAAGTTCCTTGGCGCCACTCATAGTTGTAACGATTTTTAATTGTCTGCCAAGGATCAGCATGTGGTCCCAGCAATCCATCGGGACCGACAACGCCCGCTAAATCTCGTCGAACGGGCGCATGATAGCCCATCTGAGGACGAAAATTATTTAAATTCGGCATTCCATTCATAGCACCACCAGCTCCGGCATATCGACCGGCGCCGCCGCCAGCACGACCCGAGCCTCCACCATTCCAAGCTCCGCCGCCACCACCACCGCCACGACCTAACCCACCATTAATATTTGTATTGATTCCACCCGCTCCGCCATCACCGGATGAATTCGATCCGCTGTTCCCACCGCCCGCTCCACCGCCACCACCTAAACTGGCCGAACTTCCCATATGCCCACCAATTTCATCCGCAGCTTGAGGTTTAAAAGATCCTGCGCCTAATTCTCCAGCCGGATCATCAAAGTTCGGAGCTGCATTAACGCCTTTGCCCGCCGCATTTTGCAGCCGAGAGTTCGAAGACTGCGTCAGTCCACCAGCTCCTGTTGCTAATTTTTGCGAATTATTCATCGCCGCCTGACAGGCCGAAGTATTCACCCCACCCTTGCAAGCACATGTGACATTCGAAGCCTGTGAAGGATCACTGCAATTTGAAGAGTTCGCCGCTTCTTTTAACGATTGCTGACACAAAAGCGAACCTGGATTTGAGGCACAAGGCCCACCATCACCCTTGGCCCTGAGGGCCGCTTTACAAGCTTGCGCTTGCGCCATCATGCCTTGCATATCCATTGAAAAGCGATTGCCGTTGGACGTCACCGAAATGAGGGCTTCGCACTTGTTGATATTTCGATCAATAAGTCCACCAATGGCTTCATAGGTGCTCATCGTACCGCAACCATTGTTGTTATAATTATCCATCAATGAACTGCAAGTTGACGTGCAGGCTGATCGCTTCTCGTTACAACTGGATTGGAATGAACTCCATGCCGAAGCCAAACCACTCGTCGCCTTCAAAACTACATCGCATCCGCCATTCAATCCCGTTGCTGATAAAACTTGATCCGCTTGAGCCGTTATGTCGCGCACATTTTGAAACGTCGTTTGTAAACTGCTATTTTTATCTTCATCACAACTTGTAGCGGCATCAATCGCTGCCTGCTCACAAGTTGTCACCGCAGTCATCAGAGATTGGCACACGCCAGATCTCTGCACAGTATCTGGCTCGTTATTATTTGATTGCTGCGTAGGTTGCTGTTGTCTTGGTTCTGAAACTGCTTTTGAACAAGTTGGAGTGCCTGGCGTTCCACATGTTGAGGGCGGCGGCTGCAGAGGAGCTGAAACCGCTTTTGCACAAGTCGGGGTCCCTGGCGTTCCACATCCTAGGGTATAATTGCCTGGTGCTAAACCAGCTCCTGCCGCAGGCTGTCCTGCATGCCCCGCAAAAGAATTTAGGGAAATGAGTGCAAAAAATAAAAATAGGAATTGATCAGCGCGCATGCGATTCCCCCTGCTAAGATCTTATCGGTAATTACATGCCGGGACTGAGTCTTTTAACGGTTTGTCTCAATTTGAGATCCTAAGACATTTCATTTAGCATAAATTCGATTTCGCTGCTGCCACAAGCCTTGAAAAAGCTCCTCCATCCAAGGATACTTCCATTGATGAACAACCTCGAAGGAGACCCCCATGACCGACACTTTTCACAATTTTTCCGTTAAATCTGCAAAGGGCGAAGAAATTCCACTAGAAAAATTCAAAGGCAAAGTCACTTTAGTTGTGAATGTCGCCAGCGCCTGCGGATTTACTTCCCAGTACAAAGGTTTAGAAGAAATTTATCGAAAATATAAAGATAAAGGCTTTGTGGTCCTGGGATTTCCCTGCAATCAATTCGGTGGACAAGAATCCGGCAGCGACGAAGAAATTCAAACCTTCTGTAAAAATACCTACGATGTTTCTTTTCCAGTGATGGGAAAAATTGATGTGAATGGCGCTAAAGCCGATCCTGTTTATAAATTTTTAAAAGAAAAAGCCCCAGGAATTTTAGGCACCGAAGCCATCAAATGGAATTTCACAAAATTTCTAATCGACACCAACGGCGAAATCATCAAAAGATATCCACCGCAAGTAGTACCAACAGATATTTCAGCCGATCTAGAACCCTTGCTAAAAAACTAAAAAGACCACCCTCCCCCAGCGTCCTTTCGAACTCCAAAGGAATTCGAAAGGCAACAACGAACCACCCAATCCCATAAGAACACAAAACAATCCAGAGGCGTAAAGCAGCACGAAGCAACCAAAAAAAAGGGGCAGATCCAATCCACCCCTTTTTCATCTAAATATCCAAAAAAACCTTAGTGCTTCGAAGCTGTCTTCTTAGCTTGCTCTTTGCCTTTAGCGGCTTTCGAAGCAGGCACCAAATCAAGAGCCTTAAGTTCTGCAGCACCAGCCGCGTCTTCACTCGCCGCCACTTGTGCTAATACCGGCGCATCTTCGGCCATCAAAAGTTTACCAATGCCTTTTTCAGAAAGAATTTTGGCGCGAAGCTCAGTCATGGCTTCCGGATGTTCTTTCAAGAAAGTTTTTGCTTGGTCACGACCTTGACCCATACGCTCGCCTTTGTAGCTGAACCATGCGCCTGATTTATCGACCAAATTCGCAGTGACAGCTAAATCCAAAACGTCTCCTGTTTCAGAAATACCTTCATTGTACATCAGGTCAAACTCAGTTTTTGTGAATGGTGGAGCCATTTTATTTTTCACGACTTTGACAGCTGTTCGGTTGCCTGTCACTTCTTCGCCATTTTTGATGGCGCCGACACGTCGAACATCTAAACGAACCGAGCTGTAAAATTTCAAAGCATTTCCACCGGTTGTTGTTTCAGGGTTACCAAACATCACACCGATTTTCATACGGATTTGGTTGATGAAAATCACAATTGTATTCGACCGATTGATCGCGGCTGTTAATTTTCGCAAAGCTTGCGACATCAACCGAGCTTGTAAACCCATATGACTGTCACCCATATCGCCTTCGATCTCAGCCCGCGGAACCAGCGCTGCTACGGAGTCGATGACGATCACGTCAATTGCGCCAGAGCGAACCAGGGTCTCGACGATTTCTAAGGCTTGTTCACCGGTGTCTGGTTGAGAGATCAAAAGATCTTCCGACTTCACACCTAATTTTCGAGCGTAAGAAATATCTAAAGCATGTTCCGCATCGACATAAGCCACAACGCCGCCCAATTTCTGAGCTTGAGCACTGACTGACAGAGCAATTGTTGTTTTACCAGAAGACTCAGGACCGTAAATCTCAACGATTCGACCGCGAGGCAGTCCACCAATTCCCAAAGCTATATCTAAGCTTAAAGAACCGGTTGGAATCGCTTCAACATCTTTGATCATGTTGTCGGCTGTGCCTAAACGCATGATCGAACCTTTGCCAAATTGTTTTTCAATTGTGCCAACGGCAAGCTCAAGTGCTTTTAGTTTTTCAGCCTGGGCCTTACTATCGTTAACTGTTGCCATCTTCGTACCTCTTTAGTTGGTTGAGCTGACAGTGAACCATCAGCCCTTTAATTATTTGTTAAAAATTACTGCTTAAAACTTTCTAACTTTTCAGCCAGCCAGGTTGTTGCAAATTCAGCCGCTAAGTTCTGAATTTCCACCCGGTCGCCCGAAAACTTTTGCTGGCAGGTCTCTTCAACCTGGGGGCCAACGATTCCGAACCATACAGTGCCTACCGGCTTCTCTGGGCTTCCACCACTCGGACCTGCTATGCCCGTGATTGAAACCGCCCAATCGACCTTCAAACTTTGCCGAGCCCCCTTAGCCATTTGTCCTGCGACCTCAGCGCTGACGGCCCCGTGCTTTTTAAGGGTGGTCGAATCAACCCCTAAAAGATCTTCCTTCACTTGGTTCGAGTAACTGATGATCGATCCTAAGAACACATCAGAGACCCCCGCCGTCTCAGTCCATAGGGCTGAAAGACGTCCACCCGTGCAGCTTTCAGCAAAACCCACCGTCATTTTTTTTTGCCGGAGAGCCTTGATGCAAGCCAGAAGCTTACCTGTAAATTTTGTGTACATTTCAGATTTTGTCAACACGTTTAAGCCTTTTATATTTGCAAGACCAAGGTCCATCAATAAAAGCAGCGTAACAAGACAGAAATTAAGATTGAAACATTGCATTAAGAATGGCGGCCGCTGAAACGAATAGACCGGCCGCCAAGCCCTTAGCTAAAAACTATATTTTGAACACCCAGCCAGGGAGTTTGAGAATAGATCAACTGCAGAAAAACATTGGCAATAAGGCCGGCCACAACGTCATCTAGTACAACGCCCAACCCGCCGGGAACCCGCCGATCAAAATAGCGAATCGGTGGCGGCTTTAAAATATCTAAAAATCGAAATAAACAAAAACCCGCAAGATAAGCCTGCCAAGTCTGCGGCATCCACGTCATCGTGATCATAAAGCCGACCATTTCATCGATGACGATCTCTTTAGCATCATGCGAGCCCGACTGCTTTTCATAAAGTTCAGCAGCCACAATCGAAAACGGCAGCATCAAAAGGACTGCCGCCATATGAAATAAGGGCCCCAAATAAGACAAAAACAACACGACAGGAATTGTTGCTAAAGTGCCCCAAGTGCCCGGTGCCTTCGCCGCTTTTCCAATACCAAATAAAGTCGCTGATCGAAGCAGAAATTCCCGCATCCAAGAATTAAGCCACAGAAAATCACCCGAGGCTGCAAAAAATCATCTCTGAATTCTTCACTAATAACGCCACGTATATAAATTTCCGAGCCATGACCCTTAGCCAAAAAACAGCTATGACTAAGGCCATGGCAGAGATGTCCTTAGTTGAAAAAAATTTGCTACGAATGCTAGCTCGAAAAGATTATTCAGAAAAAGAAATTTCTGAAAAACTTTCGGAAAAATTCTCGCCCACCCAGGTGAACGCAGCTATCAAGTGGGCTCAGGAACAGCATTGGCTGAAAACGCCGCAAGAACTATCGGCCAAAATCACCGAACAGCTTAATTTAAAACTCAAGGGCATTGAATGGATCCATCAAGTGTTGGAATCCAAAGCCTTGCCCCTTTTGCCGGCCAGCCCAGAACTGGAGCTTGAAAAAGCTCGGCATCTTATTAAAAATAAACCTGAAACAAGTCCCGATAAAATAATGCGTTTTTTAAATCGACATGGGTTTGATATAGATACAATTGGAAGGGTCATTGATGAAAAGCGCTGAGGTTCGAAATTCATTTATCAATTATTTTAAAAAACATGGTCATGCGATCGTCCCCAGCTCTTCCTTGATTCCGGAAAATGATCCTACCTTGTTATTTGCTAATGCCGGTATGAATCAGTTTAAAAATGTTTTCTTGGGCGTTGAACACCGGGATTACAAACGGGCGGTTAGTTCTCAAAAATGTGTGCGCGCCGGTGGAAAACACAATGATTTGGAAAATGTTGGATTCACAGCCCGCCACCATACTTTTTTTGAAATGTTGGGAAATTTTTCCTTCGGTGATTATTTTAAAAAAGAAGCCATTCATTTTGCTTGGGACTTTTTAACCAAAGAACTGGGTATCCCCAAAGAAAAACTTTACGTCACAGTTTTTGAAACCGACGATGAGGCCGCCGATATTTGGCATCACCAAGAAGGCGTTCCTAAAGATCGCATTTTTCGATTTGGTGAAAAGGATAATTTCTGGCGCATGGGCGACACGGGTCCCTGTGGACCTTGTTCAGAAATTTTTTACGACCACGGCCCCAAAGCTGGAAAAATTGCTGACCCTTTCAAAGGCATTCAGGCCGGCGAAGATCGTTTTATTGAAATTTGGAATTTGGTTTTTATGCAGTATTATGAAAAAGCGCCAGGACAATTAGATCCTTTGCCAAAACCATCAGTGGACACAGGCTCGGGTCTGGAGCGCGTGGTGGCTGCTCTGCAAGGACGCTTCAACAATTATGATACGGATTTATTTCGTCCCATGATTGACGTGACTTGTAAAAAAATGGGTTGGAATTTTGAAGATATTTTAGCCGTTGAAGAAGAAAGCCGCAACCAACCTGCGGCCAAAGAAATCAAAGGTAAAAACGTCGCTCAAATCAAAGAAAACTTAGCCGCACTAAGAGTCCTTGCCGACCACTGTCGCAGCACAGGATTCCTCATTGCCGATGGCGCCCTGCCCAGCAATGAAGGCCGAGGTTACGTCCTTCGCCGCATCCTTCGACGGGCCTTAAGATACGGGCGGAAGCTGACAGAAAGCCAATCCATTCTTCCAGATATGGTGGCCGCGATGATTGATCATATGGGCGCCATTTATCCTGAACTCATTGAACGTCGAACTCATATTCTTGCGACAGTGAAAGATGAGGAAAGTCGATTTTTACAAACATTAGACCAGGGCACCCAAATTTTGAATGAGGCTTTACAAAAAGCCAAAGGCCAAGGCCAAAAAACTTTATCCGGCGAAGTGGTTTTTAGACTTTATGATACCTATGGTTTTCCTATTGATTTGACTCGACTGATTGCCGAAGAAAAGGGTCTTACTTTTGATGAAGCCGCCGTTGAAAAAGAGATGGACGCGGCCCGAACCAAAGCCAAAGCCACCTGGAAAGGCAAAGGTCCGCAAGCCGACGAGGCTCATCTCATTCAGTTAGCGCAAAAAGCTTTTGGCCAAAATAAGTCGACTCAATTCACTGGTTACGACGCGTTCGCAGATTCTTCGCAAGTTTTGTTTCTCTCAAATGGCAAAGAAATTGTTACCCAATTGCAAGCGGGCGAAAATGGATTTGTAATTTTGGATCGAACGCCTTTTTATGCCGAAGGCGGCGGACAAGTCGGTGACCTTGGCATTTTATCCACTTCGCAAAGTGAAGCCCGTGTCACTAACACTACAAAAAATCATGAGATTTATATTCATCATATTGAAATTGCGAAAGGTGTTTTAAAAACAAAAGACGCTGTTCATGCCCTTGTGCACGAGGCGGCTCGCAGAAATACAATGGCCCATCACAGTGCCACTCATTTGATGCATGCGGCGCTTCTAAAAGTTTTAGGAACCCATGTCACCCAAGCCGGCTCTATTGTCGACCCGCAGCGCTTGCGTTTTGATTTTACTCATAACAAACCAATGACCCGGCAAGAAGTTCAATTCGTCGAATCTTTGGTGAATGAACAGATCAGTTTGGCGACGAATGTCCAGACGTCGCAAATGAAACACAAGGAAGCCATCGCCGCTGGCGCCATGGCTTTATTCGGGGAAAAGTATGGCGAGGATGTTCGTGTCTTGAAAATGGGCGACTTTTCAACAGAACTTTGTGGTGGGACTCATGTTAGGAATACGGCAGAAATAAGATTTTTTAAAATTCTTTCTGAAAGTGGTGTCAGCGCTGGTGTTCGTCGGATTGAAGCCATTGCCGGAGACACCGCCACAAAATATGCGTTTGAAAATATCGATGAAAATTTGCGAGCTCGCGATATTGCAGGCGTTCAAGCGGCGCAAAACCTGTCGACGTGGATCGAGCTTAAAAAAGACGAATTGAAAAAATTAGAGCGCGAAATCAAGCAACTGAAAGGATCACAAATTAATATTGATGACCTTTTGGCAAAGGCAACTTTATTTAAAAGCAAAGGTGGCGGTGAAGCTCGAATGGTGTTTGCTGATTTAGCCGTTGAAGACCGCGAAGTTTTAGCGCAGATCACAGATCAAATGAAAAATAAAATTCAATCTGGAATTGTGATCGTCGTCGGCACCGGCCAAGGCAGTCATCCAATTATCGTGAGCGTTTCAAAAGACCTTACAAGTTATTACAAAGCCGGAGACTTGCTGAAAGAAGTGGCAACCATTATGGGCGGTAAAGGCGGCGGACGCCCTGATTTTGCGCAAGGAGCAGCTCCAGATCGAAGTCAGTTAGCCCTTGCCAATGAAAAAGTAAAATCTTTGGTTCAATAATAAACAGCGGCCTAAGCAAACCTGGCAGTGGATTTTAAAAGCGGCACGTGCTAATTAAAAACCCATGTTTACTATAGACTCTTCTAAATCTATTGATATTCAACGAGGCGGAGATTCCCATCTTCGGAATCTGTCGGCGGGCCTTTGTTGGATTGTCGGTTCGATAGCCTTGATCTTTATTGCCGTCTGGTTCGCTGGGTCTGAGTCCAGAGCTTTTGTTGGCATGAACATTAAAATCAATGCCTGCTTTTGTTTACTTTTCTTGGCGGTGTCTTTATCTCTGCGAAGAACCGAACCTATTGCTCCGTGGAAGAACATCGTTTCCAATATTTTATCCAGTTTGGTCATCTTAACTTCTTGTCTGACAATTCTTGAATACACATTTGGTTGGGATTTAATTATTGATCAATTATTTGGCTTTGATAATTCAACTGTTAGTCAGTTCCAAGCTCCTGGTCGAATGGCTCCAAATGCTGTTGTTTGTTTTTTATTTTTAGGCATTTCAATTGTTTTTATTGATGGGAAGAAATGGGGAAACAAATTAGCTCAGCGTCTGGCCGTGGTTTCGGGAATGATCAGTTTGATTGCGCTGATTGGGCATATGTATCAGGCGACGGCCCTGCACCAAATTCTTAGTTTTCAAAAATTTGTTCCCTTGGCCGCCTTTGGCTCTTTGATCCTTTCAGTCGCCATATTTTTAATGCGTCCCCAAAACAGTTTCATCCGCAAGCTTTCGAATGAAACGTCTGTTGGTTTTTTTGCTCGTCGATTATTAATCGCAGCGGTTTCCATTCCTCTTTTTTTCGGCTGGGTGGGTTGGGCGGCGACCCAATACCACCTGATTGACAAGACCCTTTCTTTTGCAGCCGTTGCGGCCAGTTGTATGTTTTTTCTGGTGACATTAGTTTGGCGCAGCGTGGTTGCGATGAACGAAACGGACCAAGAAAGATTAAATATTGCCGGCAATTTAGCCACTGAGCGTTCTCGACTGGCTGCCATCATTGATAATCTTCCCGCCGGTGTCGTGATCGGCGAAGTTCCCAGTGGGAATATTATTCTTACTAATAATTATGTTCGTGAAGTTTTAAAGTTTCCCTTTCTGGATGCTCCTGGAACTTCGACTTTTGATCTTGATCTAGAGGGTTATTATTCGGACGGATCCTCGATCGGAAAAGATGACTGGCCCTTATCCAGGGCCATTCGCCATGGTGTGATTTCTAAAAATCAAGAAATGCTTCTTCGCTGTGGTGATGGCAAATTAAGAATGGTCAGTACTTACGGTTCGCCCATTTACAGCGACACAGGTCAAATTCAAGCCGCTGTTTTGCTGATTTTTGAAATCACTGCTAAAAAACGAGAAGAAGATTGGACGCATTTTGTGGCGACTTCATCACAGCTGGTGACTTCGACTCTTGACGATGAAAAAACTTTTCAAGAAATGGTGGCCTCCGCCGTCCCTGCCTTGGCCGACTTCTGTTTTGTTGATATTTTGGGTGCCAATGGAGTCTCTCGGCGGATGGCGTGGAAACACGCCGATTTAAAAATTCAAGGCGGACTGGACACTCTTTTTGAAAATAATCCGACGGATCTTTTTTTATCACCCTCTGCCAAGTCCACGATTCTTGATGGAAAAAGTCTTTTTATAAAAAACTATTCTGATCAGCAACCCAAAGAACAAATTCTGTCTGAAAAAACAGATGCCCTGATCAAAGAATTAGATTTAAAATCAGTGATCACGGTTCCCTTGGGCAGTAAAAATACCATGATCGCCGCATTGACCTTCTGTATGACCTCTTTTTCAGGTCGACGATTTGAAGATGTCGATTTTGAAAATGCTAAGGAATTTTCAGGATACCTGACGATTGCTTTGGAAAATATTATTCTTTATCGACAGTCTTTAAAATCCATGGAAGCGGCCGAAGAAGCCAGTGCCGCAAAAACTCGCTTCCTTGCCAACATGAGCCACGAAATTAGAACGCCCTTGGGCGCCATCACTGGATTTTTAGAGCTCATGAAAAATTCTGTGGATTCAAATCCCGAGATGACCCATTACATGTCTGTGATCAATCGCAACAGTCAGCAGTTACTGAGTTTAATCGATGATATTTTGGATCTTTCTAAAGTTGAAGCCGGGAAAATGACGGTTGAAAAAATTGAATTTTCTGTTGTCGACTTGATTAAAGATTTGGCTTCGATTTTTGGTTTTCGAGCTGAAGAAAAAGGCATCGGCTTCAAAATCACCCTTGAAACACCCCTGCCAAATAAAATCATTTCAGATCCTGTTCGACTGAGGCAAATTCTATCAAATATTTTAGGCAATGCCGTCAAGTTCACAAAATCCGGACAAGTAGATCTTTTGATCCAATATCAAAATGAGGTCTTAAATTTTACTGTCAAAGACAGTGGCCCCGGCATCGGGGCCACTCAAGTGGCACATTTGTTTCAGCCCTTTTCCCAAGCAGATCCATCGACGACGCGCGTGTTTGGAGGAACCGGACTTGGTTTAGTGCTCTCCCGACGCTTAGCCCGTTTGTTGGGTGGAAATGTTGAACTTAAAGCAAGTCAGCTTGGCCAAGGGAGTACGTTTGTCGTAACAGTGGAGGCTCCCTTGTCGTCAAAGTCCTCTTTTGTGAATTCAGATGAAATAAATAAATTCGCCCCGACAAAAGAGTCCCGACCGGTCGAACTAGCCCAACTTTATAATATCAAAGTTCTGGTGGTCGAAGACTCTCCAGACAATCAAGTTCTTCTTTCCATTTTTCTGAAGCGGGCTGGAGCCACCGTCGACCTAGCAAATAACGGCATCGAGGGCGTCGAAAAAGCCCAATCAGGAAATTTTGATGTTATACTAATGGATATTCAGATGCCGAAGATGGATGGCTACGCGGCCATGCGGATGTTACGCTCTAGCGGCTATGAAAAACCCATCATTGCTTTAACGGCTCACGCCATGCAAGAAGAGCGAGACCTGTGTTTTGCAGCTGGCTGCACCAAGCACATGGCTAAACCGGTCAACCGCGAGCTTTTGCTAGAGATGATTTCAACCTTAGTTCCAACCCCCAACCGTAGCGCGTCGCTTCAACCAAATGGCTTTATACTTCGTTAACTTTGGTCTACTAACTTGGGCTCAATCGTTGCTCAGGAGGCACACATGAAATCATTACTTTTATCTTTATTATTCGTTGGCAGCGCTGCAATGGCTCAAGATGCAACAACACTTCCCCACTTGTCTTGCGTAGTGCCAGTTCAAAATGGTCCAAGCACAGTCAAACTTGAAGTCACTTTGGGCACTGATGCTTCTGTAGATTTCGTAACTTTGGCTTTGACTGGCCCAGGAACAAACGAAAGCTTATTCATCCAAATGGATAAAGGTGCCTTTGCTGAATCTTTGAAAAACGGAGCTTTCCAAACTTTGATTCTTCAAGAAGCCATGACGATGACTGACGGCGTTTACAAAAACACCGGAATTATCTCTGTTCAAAAAGATGCTAGCGGAGTTTACACGGGTTTGATGGCTGCTTTGGGCAACATCTATCCACTGTCTTGCAAATAATAATTGCTTAAAATTTCTAGGTGAAAAACTAAAAAAGGCTGCTTTAATAGCGCAGCCTTTTTTTATTTCCTATCGTTCATTCAGAAGTTTGAACTCGAGAAACTGTGTGACTTGAGTGAGCTTCGTGCAGCTTAACGCCTCAAGATTATTTCTTTGTTCTAGGGGATTTTGTGGTTCGTTGTTGCCCTTTGAATTCCGTAGGAATTCAAAGGGCCGCAAGGAGAGGAGGGTTTTTTTTGAAAACTGCGCTTGTTCGACGCGCGAGTTGAAATAAGTATCCTTAAGCGGGGCTGTTTCTGAATTCTTGACGAACAGTCCGAGGGCAAAAAAAAAGGAACCGCAAGGTTCCTTTTTCGTTCGAAGTTGAAAGGATCCCAGCAGGATCCAACCAATTATCGTTTTGAGTATTGGAAACGACGACGAGCTCCTGCTCTTCCGTATTTCTTTCTCTCGACCATTCTTGGGTCACGAGTCACAAATCCTGCTTTTTTCAGCTCACCCTTAAGGGCGGCGTCCATGGCGATCAAACAACGAGTGATTCCTAAACGGATCGCTCCTGCTTGGCCGGACTCACCACCACCAGTGACGGTGATCGAAGCATCGTATTTATCAACTTGGTTCAATAAATCGAAAGGTTGTTGAATGACCATCTGAGATTGAAGGCGACGAAGATAATCGTTGGCTTTCTTTCCGTTGATCGTGATCAGGCCTTTTCCCGCTTTTAAAAATACGCGGGCGGCACTCGTTTTTCGTCTTCCTGTCGCATAAAACATTTTTTCAGCAGCTGCCATCTTTAAACCTTTTCTTACTTATTAATGTTGTAGGCTTGAGGCTTCTGAGCAGCATGTGTGTGCTCGGCGCCTGTAAAAGCTTTCAGTTTTAAAATTAAGTGTCGAGCCATTTTATTTGGCGGAAGCATTCCACGAACTGCTTCGTGAATAATGAAAGTTGAATCTTCTTCTTTCATTTGAGCCGCCGTTTTCTCTTTCAAAGAACCAAAGAACCGAGAATGGCTAAAATACTTTTTAGTATTTTCTTTGTTTCCAGTCAGAACCATTTTGTCCGTATTGATCACAACAACGAAGTCGCCAGTATCAACATGAGGTGTAAAAATGGGTTTGTTTTTTCCACGTAATAAATTGGAGATATGAGTGGCAACACGACCTACTTTTTGGTCGGCGGCATCAACAACCCACCATTGACGTTCAACTTCTTCTTGTTTTGCATTCCAAGTCTTCATTATGACTCCGTTTTTGAATCGAAGAATGGTTTTAAAGTTCGCGGCACCTATTGTCAAGTTCCTTGGGGTAATAAACTTGCCAAAGAAACAAACCCTGCGGCGGCGCCGACGGCCCGGCCACCTTGCGATCTAAGGCCTTGATAATGTTTTGAATTTGGCCAGGATCCGCCCCTTCTCGCTCCAGCGCTAACTGAGTCCCCACAATGTTTCGGACCATTTGTTTTAAAAACCCTTGGCCATCGATGGTGAACCGAAACATGTGCGGGCTGGGCTGATCCCACTTGGCCTGATAGATCGTTCTGACCGTTGAAACAACAATGGTTCCTTTTGTCTGAAAGCTCTTAAAGTCATGTTTTCCCAGAAGAAATTGCGAACTGGCGTTCAAATGTTCCAAGTTCATAGGCTTTCGGACCCAATCCGCATAGCGATGCAAAAAAGGACTGCGGCGAAAGCTATTAAACACATAGTATCGATAAATTTTGTGGCTGGCAGAGATCGTTGCATGAAAATCTGGCGGCGCAATCCAAGCTTTTTTCACACTGATCGAAGGCGGTAGTAAGGCTTTTAAGGCCCAAGGAAAGTCCCACTTTGCAAACGCAGACTCGGGCCGGATTGTATCGAAGTGACAGACCTGAGCCCTTGCATGAACGCCTGCATCGGTTCGGCCAGAGGCAAACAAAGTGATTTTTTCCTGGAGTAAGGTTTCAATCGCATCTTGCAAAACATGCTGCACACTTTTTAGAGGCCCATGGTACTGCCGCTGCCAGCCGCAGTAATCCGTCCCGTCGTATGAAACTGTAAATCGAATTCTTGTCATGCTCATGATGAACACCAGAAATAAAAAAGGCTCAATCTAAAATTGATCCTTTTTTATTTAAGACGACTTATCTCCAACAATGAAGGCAGCGCGATTTCATCCAAAAGTTAAAGCTATTTTGAGACAGTTTCCTGATGAAGTAAAAAGAGAGTTGGGTAAAGCAATACTTGATCTTCAAAAAGGCGCCAAACTCAATATGCCTTTATCAAAATCAATGGCATCCGTAGCTATTGGCGTTGAGGAGTTGCGAGTTAAGGACAAAGCAGGAATTTATAGAGTGTTTTATTTTGCTAGACTAAAAGACGCAGTATTGATTTTTCATGTTTTTCAAAAGAAAACTCAAAAAACGCCGCAAGGTGAAATTTGGTTAGGCCAAAAGCGTTTAAAGGAGATGCTGGATGAAAAAGATTAAGACGATTGTGACTAAGAATGCCTCTGAGTTAGCAGAGTTTTTAGGCCTTTCAGTTAATGATGGACTAGAGATGAAAATTCGTAGTGATCTTAACGATAAAATTATATCTGTTGTTGAGCACAAAGGATTAACTCATGCTCAGGTGGCAAAATTAGCTGGGGCCTCAAGAACTCGAATCACAGCTTTGTTGAATAGAAATACTAAAGAAATATCAACAGATCTGATGTTACGAGTTATTGCCTCTTTGGGGATCCAAGCAAAAATAGTCTTTCAAAAAGTAGCCTAACTGTTTCGAAGTGACAGTCCTGGGACTTCAAGTCAAAATTTCAGTCTGGGTTCATTGCAAAAATGTCATTCTTAAAAAGGATTTTTGCAAAATCTCTGCGGCTGAACTAAAACTGGGTCCGAGGCGCACAATGAAAAGACTTTTAATTCTAACATTGTGCACTTGTTTCTGGGCCTGTTCGAAAAAGGCCAGCCCCTCGAGCGAAGATTTTCTTGATGCAACCCCGCGTGCAGGACATCCTGCCGAGCAGGACGGTGGATCTTTAGGGACCCGTGACATCACGGATCGATCCGCCTGTCAGGGAACCGCTTTGTCAGATCATTCTTTGCCTGGCCGAACTTGGAAATTAAACTACACTTTCAATAACGGCGCGACCGTCGATCAATATATCTCTTTTGAGGAACATTTTATGGTGGTGGAAAATAATTGCAGCTGGCACCACCAGACAAAAACAGCGCGAGTCAAAGTTCCCATTCAGTTGGGCACTGGGGAATTTGAAATTCAATCCGGAGATTCCAGCCAGGAAATTATTCACAGTGATAACGAAGCGTTTTATTGTGTCGCTGACGTGCCCAGCGATTCTGTAAAGTTCAGTTTTGTTGGGCGCTGCCTTAGTTTTAATTTTTCGGATCGATCGATCTTACTAGCTCCTGCCGATCAGTAATCCATCACCAAACCGACAGCAATCAGCGATGCACTGACATCTAAAACTTTGCTTAATGAAGCCACATAGCGATAGTCCAAATTAACCCAAACATTGTGCAGCCCATATTCACTTTCCAAAGTGAAAGCTGTTGTGCGGTCAAAGGCAGAAATATTAAACATAATTCCGCCGCCACCGTAACCGGCTCCGGAGCCTACAGCCTTAAACGGTTTCCCATCATCACGCTTTTCAGCCAAAAGGTAGTAAGAACCTCCGCCGACAATATATGGCGCAAAGTACGGACGATCTGTTACTTGCAGGCGATAAATCAAACCCAACGAAACGGGCACTCCATAAAAAGTATATTTTTCGTGAGCGGTGCAATCTTCCACCTTGCTATCACAGTTGGCGGATGTATTTGCTGATGAATAGGTAAATCGTCCATTGCCCGTAGACGTAAAAAATCCGCCCCCCCCTTGCAATCCTAATTTTCCCCAATGAACGAAGGGGTACCATTCGTAATCAACATTGACCTGAATCGGATTTCCACCGTACATCGCCTTGTAATTTGTGCTGCCATCGGGTCCGACAATATTGGGCGGCGGCAGAATGCCCCCGGCGCGAAAACTAATTGATTCATTTTTAACTTCAAATTTCACGGGCTCGTAATAATAACTGCCATCTTTTTCAATCGTAAGAAGTCCTTTTTCTGACATTGGATGAGAAATCTTTTCGTGCCCCAGCTCGCGGCCCTCTTGGGTTTGCGGCGTCTTTGGAACTTTGTAGCGCGCCGAAGCGGCCATCGCTTGCTGCAGCGGAGCTGCGATCACGGCTGGCTCGGCTGCTTTTTCAGGGGGTGGCGGTGAAAGTGGCGTCGAGCTGTTCAGCTCTTCGCTGAATTCATCAGCCCCTGAATCAACATAGGGGGCTGGGCTTGGAGGCGGCGTCATAGTGCCGCCCTCTTCTAAGTCATCATCGACGGTCGGTGCACTGACTGGCTTTGGCGCGGCTTGAGTCTGAGTCTGAGTCTGAGCCTGAGTCTGAGCCTGAGCCTGAGCGATCGAAGAAAAAAATAAACTGCTTGAAACTAAAATGATGAAAAGAAAAAAACTAAACTTCGCTAAAACAGTGAACACTTTTTTTTTGCGCCAAAAAATCAACACACTTAAAATTGTAAGAATCGAAAAAATAATTCCCATGGCTGCCGGTAGGCCTAATTCTAAACTTAAGGCTGCAAATCCAACGACAGGCCACAAGAATCCTCGCACGACCGTTCTAGAAACTTCACTGTGTCGAATTTTTTGCGCCCACATTGACGAGTGCTCGTAATAAAATTTAACAAACTTTGTCCCCCAAGCCGTGGGCATTAAAAAACGGGCTCGAAATTGTCGCAGTAAATCGACATGGGGATCCATCTGAGATCCAAACGCTGCTGTCGCAATAAAACATTTTTTATCATCCAGCAATCCTTGAACGGCCGAAGGTGTTGCACAAATTTCTTTGGCTCGGGGACTTATCGAGGCGGGTGGATTCTGAAAGGGATGCACATTGCCCGTTTGATCGGAACTGCCCAAAATGAAGCAATATTTTGTGTCGTTGGAAAGACCTGTGATTCGATCTTGGAGAGTAAAGTCCGAACCAGAAACCGAAATTCCTAAGTCGGCGGCATTGTCGCTATTTTTAATGATGGTTGGATCTGAAGTTTCTTTATAGAAAAAAAGTAAAGAGGTGTACTGAATGTCTGGCACCGCACTCGACGCGGTTGGAAAATCACTGGCCCTTTGGTCTTTCCCAATATTAACGAAAACTTTTTGGTCTCCCCGATCAATTGTATAGTAGCAAATTCCCGAGCCAGCGGCTCCTGCGACATTTGGGCATTCTGCATAAGTTGATACAGCAGGGAGAGTCGGGGTGCGATCAACAACCCCAATCCTGATCTCAAGAGAGACCTTCTGGGCCTCATCAAAAACAGCTGTTCCTACCGTTGAAGGGCCGACAGTGACATTCAGGGAACCTCCGTCGATGGTGCTGGCGGCCCCGCCATCGCAGCTGCTTAGCAACGTGGTTGTTTTACCACACCAAAAGCTCCAAGGTTGCGACAAATTAAAGCTTTGTGTTCCCGCAGGCAAAAGCCCCGAAAAAGTCGTCGGCGGATCTGATCCTATTTGATAAAGAAGAACCCGGCCGCCTAGGTCCACTGTGCTAGAAAAAGCTAAAGACAATTTTAAGGTTGGATAAATTGCTGTTTGATTACAGGCGCACATTTTCTCGCCGCCGGCGCAAATACCATCACAAGAATTGCAGGTGTTAACCGTATCCATCGGGCTGCAGGTATTGTAATGCCTAACGACTCCCCCGTAAATTCGAGTGGCTGCAGGGGCTACACCGATAGAGGAACTCGACGCGCCTGAAATCCCGGTGATGGTCGTGGCTTGAGCTTGAATTCCAAAACTAGAAACGACGGCCAGTCCTAGGCCGAAAATTATCATCTTGATCATTTGTTTAGCAGACCACGAACAAGGTCTAGAGTCAAAAATCGATCTGGTTTTGATTCTGGCAATTCAGGACCTTAGACCGGGCCTAAAATAACTTTTGAGCAATTTGCACGCCGTTCAGGGCAGCGCCTTTTCGGATGTTATCTGAAACAACCCACATCAACCACAAATGTGGATCTTGTGGATCGCGGTGAATTCGACCGACAAATACGGGATCCTTACCAGATACCGCTCGTGGAGTTGGGTAATCGCTTTTCGAAGGCTGGTCTTGCACGACAAGGCCTTCACCCTTTTTTAAAGTCTGAAGAATTTCTTCGCGGCTGATATTTTTCTTTAAAGTCACCCACACCGCTTCGCTGTGCGAATTTAAAGCGGGAATTCTGACAGTAAAGGCAGAAATTTTTAATTCAGGAAGACTGAGTATTTTTTTTGTTTCCGACATAATTTTAACTTCTTCACTGCAAAATCCATCGTCATTGAAAGAGCCAATCTGAGGAATCGCATTGAATAAAATCGGATGTGGAAACGCTTTTGCTTGCGGCGACGGGTCTGAATAATTTTTAGTCTGCTCGATCAATTCGTCATATCCTGGGGCTCCAGCACCGCTGACCGCTTGATAGGAGCTGACTCGAACTTCTTGCAAACCATATTGGTCCGCTAACGGTTTTAAGGCGACCA
Organism: Pseudobdellovibrionaceae bacterium; assembly: GCA_043779385.1. Taxonomy (GTDB): domain Bacteria; phylum Bdellovibrionota; class Bdellovibrionia; order Bdellovibrionales; family Bdellovibrionaceae; genus JAYWDA01. The sequence continues at coordinate 19,969 of JAYWEU010000198.1, forward strand.
CTAACTGAATGGTGGAACAATTCGGATTTGCGATAATTTGCGGTTTTAATCCGGGCTTTAAAAAAGTCCCGTTCACTTCAGGCACGATCAAAGGAACTTCAAAATCCATTCGAAAAGCCGCCGAGTTATCCACTACAAAAGCGCCTTGCTGCACAGCCTGCGGCGCCCACTCTTTGGAAATATCATCGCCGGAAGAAAAGAAAACTAAATCCAGACCTTCAAAGCAGCGGGGTTTTAACGCCAGGACATCCCAGTCGCGACCCTGGCAGGAAATTTTTTTTCCCTTCGACGCATCGCTGGCAAAAGCCCTGAGCTCGGAAATAAAAAAGGGCTCTTCATTCAGGATATTGACGAAGGTTTGCCCGACCATTCCTGTGGCCCCGACCAAACCAATTTTTAATGTTTTTTGGGAGCTATTTGCCATCGGGAATTTTTGGCTCATTTTCTTCCTCTTCCTCGATCAAATCATGCTCTTGCATTTGTCGGGGCGGAGAATAAACACTATGGCGAATCTTTTTAACGTTTTTTCCTAATCGAAACATTCCGAAGACAGCTCCCAAAACCGCATATCCTAAAAATACCAAAAACAGCATCACTTCAGGACGTAGAACGATCACGACGATGGCAGATAACCCTAAAACTAAATACCGGAACGGCATCCGTTCTTTTAAATCCAAATCTTTAAAGCTGCGATAGCGAAAAGTGCTGACCATCACAATCGCAAGCAAAATTGTCATCCCTAGCAGGCCCGGATTTCCAACGGGATCCCATTCTAAATCCTGAAACGCCAAGACCGCCGAAGCGACAATCCCCGCCGCCATCGGAATCGGCAATCCTTGAAAATAATTTTTTTCAACAATATTGGCTTGCACATTAAAGCGCGCCAGCCGTAAAGCGCCACAAGCGCAGTACAGAAAGCAAGCCAACCAGCCAATTCTTCCAAAGGGTTGCAAACCCCACAGATACAAGATCATCGCCGGTGCAACACCAAAGCTAACAAGATCACACAATGAATCGTACTCGGCGCCAAATTTACTGGTTGCTCGAGTCAAGCGCGCCAAGCGTCCATCCAAAAGATCAAAAACGGCGGCGGCCACAATGGTCCAAGCGGCGTAGGCCATTTGACCTTTGATTGCTAAAATCACGGCATAAAATCCGCAAAATAAATTCGCCGTCGTCATCAGATTGGGCAGGATATAAATATACATTCCCATTTTTCGTTCACGGGGTTCAGCATTGAGATCAGGAACAATAGGGTCCATGGTGAAGCTCTCCTTAAAGAAAGCCAAAAAGATAAAAAAGAATAAAAAGACCTAACGAACTTAGAACCGGCAACGTTAAATTATCATCCAAATTAAAAACAGGAATCAATTCAGCTAAAGCTCCGACCAATCCTGCCAGAATACAAAAAACTAAACTGCGATCAGGGGCATAGTTATGAAGAAGCATAAAAATCAAAGCGCATCCAAAGCAAACAAAATAGGCAGCCATAAATCCCTGTAAGGATTTGTGGCCAAAGATTTTGTCTTTACCGTATTTAATACCAATGAAACTTGCGATGGGATCTGCAAAGGCCAAAAACAACAACGTCATGGAAACAATAGGTCGCGGAAACAGAACCGAAACAAATAAAACGCCGGTGAGTAAATAGGTGGTTCCGGCCAGTTTTTGAATTTCGCCGTCTCGCATGATAGGCCTAAAAGCGTGCACCATAAAATCATTGAGCTGGGGAAATTTTTGGCGAAGGATATCGATCGGCACAAATAAAAACCACGAGGCTCCTAAAACAAGGTAGGAAGCCCAAGATGGAGCAAGACTCCAAAAGGCAAACATCATAAAAACTCCGGAAATATGCCAGAATTTTCGAGCCAAATGAAGATCGGAGCGCCTTTTTAACTGTAGATTGCTCAACACGTTCTGCACCATCAACAGGGCCCAAGATAAGGGAGTCGAGCATCTAACGCAATTGAAAACAGGCCTGCTTTGTGCCTTACGTTAATTGCAAAAAAATTAGTTATTCTCTATATATGGGAGGACTTAACGACAACCTCATGTTGGAATTTTTTGCCGCTGGAATTTTGAAATTGAATCAAAATCTGATTTTGTCCATCAATCAACTGGATCAGGTCAGTTTGGAATTCGTCGCGGCCCGTCTTAAAGACAGCGGCGGTGTAGCCGTTGCTTTTATTAACGATCGAGAACTGATCGCCTTGCCCTGCTTTTGTGCAATCTTTGCCGCGAATCTGCAAATAAGACCCTTTAACGGTCACTTCTTTTTGCAAATTTTTAAGGCAATTGAAATGAAAACTTGCGGTCACAGGGCTTGCGGGCAGATTTTTTTCAAGGTCGATCTCACGCTCACTTTTTGTCACAGATGAAGGCTCCCGGCGATTGAAGGTTATTGAATCGACCTGAGGATCTTCAACGATGGACGCGACTGTTTTGATTCCTAATAGAATCACTGCAATAAAGGACACTATTAAAAATTTGGTTTCGGCTGATCGAACTCTCATCAGAGTTAAGATCGGCAAAATTTTGGCAGGACTTTAGGACAAGAGCCGTCCCAAATTAAGAATCAGTTTATTTTTTTTCAATGCTGATCGCAAACTTTTTAACTCCCACTGTTTTCACGGCATCTAAGACTCCGATGACTTGGCCATGCGGCGTATCTTTATCGGCTGAAATAATCGCCTGGACATCGGGATTGCGCGCGACCTCTTCAGCGGCTTTGGTTTGAACTGTTTTTTCATCGACAAAAGTCCCGTTGAGATTGATTTTTCCATCAGCGGTCAGCGTAATACTTAACTTGCTTGGCGTTGTTTGATCACCACTGGCCGCTTTCGGCAAATTCACATTGATACTGGGTCTTATAAACATAGGGGCTGTGACCATAAAAATAATCAGCACCACTAAAATAATATCAACCAAAGGAACGACGTTGATATCCGCGATCACATCGTGATCATCGGAGCTGTATTTTGAAGCCATCTTATTGTCCTTTTTTCTTAGCGTAGGCCAGACAAAGTTCTTTAACGCTATCTAAGCTTTGCAACACACCGCGAACTTGTTTGCTATAATAATTGTAAAAAATCACAGCTGGAATTGCGACAAAAAGACCCGCCGCCGTCGCCACCAGTGATAAAGAAATTCCCGCCATCACCGTCTGTTGACCAGCATCTGTTGATTTTGCTAGATCTTGGAAGGCTTTCATAATCCCTAAGACAGTTCCGAATAAACCAATATAAGGAGCATTCGATCCGACCGTGGCTAGAAATCCTAAGCGCTTTTCTAGATCCGGTCTTTCACTTAAAGAAAATGTATTAAAAATTTCTTCTAAACCTCGGCTGCCCGACGTTTTCATATGGCGAAGGGCATAGCTTGCGGCGCGGCCCTCTAAGGATTCAGGATCTTTTGCGATCTCTTCAATGTCATCGACGCTGTTGGCCTGCAAAGCCATTCTGATGCGGGCTCGAACACGCTTTGAAGCGGCATTTATTTTTCTTAAAACAAAAAATCTTTCTAAAATCATGCCGACGCTCACCACGCTTAATATGACCAGCAAAAGTAAAACGGCCTGATCCAAAACATTGGCTATCGCAAACACCTTTTCGCTCAACATGTTATCCTCTTTTCTTTGACTGAAACATCGATCGACGTCATTATCTCTAAATCCGTGAACTCAGGTCAAGGTATCCCCACCACGAAAAGCTCGATCACGTCTTCCCTTGGGCTGATGCTAGGGCTCTGTTTGTTTTTTCTCACCCAGACCTCTTGCCAGAATAAATCCTCGACTTCGATTGTCATTATTGCGGTGGATTCATTGTCGGTCGGGGATCTTAGTTGCGCTCAAAAACCATCCTCGCGAAGTGGGCTTGCTGTGTTGTGCGAAGACTCCTTGCGATTCACCCACGCTTATTCACCTTCGCCCCTCAGTGTTCCGGCCATGACAAGCTTGCTGACCGGAGTTTATCCCTTTCAACATGGTCTGCACCATAACGGGTCTCCTGGATTGCCTTCTAATTTTAACACCGTGGCCGAGCTTGCCTTAGAAAAAAAATATCGAACTGGTTTTTTTTCTGGAGGGGCGCCAATTTTTCGCAAGACCGGACTTAATCAAGGGTTTGAAGTCTTTGATGATGGCTTTGTTCCTAACTTAGATCGAATTTTTAAACCCTTTAAAAAAAATATTGATTCCTTTGAAACCTGGCTTAATCAGGAAGTAAAGGGTGATTCCTTTATTGCCTATTTTTATGTTCCAGATCTTAACTTTATTGAAACCACTACCGTCTCCATCGCAGGAGAAACCCGTAGTCGTACCTCTGAAAGTCAGCTGGAAGAATTAGACGCACAACTTTTACGTTTGATTAAGATTTTAAAACGCAAAGATCAGTGGCGGGAAACTCTTTTTGTTTTTGCCGGCCTTAATGGTCGCATCATTAATCCGCGCAATGAAGAGCTTGCACCGATGAATGTGCATGTCGAAAATACGCACATTCCATTGTTTATTAAACCGCCACAAAAAATCCGAGATAGCAATTTACATTGGACCATCGATCGAAATGTTTCGTTGGTTGATGTGGGCGCAACTTTATTTGAACTGATTGGTGGGACAACACCAGTTTCTAATGGAAACTTTCCGACTTATTCGCTTTTGCGATCATTGTACAAAATTGAGGCTCTGCCTCCCATCGATCGTCCGATACTGATGGAGTCCGGTTGGGCTTCTTGGCATAAACGGGGCGGACTGCGCGCGGCCGTTGTCAGTCATCAAGATTATGTCGTGTTTGATCAGAAACCAAAATATTTTAACCTTTTGACTGATCGAATGGAGGTCAACCCACTTCCCTTAAGTGTGATGGATAAAGAAAAAATTCAAAAGACTGCTGAAATCCTTCTGACGCTTGGCTATGAGCCCTTTCAACTTTCTGAAAAAATTGACCGCGATAAATTTTCTATTCCTTACCTGACCTGGATTGACCCCATGCAAGTTGAAAATTTAAAAAAATCATTGCTGAGGGCCTACCAAAGAAATACGAACGATGAAGAGCTGCAAAATTGGCTTTTAACCATCGCTCTTGAAACAAAGGATTGGAATTTATTAAAAACAGTGTCAGAAAAATCTAAAAATTCTACTTTGTCCCTGGCCCTAAAAATGCGCCTGGACCCAGATGCAAAAACCAAAGACCCCTGTTGGTCCTTACAAACGACCCCCATTTTAGATCCTTCAAATATGAAAAGTTGCCCTGAAAATCTATTTCGCGAATTAATATCCTGGATGAGGGCCGACAATAAGGATGTCTCTAAAGAAATTTTAAAAACTCATTTTACAAAAGCCTATCAAAATTCTTTAGTTGACAGAAAAATATTAAAAACAAATATGGCCTTATGTGAAATTTGGGATGTTAGACCGGATTTAATCTTATCCCCAACCTACACGGACTTATTTTTAAGTCGTCCGGAAAATCAAACCTTAAAAATGTCGATCTTACGGTCATTGCCAAGGGAAGAAGAGGCTTTCTAATCGATTTTTTTTCAGTCGATCAAAGGCCAAAGTCCCAACCAAAATGCACTTTCTGGATTTTCTTGAATCATCCACTGTGTGATTTTTTCTAAACTCAGAGACCTCGAAGGACTTTCTGTAAAAATTGATTTTGAAAGATATGTCGATCCTGCCAGCACTAATTGATCTTGGGGTTGATAGCGAACATCTCCGCATTGAATCTGGCAGGTCGAATCAAGACCCAAAAGCCAGTGCGGCAAGGGGGCTAATAAATTTGAGGCTGAAACTTCCGCCGAAACATCCAGGTGAACCGTCAAGGGCATTAACGTTTGACCATTCCGACGAATTAAAATATGTGGACCGCCGACTTGAGCCCAAGATAATTGGTTTTTTTGCTTTAAAACTACAGTTAATTCATAGCCAGAAACAAATTCATTTTTATTTTCACCACGAAAAATATTTTCATTGGCTAATAAGGTGGCAATTCTTAAATAATTAGCTTGATCGGAAAGACAAGTCAGATACTCGAAATGGGAGGTCACTTCAACGTCACCCATGGCAGCCGTCACATATTTCACAACATCATCAACCAGATTTTGCGCTTGATCCCCAGGACCCCAACAAGAGGCCAACACCAACAGCCTTTCATCTTCGTGAATGACCGGCTTCGGTCTAAATATTTTCCCACCATAAGATCGATGCATCAACGCCAAGTTACATCACTCCATATTTTTTTAGACGTTGCCTTGCTTTTTGATAATATTCACCATCTGGAACGTCCAATTCTAAAACTTTTTTCCACTTGTCCTTTGCTCCGGGCTTTCCCTCGCTGCCTTCGATATTTCCAAAGCCTTCTTCTAAAATTCCTTCTTGGAAGATCACCAATGTTTGCTTTTTAAGCTCGCGAACATAAGTTTCTATTTTATCGTCCAAATCCTGATTATTAGGATCTATTTTTTTCGCTTTTCGCAATGTCAAAATGGCTTCTTTATAATGCTGATTTTGCACATTCACATCAGCTTCAGCGATGTACCTAAGAGTTTTCGAAGACATCTGCCCCTTGATGGTATTAATCTGCTTTTGAGATCTGATTTTTAAATTTTCACGATCAGGCAATGATGATTTTACAACAGCCTGATAGGTTGCCATTGCAGAAAGATAGTCTTCGGATTTTTCTTCCCGCTCAGCTTTTTGAAAAAGCATTCTTAATTGCGCGGCCTGGTGATCAGCTTCTTTTTTCTTTTCCGTCGACATTAAACGCTCAGTCACAATTTGATCAACCATGCTTTTTAGCTGTTTAATTTGTGGATCTTCTGGGTTTAGCTGTAATGCTGGCTGCAAGCACAGTTCAATCTGTTCTTTGCCGACATTCGGATTAATCAGTTTACGACATTCGGCGACTTGCGCCGTTATTTTCTCTTGCTGAACTTTTTGTTGCAGCTGCTGAGCCTCCAGCTTTTCAATTTCTTGTTCATTAAGAAGGCCTTGTTCAGCATTATTTTCCAAATCTTTCGTGCGTTCGTACTGACGATAAGTTTCTGGCAAAATTTCTTTGACCTTATCTAGTTCGCCTTTAGCTAAGAACCATTTCTGCTGAGCTAAGTAATTTTCGGCCAATTGATAATGGTGCTTCACCATTGTCTTCTGATCTGCAGATAACTTCGCCAAAGGGTCGTTCGCTTTAATTGCGGCCGCTTTCGAAGCTTCCTCTTTGCTGGGTCCTCCTGACGATAGCAACATCATCATGACAACTAAAAAAGCAACCGCTCCAAGAATAATCCTGACTTTATGCTTCTCGTAATCAAAGTCTCTTAAGTTAAATTTACGAACGTCAAATTTTTGCTGCGCGGCCGCTGATGAATAAACCATAGGTTCATAATTTTGCGGCACGGGATGTTCCAAGGGGCCCTGAGTGAGCCACTGTGGTTCACTGATCACACTTAGACTTTTCACTTGATCAATAATTTGCTGAAAATTCGGATCATGCAATTCAAAGACCATCGTATGACCTAGAACCTCAATAACGTCTCCACTTTTTAGAAGAACGGGGGTGTTTGCGATTAAAAGTTGACCATTTAAATGGGTGCCATTGACGCTGCCAGGATCGACAATTGTTAATTCACTGCCATGACGATGAATTTCAAATTGCCGTCGTGATGCCCTTTGATCTTGAATATAAATTTGACAAGTGGCCTCACGGCCCGCTAAAAAAAATTCTTCATGATCCAACCGCACATTGCCAATATGATTTCCACTTGGATCCAGCATTTTTAAAATAGGTAAAAGCTGTGCCTGCCCGATATGAGTTCTTTCATCATCAAACTGATCCGTATTCATTGTTGATACGCTATTAGCTTCTGAAGACTGGTCCCTGATTGCCAATTCATTCTTTTGCACGACCTTCTGCTCATTCATATCAAATTCGAACTCGTAAGGAGCGACAGAAAATAAAATAGGTCGATCAAGGATCAGCGTTTGAAGCTTTTCACCCGAGCGAACGACAAATCCAAATTTTGAAATGACCGCCAGGGTCCAGCTGTTGTTTTCGAAAGAAATTTTAAAATGCTCACGGGAAATTCCCGTGTCGGCTTGCATCTGGATATCACAATCTTCTTTGCGACCCGCCAAATATGTTTTTCCCTCAAGCAACTTAAGGTTTAAAATTTCTTCGCCGCGCAGGCGCACCTTCAACTGTGGCATTAATGACTCCCTTGAGCCAGATCGCAAAGTTCATAAAGCTTTTTGGCTTCTTGGAAAGTCGGGTCATTCGTTTGTTGATTCAGCATTGTCATCGCATTTAAAAAATGGGATTTGCACAAACGGTAGTTTTTGTTTTCAAAATTAATTCGCCCTTGCTGCATATAGTTTTTTACTTGTTGGTCAAATTTTAGTTTTGAGAGGGTTAAATACCTGCGACCTTCGATATGATTCGGATCTAAGGTCAAGACCACCTGAAAAGTTTCTTTGGCTCGGGAGTACTGACCTTGCATATAATCCCGAAAACCTTTTGTAAAGTTCTCGCGCGCTCGACGAGCTTGCAAAGTCTCGCTTTTTCTTTTTTCCTCTTCATAAGTTCGCTTCGTCTCATCGGCCTGTAAGAGCTCGCGCTGAATCGTTTCCGAGGGGCCAAACTTAATGGTTTCCAATTTCTTCTTGCTGCCG
>JAYWEU010000199.1:0-11423 GCA_043779385.1 Pseudobdellovibrionaceae bacterium
GAACCTACAAACGCTTTGCCTTGATTCACTTTATTTTACGCAAATACGCGACCCAGTTTTTTGTTAAAATCGAGCAAGTCTCTATTCAAGGGGATCATACCCTATCGCAAGGACCGACTTCGTGGGCTTTCCAACCGTGAATGGCAGATTTTGTGGACTTAGAAAATCGTCAGAAAAGTTATGTCTGTTCAGGAAAAATTTTTGCGTAGAGGGCTGTGTTTTTGAATTGGCCCAGAACTATTTCGTGATCTTGAAGTGTGCCTTCCAGACAATAATCATTACTTTCAGCAACGCCGCAAGATTTTTGGTTCGCGGGGTCGCATCTGATTTCAATTCGGTGAAACCCCATGCTTTGCAATTGATTTTCAATCATTTTTAATGCCTTTGAAATCAGACCCTGACCTTCAAATTCAAAATGAATCCAGTATCCAACTTCAAGTCTTCGATTTTTCCAGGAGACAGAGTGGATGTGGAAAGATCCTATTATTTGATTTTTAAAAAAAAGACAGTAACCAATTTCATCTGCCAATGGATTTTCGATGTCACAGGCTTTTAAATAATCTCTGAGCGACAAAAGATCGCTAGCGCCTGGCCAAGAATGTTTTCGCTCGGGAGAATGTCGATCCGAAATAATCAGTGCCCATAAAGACTCAGCTTGTTCAGCGTCGAAGGCCTTTAATGAAAAAGAGTCCTCGGGGGACTCTAGGAAATTAGGAAAAGGTGTACTCTGAATCACCTGCATCCTTAGAATTTACCGACTGAGCTTACTGAGGGCCAGTCTTTTCTTTAACATTTGCAGGGATCCGTTCAGGCAATTGCTGACGATCCATGCTGGTGATTTTTTGACGAAGTTCCTCGATGCGCTTTGGATCTGTTTCCAAATTCAAAGCCTTATTGTACATTTTCAAAGCCCGGTCCGTCAGAGTTTTTTTGTAATAAACATCTCCCAGGTGCTCGGCAATAATTCCGACAGCTGGCTGAGATTTATAAGCTCCTTCTAGAATTTTAATCGACTCATCCAGCTGACCTTCTTTGAAAAGAATCCAACCGAGCGTGTCCATGACATAGCCGTCTTTAGGTTCAAGCTTCAAAGCTCGTCGAGCAAGGGCCTCGGCCTGATCCATATTTTCGCCTTTTTCAGCCCATGTGTAAGCTAAGTAATTAAGGCCTTGAATATGATTCGGGTTCAGCTCCAGAACTTTCTGCATCGTCGCCACAACGTCATCTTTTTCGCCGGTTTTATCTTGAAGAGTGCCGTAATAAAAGTGCACTTGCGCTTCTTCTGGAAAAGTTTTTACCGCATTTTGCATCACCGATAAGGCTTTTGTCAGCTCGCCACGTTCTTCTAATAGCGAAGCATACATCGAATACACTTGCGGCTGACCTTTTTTATCGGCAATCGCTTTTTCTAAAATCTTAATTCCTTCATCAATTTTGTTACGGTTTTTCAAAAGAAACGCAGCGTGTGTCACCGCATCCGAATAGAAACGACTCCCACTGGGTATTTTTCTGTACTGAACGATGGCTTTTTCTTCGAACTTGGTCTCTTCGTAAACAGCACCCAAGTAAAACCTAATTTTATCGGACTCAGGGGCTTCTTTTAAAATTTCTTCTAATTTCGTGGTGGCTTTATCGTAGACCTTTTTTTCAATCAAGATGAGAGCCATTTTTAATTTTACATTCAAGGCGTCATCAGCGCCTTCTAAATACTCAAGCTGCTCGTAGGCTTCATCATATTTTCCAGCTTCCATATAAAACTGAGATAAGATTTCCGCCACGCGGGTGTTGGGTCCTTGATTTTTTTGAAACCGAACAAGTAACTCTGTCGATTCTTTTTCTTTTTTCTCTCGGCTGTACAGGGCACTTAATGCAATGACCGCATCAGCAAATCCTGGCTTTGCTTCCAAAGATTTTTTAAAAGCCTGCTCGGCGGCCTTTTGATATTTTACTTCTGGCTGATCCAAGCGCACTCGTCCCATATAATAGTAGATCAAGTGAACATTAGGATAATCTGGCTTTTTGGCTAAACTTTCAAAGTAACGAATAGCTTTATCATATAATTTTTGCTCAGAATAAACGGCCCCCAGATAAAGCGGGGCTTCATTATTGCTTGGATCTAATTTTAAAACAGTTTCATATTGTTCCGTCGCTTTAGGATAAAGCTTCATGGTCGAATAAAGACCGCCCAACAACATATGGGCTTCGATATTTTTGTCATCTTTTTTCGCAACTTCATTAGCTTGTTCAACGGCCTCGGTCACCATTCCCGCTTTAAGGTATTCTGCCGCTAGCCTTAATCGAACTGCACTTGATTCGGCATCGTAAAGCAGAGTCATTTTGAAAGCTTCGATCGCTTTTTGTCTTTGGCCTTCCATTGAAAGAGCCTCACCGACAGAATAATGGTAATCGGCTTGAGTCCTCATGTAGAGAGGATCAATGGTCGATGTTTGCTCACTGGCCGAGGGCGGAGTTAAGGATGCGGGCGCACGGTTGTGATCATTGAATGAAGATTCAAAGTACAGACCGTTTCCAGAGATGGATTCGGTTTCTTTGGGACTTGAGGCACAAGCGGAGATCATAGTTGCAATGGGAACCGCTATTAGAAGCTTGAAAGAGGCAGACATTAAATCTCCTTTATCTCTTAAGCTTTTCGGCCATTTCATTCTGATACTTGAAGAATCTGTGGTCTAAAAAGTAGAATCTGGCCTGCCTGAATATCAAGCAGGCTGTAACTATCTAGAACCAGCCTCAGGAAGAGGCAGTTGAACGCGAATATCATCACCCTGAAGCGGGCCAGATATGGCTTCGCTGGAATTGCTTAACAAGACTTGATTATCTAAAGTTCCATTCGGGCCTAAAGACCAGACAACTAATTTAGTCTCTGAACCATTGGGGATAATTTTGTATTGGTAAGGATGGCCCCAGGGGTCTATTCCCATACTTCCTTGGTTTTTGAATTCTTTTAAAATACCGCCGGCTTCAACATGACTTTGAACTGAAGCCAGTCCGCGACTTTGAATAGGGGCATTTTCAGCTGGGGAATCCGCCTTGGCTTCTTTGTAAATTTCGACAATTTGATAAGCCAAAACTTCGGCTTTTTGATGAGCCCGAACCAATTCGTTTTCTTTTGAATCAAGACCCCATGGGCAAAATATCATGACAGCTGTAATGCCCCCTAAAGCCAAAATGCCGATCAGACCAGAGGTCCTAACTATCTGAATTTTATTGTTTTTCACAACATTTTCTCCCCGGTCGGTGGGTTCTTATATTGATAGATCGGAGAGCCGATCGAAAAACTTTAGGACCATTTGCTAGTTTTCTTATTTGGCGTTTGACCCGATGTGTCTAAGTGTGGTTTAAACTTCACAAGTTAGTTACGGGAACCTTCGGTACGACGTTTTTCCCTTGAAATTGCCACTACTTGACAAGGAGTGGCGCCAAGGGCTAAGTTGCCGCCATTGAACGGTTCACGAGAGTTTTTCTGAAGTATCCCTTGTTGAAGTTAACACTTCACGCTAAGGGTTCTCCAGAGAAGTAACCGGGGAAATCCAAAATGGGAGGCACTTTGATCAACCAAAACGAAACCATGACGAGCAAGCCGAATTCTAAAGTCAAAATCATCAAGCGTTACCAGAATCGCAAGCTCTATGACACTCAACAGAGTTGTTATGTTACTCTAGATGACATTGCTAAGATGATTCGGACCAACGAAGAAGTTATGGTCATTGATAACAAATCAAAAAATGACATCACGGCAGCGACATTAACTCAGATCATTTTTGAAGCAGAGAAAAAAGCTTCTCAATATGCTCCGTTATTTACATTGCGCGAAATCATTCAAAACGGAAACGGCAGCATCTCTAATTTCTTAGCGAAATTAGGCGCCTTCCCTGAAGATTACGTTGTGAAGCAAGCTCAAGCTCAATCGCTTGAAAAAGCGTCTTCAGATGATGTGAAGCAAAACTTGGAAAACCGCGTTGTTGCAGCGACTCGCTACAGCACTGATAACGCCGTAAAAGCAGCCGCTGAAAAAGCGACTGTTCTTCCTGGTGGCAATCAAGAAGAAGAGACTCCTAATCTTCCTTCTAGCAACCAAAGCTTGAACACAAACCAGTAATCTTTTTTTCTCAGTTTAATTTAAAAAAACCCAAGCCTTCAAAGCTTGGGTTTTTTTTTAGTTTTCAGATTTATCTTTTTTCTCATCTTTTTTGGCGGCTTGTTCGCGGGTGTGAGCTTCGCGATTTTTCTTTGATGCTTCAACCAGTTTTGCAATGGCTGGATCTGGCGTTTTATCGATTTCTTTAAGGATCTCTGCAACGCGATTAATGTTTGAAGTCCAATCGGTCAATAAAAGTTGATTGGTGTTTTCATTAGATGTGATTTCACCATTCGATGAGACCAGAATTCTTAAATCTCGAACAACAGTGCTGGCCGCAACATTTTTAAACGAATAAATCCAAGTGTACATTCGCTCGGGCTTCAAGGATGGCCGTTCGGTGCCCACTTCGTGAAGATCTCTTTGTAGATTTCGGGCCATCTTAACGATCATCACATCGCCTTGCTTGCTGATGCCGAAGCCATTGATGGCCAGAGCTGAAGAAAGTTGATTGAAGACCTCTTCTGTCGATATTGCTTCTTGATTAAAGATCGATATTTTCCCTCGAACACTAGGATCAACAATAAATTTCTGCCCAGACGCCTTCGAATAAATCTCAATAATTTTAGTGATCTCTTCATTATTAAAATACATCTTAATTTTTTCACTAGCTCCAGCCACCGAAAAAGAAATAACAACCATCAACACAGAAAATAATTTCATCTAAATCTCCTCATATAAATCAGTTAAGTAAAAAAATTAAACCACAACAACCCCACCCACCGATAGACCCAAAAAGGTCGGGCCCAATCTGGCACCAAAAAAAGCAATAAAAGGAGCTTGATTCCTAGGCCGCGAGAGGGAATTTAGCGCGCGTCTTTTTGGACCTCCGGCGCGCCTGGCGGGCGTATTAAGCCGGCAAGGGCAGGATGCCCGCGTCCAAAAAGACGCGCGCTAAATTCCCTCTCGCGGCCGGGTCAACTGAGGTCAACGATCGCCAGACGCGAAAAACCTTCCGCCCAGCTTTGATCTCAACACTTTGCCCGTCCAAATTTTCGTTCGTTGGACGCCCGCCAAAGTCGAAACCTTTAATCGAGTATTCATATTTGCCAGGCTTCAAGGGAGCTCGAATCACCTGAATTGTTTGTGGTAGCAGTGACCATTGGCGAAGATCCGCACGATCCGAGGCATGAAAAAAAATCCAGGCTATCAATCCTAGCAGTTCATTTTTTTGACGAATTTGATCGGCCATCACCTCTTTGGCAACAATTCCGCCAATTCTACGACCTACTAAGGCGGCACGATCATCCATTAAAGTTTGAATCGCCGCACTTTCAACATTGTAAACAGGTCGACTGAAGTAATTTCCATTTCCGACAATTTGTAATTCTGCTTTTTCTGTTTGATTGTAGGTTGGCTGTAGGGTGGGAAATCTTGGTGAATTTTTATCATAAGTTTTTCGCGGACCCCAGCCTTGCTGATAAATGACTATCAGCTCGCCTTTTCCTTTATCATACCAATCTGGATTTTCTTTAACTTCAGGAAAAGCTTCTTTCCACTGTTTATAGTCATCCATTCTTCGAGACCTCTTCGCGGATCGAATTAAGTCCTCTTTGATCGTGGCAATATTGGGAGAAAGTTCGTAAGTCTCTTTGAAGGCGATGTAAGCATCGTCCCACGCCCCGTCGGCTTCCCAAATCAGAGCTGACAAATATTTTGCAAAAGGATTGAGCTCAAATTTTTTCTTTTCTTCGTTTCGTAATTTTAAATATTTTTCATTCATACGCCGAGATTCAACAAGCGCGTCGTCAAGCTTTCCCAACTGCAGGTAGTTCATAGCTAAATATGCGTTAATAAAAATTTTCTCAAATGTATCGCCTTTGTATTGAACGACGTCTTCGCTGGTCAGCATAGAGCCTGCCAGTCTTGAAATAGATTGGTAATCCAATTGATCCGCCAACTTATCGCTGCGAAGTAAAACTTCGTTGCTTTCGGGAAATTTATTAGCAATTTGCAAAGCAACACCATAGTCCAATAAATGAACCAGCTGATCACCATCTTCTTTGCTGGCCAATTTCTGAAATTGAGCCAAAGATTGCTCGGTGTTTCCATTTGAAATCAATTTTCGCGACTCCCGCACTTGATCTTGGTAAGTCGCGCATCCCGCTAGGCTGGCGGCAAGAACGGCCATCAATACAAAGACAGCCTTTTTAGGAAACATTATAAGCCAACAGACTTCTTCTTGAATGTTTTTCTGATTTGTTTGTGATCAGACCAACTGATAACAGTTGTTTTCAAATTTGTCAGATTCAAAGTCAGCTTGTAATAAACCGTTTTATCTTTGCCAACTTCTTGAACGATGGAATCCAACCGTCCGTTAATAATATAATCAGCACCCGTTTGGCCCCCGGGACCTTTTTTTGTTTCTTTTGATGTCATTCCCGAGTTTTGATAATTGTATTCGTCAGCGACATCTTGACGAGCCTCTTTGTCAATAAAAGTGACCTTTCCACTTTTCATTAATTCGACTCGGATCATATCAAGAACACTTTGCGTGTCGATATGTTCACTGGTTTTATTCTGTAGATTTGTCACCATGACGACGGGCGGAGTTTTAGCTTTATCAATTGTCGGATGCGACATCATGCTTGAAACAAGATCCTTCACAGCACTTTGCATATCTGTTTCAGACCATTGGTCGTTCAGTAAATTTTTTCTTTCGACATCATCGTAATCACCTTTAACAAAAGCTTTAGGTCCACACGCTGTTAAACCTAAAAATAGAATCGAACATAATCCAGCCTTGATGAGACTTTTCATTTAAATCCTCCGTGGGTTTCACAAGATTAAAGGCAGTTTTCGTCAGAAGCAAGTCATGGCCAAAAGCTTCCAAACTTGTCCTATTTTATTGTCCTTTCCGGCCAACAGGCCGAAATAAGAGCTTTTGAAGGCATGCTTAATTGGCAGGCGCTGCGCGACTTTTTGCAAGCAACCTGAAGCATGTCTATTTCTAACGCTCGCGAAGTTCACTGGACCTTGGCTTCATCAATCGATTGGCACGTCGAGCAGGCTTGGGTCTTAGCCTTGGATTCACAATTGAAAATCGTTGAATTCACATTAGCGTCCAAAGGCACAGTGAATTATTGCCAAATTCATCCACGCGATATTTTTAGGTTTGTGATCACTAGAAACGCCAGTAGCTTTATTTTGGCCCATAACCATCCCAGTGGGAATACACTTCCTTCGCGCCAAGATATTGAATTCACAAAAAAAATTCTGACTCTTTCCAAGCTTCATGAAATTCCGTTTCTTGATCATGTGATTTTAACAAAGACGGCTGCGACAAGCATGCGAGCGCTCAAGAATATCAGAAATTGGACCTAGCGGCTTCCTTCGCCTTGCCCCTGCAGGACATCATAGGCCGGACGTCGCTCGACAGGTTTGGCAGAAATCACACGATAGGACGCATCGACTTTTATATCCCAACCCGCATGGCGGGCATTTTCTATAAACTGACGAATGTATTCTTTTTTATACTGCTCGCTGTATTTTTCTTCGGCTTGATCTTGAAATAATTTACTTTGCACGATTTGGCTGGGGTCTTGAGGAAAATCGTAGCTTTTAACACCACGACCCAACTCTTGATTAAAAGTTGGGTTTTCGTCGTACTTAGAGATTTCAAGCCGTTGTGGATTATAATCAAATTTTTTCTGAGGCCCTGATTTTTGAGAATTTAAAATTTCACGCTGTGATTCAAGAAGCGCTTTTTGTTGCTTGAGCGCGATCTCCTGACTTGTTTCGCGAAGGTGACGGTTGACTAAATCTTGAGTCTCTTTCGATCTAAAGTTAGTGAGAGGCGCTGCCTTATGACTGTCTTGATCTTCAAATAAAAAAAGCCCAAATGCTAAAAGCAAAAGGATCAAGCCTAGGAAGATACTTTTGTTGTTTGAGTTGTCTTTTGGCTTTTTCATTCTCATGAAGCTTATCGGAAGTTCTTGGGCTGGGCTAAAATCAAGACCTTATGCTGGCTTAGTAGGAGGCTTTACTGGCAGTATAATGATAAATTCAGTGCCTACATTGACCTCTGAGCGCACTTGGATTTCACCCCCATGATTCTGAATAATACCGTAAGAAATACTGAGCCCTAAACCCGTTCCTTGTCCAACGTCTTTGGTGGTAAAAAACGGATCAAAGATTTTTTCAAGGATGGCGGGCGGAATGCCTCGCCCACTATCTTGAATCGACAGTTGAATTTTTGCTTCCTTAGACTTTTGATTTTTCAAAGTTTGTGTGGAAATCCAAATTTTTCCAGGTCCTTCAATGGCCTGTACAGAGTTTGATAGAATATTCATCAATACTTGATTGATTTGACTGGCATAACAAAACACCAAAGGAATCGGCTCAAAATTTTCAGAGACCTCAATGCGACCTTTAATTTCACCTTGCAGAAGTTGAAGAGTGGCTTCAATGGCTTCATGCAAATCCACTTCTTTAAGTTTGGCTTCTTCCAGTCGCGAGAAATTTCTTAACCCTAAGACAATTTCCTTGGTCCTTTTAGCGCCGTCTTCACAGGAGGTGATCAGCTTAGGAAGATCCTTTACAATATAATCATATTCTAATTCTTGTTTTTGCTGAGGAAGATCCTGGGGTGATTTTTCGGCGACTTCGATCAGGGAAATCAATCGCTGCGAATAATCCCTGAGGTGGGCCATATTACTAAAAATAAAACCAATCGGATTATTTAGCTCATGGGCAACACCGGCCACCAATTGTCCCAAGCTGATCATTTTTGCTGAATGCACAAGCTTGGTTTGCGTTTCGCGCAAATCTTTGTTGGCGGCTTCTAGCTCGTCAATTTTCTTTTTCAAATCTCGGCGAGCTTGCGAAATTTTCAAGCTCATTTGATTAAAGCTTTCAGTCAGAAGGCCAATTTCTGTGTCGTTTTTAACGGGGATCGTGATGACTTGCTCTTGGCTTTCAAAGGATTGCAAAGCTTCGACCAGCTCATACAAAGGTTTTAAAACCCAACTACTTGTAAAAAAGATTGTAATAATCAGTAGCAAAACGACAGCGCTGACAACTGATATAAACGCATAATTCACTTTCTTAAGAACGGCTTTCACATCCCCTTTGGAGGCCCCTGGTGCGATGAAAAAGTTTGTTTGACCCCACTCGATCGGGTAAACAACAAAACCGTATGGTTCATTGCGAATCTTAATATCAAAAAACGGATCTTTGTGGGAAAAAATGACCGATTTAAAAAAGTCTTTGGGATATTGATTAAATTCCGAATGGCTGCCGACGATGAATTGACCATCTTGCTTAAAGACCATCAGCTCAAGTTTCATTCGAGCTTTAATTTTTTGAAAGAAAGCATGATCTAAATCCAAGATTTGTTCGATGTAACCGCTGGTTTTTCCAGCGGCGTTTTGCACTTTAGAAATGAGGATTAAAGACATCTTTTGATTTTCACCAAATTCCGTCAATCCCATGTCTTTGTTAGATTTCAAATTGGCCAAATATTTTTCTGATAAAAAAACGGCTTGCTGAACTGGTTGAAAAGATCGGATATCGCCCTTTTGATCTTTAAAAACACTTGTTAGTAAACGACCTTCGCGGTTAAAAAATGTTAAACTTGTTGAGAAATCGGCTTTTAACCATTGGGCAGCCATCTGCTTAAGGCCACTGCCGTCATTAATAACTAAGCTGTAAGATAAATTAGGATCGCGAATGTATTTATCGCGCTTCTGCTGAAATCCTGATTGGTAGTCGGCTAATATGCCACTGATTTCGCGGGCATTTCCCGACAGCCTTTGGGTCAGCTCATTATCAATTGCTTTTTCAAATTTCAAAAGTGAATAGCCCGTGACGAAGCCAAGCGGTAAAATTGAGAATAAAAGGAACCAAACAATGAGGATTGTTCTTAAAGATCTTTTAGGTGTTTTTCGAAATTTTCTCACGGCTTTGCTTCGTCGATAGTGACAATCAAACGTATAATTCCATCGGGCATCACTCGCGGATGTTTTTCTTTTTTAATTTTAGGAGGACCGTAAGTCCCTAAAAACTGCAGAAGCTCTTCATACTTCGCTTCGGGTAAAGTAAAGTGAAAATAAGCTTCACCGGGGGTTTTTTGCCAGCCCAATTCCACTTCTCCCGCTTTTCTTCCACCTAATTCAATCACTTTTTCTGCTATCTTAGGCCCAACGACCTCTAAATTTGTCACGTCAACTCGGCCCCGATAAATGGCGCCTTCTCCAATTTTTTTAGGAGCGACGGCTTCAGCCTCAGCCGCTTTAGTTTTTGGAAGGGGTTTAGGGACCTCTGCCACAACTGCAGGTGCTTGATTTGAAGACTCGGCAATATCTTTTGCCTTTTTAACAGGTTCAGGTTTATTTTTTTCATCATCTGCAAACTCAGCTGGCTCACTTAATTCGATTGTTTTTAGTTTAGCAGGATCGCCGACCTGTTGGGTTTTATCAATTTCTGCAAGAATAGTTTCTTTTCTGTCTGGGAAAGGATGAAATTTTGCGACTCGGTCCCAAGGAATCATTAGGCTGATGACAATCATTGCTGTCACGACGACCAGGGCTTCTAGAGCCCACTTGATGCTGGTTGGCCAGTACTGAAACTTAGTTTTTTTAAGAAGTACAGCTAGGTAAGTGGAAGGCTCGCTGATTTGACCTAAAATTATTTCGGAAACAACAGTTTCACTAAGGCGCTCGGCGTATTGAATGCCATTCAGCATTTTCATCATATCTTGCTGAGCTTCTTTTGATGAGGCCACAAACTCTTCGACCGCTTTTGTACGCTCGGGATCTAAGGAGTGGGTGATCAGATCGAATATCATTTCGTGACCCATAAAATTGGAAACTTCACGTTTGCCAAATTTTGACCATGAAATATTTTTTGGATCGTCACTAAACATTCCGTGTCCCTTTTCCTAAAGGTGCGGACACTTGATGGGTCATTCCACCTAATTTGCGATACGCCCGGGCCAATCGGTAACGAACAGTTCCAATGGTTAACCCTAAGGCTTCTGAAATATCTAAGTCTGAATAGTTTAAAACTTTAGACCAAATCACACTTTGAAGTTCGTCATTCGTGGCATTTTTTTGGAACTCTCTCCATGATCCTAAATCAAGATCGGCGGGCACAAGCCAACCTGATTCCATAGAGCTATTGGGCAGCCCTCTTTGAAATTTCAAATGCACTTGATCCCAGATTTTTGAAGTCGCGTAAATCACAGCCACAGAATTTTTAATATTGGGATTTCTTTTTTTTCGGTCTTGGCAAATAATCATGGCTTGAATCGAGCATTCGATGGCTT
>JAYWEU010000200.1:0-1550 GCA_043779385.1 Pseudobdellovibrionaceae bacterium
TGATGAAAGTCTTAGTCCTGGGACAAGGCGGCAGAGAGCATGCACTTGTTAAAGCCTTTCGGCATTCAGCTTCAGTCACAGAGATTCATGCCATCCCTGGAAGTGACGGCATGTCACAAGAGGCCATTTGCCACTCGATCAATCTTAAAAATCCAGAAGCCATTATTCAATTTTGTTTACGCACTGAGATTGATTTTGTTTTCATTGGTCCCGAAGATCCCTTAGTGGCTGGTCTTGCTGATGACTTACGGTCTCGGGGAATTTTGGTCGTGGGGCCCAGCCAAGACGCTGCCATGCTTGAAGGAAGTAAGATTTTCTCAAAGCGATTTATGAGTGAAGCTCAAGTTCCGACGGCGGACTTTGAAGAAGTTTCGACGGTGGCCAACACCATGAAAGCGGCGACGCGATTTACGCCACCCTATATTTTAAAAGCCGATGGCTTAGCTGCAGGAAAAGGTGTCTTTATCTGTCACACTTTATCTGAGCTTGAAAATTCAGCGCGCCAAATTTTTGAAGAGCACAGTCTTGGGGAGGCCGGAAAAAAAGCTTTGCTAGAAGAAAATCTTCCCGGCTGGGAATTAAGTTACCTTGTTTTGACCGACGGAATTAATTTTCAAGCGCTGCCATTAGCTCAAGACCACAAACGTTTAAAAGATTTGCATCAGGGCCCTAATACGGGCGGCATGGGAACGGTGGCTCCGTTAAAAATTGATCCTGCTTTGGATCTACAGATCCGCGAAAAAATTATTGCTCCAACCATTAAGACCATTCGGTCACGTGGATATACTTATCGTGGGATTATTTTTGTTGGCGTCATGGTGACCGCGAACGGTCCGCAAACATTGGAATACAATGTCCGTCTAGGCGATCCAGAAACCCAGGTGATTCTGCCATTAATAGAAAATGATTTGGGTGATTTATTTTTAAATTTAGCTAAAGGAATTTTAAAACCCATCCAACTTAAAAATCTTTTTGCAACTTGTGTGATTCTAGCGGCAGAAAATTACCCAGAAAAACCCATCAAGGGCGCACCCATCGAGGGCGAGATCAGTTACGAAACGGCCTCCAGTTACTTTATTCATGCGGGGACAATGAAAAGCGACCAAGGACAATGGCAAACAAATGGGGGCCGAGTTTTGGGTGCTGTTGGTTTGGGATCAAGCTCACAGGAAGCCATTGAAAACGCTTATTCGCAGGCAAAAAAAGTGAACTGGCAGGGTTTGCAAGTAAGGAAAGATATTGGTCGCTATCTTTGAAATAGCCAGAAAATATTTAAGATTACCAGTTCCAACGAAGACCCACAGCGCTTAAACCTTGATCGGCGCGAGCTGTGTGGCTGATGACGAAATCTTTATTCGTCCATAATTTCTCAGTTAATTCTAATTTTGTTTCACGAGCCCGAGCATCAAAGTCTAAAGCCGCATTCAACCAGCCTGAGTAGCGGATCTGAGAAATGGCCTGCAGAGCTAAGACTTGAAAAGTGAACTTGTGCTCAACAGCACCTTCTTCAGATTTTACAGCGACTTCAGTCTTTAAATTTTCTTGAACTG
>JAYWEU010000201.1:0-11360 GCA_043779385.1 Pseudobdellovibrionaceae bacterium
CACCCCAAATTTACTTCTCCGAGAAAGTTTCAATGAGGAAAACTGAATCTGGACTTTATATTTCCCTAATTCAGGTCGATATTTACCTAAAGTAGGTAAATATGTTAGAGGCATTATTTGGCAGTATAACCACGGTAAAAAGTCTTGTTTATCTAAGCGCTATGGGTGAGGGCTATCCTTTAGAGATAGCTAAGACTTTTAAAATCAGCAATACGCAGGTTCATCGGACTCTCGATAAATTAGAACAGGCTGATATCCTTACAGCTGCAGAACAAGGAAGAGCCAGAATTTATTCGTTAAACCCAAGGTGGTTCCTTGCTAAAGAATTAAAGGCCTTACTAGATAAAGTGATCCTAAATATGCCTATTGAAGATCAAGAAAAGTATTTTATGAAACGAAAGCGGCCTAGAAAAAAGAATAAGACTTTATGAAGATCACGCTCAAAATGAACCGTAAAAAGTTCGCAGCGGCCGTGGTCAAACAACTAGAGAAACACAATATTTCTTGCGTCTTAGTGGGTGGAGCCTGCATTTCAATTTATACCAACGAAAAACACGAATCCAAAGATTTAGATTTCATTTCACCCCAATCTCACGAAAGTATCGCAAAAGCCTTAGCTGAAATTGGCTTCATCAAAAAGGGACGATATTTTCACCACCTTCAGTCAGAATTGTACGTTGAATTTCCAACCGGACCGGTTGCCATAGGAAACAAAGTTCCTGTGGAACCAGAGGGTGAAATGATAGTATCAGGAACAGTCATTAAAATGTTTTCACCCTCACAAAGTGTTATGGACCGATTAGCCGCTTGGTTTCATTGGAACGACAGGCGAAGCCTAATTCATGCTATTTGGATTTGCGAGAAGCACCCTGTTAATATTGAAAAGATAAGAAGGTGGGCCGCAAAAGAAAATGCCAAAGAAAAATTCAATCAATTTATTTTGGAATATAAAAAAATAAGGAAATAAGAAAAATGAGTTGCGGGACTGGATGGGATATCACTCTCGCTTGAGCGGCAGCGTTTAGCCTTTCTCGGAAAAATAAACTTGGGGTGACCGACGGGGCTTGAACCCGCGACCATCTAGGTTAAGTTGCCAAAAGCATCAACAGGCGAGGAGCCTAAACTCACTTAGAATCAGATGCCGTGAATGACTTTCGTTCGCTCAATACTATTCCCATCTGAGGGATAAATGCTTATGTAAGCTGTAAGCGTTTTACAGCTTACATAAAAAATATGACTCTTAGGTTTTCAGTTTCGCGGCCCTTGTAACACGAGCAACTAATTTCCCAGATTGGCACTTTGACAATTGCCGGTACCAACGTAAGTGCTTGAACCATCAGGCTTGTAGAGATCTCCGCCCACGCAAGCGTAGCCTCCACCCAGTTTGCTGTTCTGACAATTTGAACTTCCCACGTAAGTGCTAGTGCCATCAGGTTTATAAAGGTCGCCACCGACACAAGCAAAACCGCCATTAATCACCGCGCTCTGACAGCTACTGCTTCCAACATAGGTGCTGCTGCCGTTAGGTTTGTACAAGTCGCCGCCCACGCAAGCATAGCCTGCGCCGTAACCTGCAGAAGCTAAATCCGCAGCAAGAACGATCATCACTAAAATTAATTTCATAAATCCCCCAAGGTTCATTTTGATACCGGAAGGCAGCTTTTGCGATTTTTGTGCCAAGATATTTTGCTCCTCCTGCGCCAGAGAAATATAATGAGCCTCTTGTCTTTTAGGGAGGCTCAAACTTCAGGATTAGTTATTCAATTAAATGTTTCCTGTGTTGATCATAATGGGGGCTTAACGTACTTTTTCATTTTGGAGAAAATCTATGAAAACTATTTGTTTGATATTATTTTTCACATTCGCTGCAAATGCGACCCCTGCATGCCCTGACCTATCTGGACATTATTCAGCACCATGGAATACTAAAGAGAGCCAAACTTCATTTAGCTATACTCAAAAGGATTGTAGCTACATTATTATCGGTGGCTATGCGATTGATGACACGGGCCCATCATCAACTCAATATCAAATTATGACGGCA
The DNA here is from genome assembly GCA_043779385.1 of Pseudobdellovibrionaceae bacterium. GTDB lineage: Bacteria > Bdellovibrionota > Bdellovibrionia > Bdellovibrionales > Bdellovibrionaceae > JAYWDA01. The sequence continues at coordinate 2,045 of JAYWEU010000201.1, forward strand.
AACTTAGACGGCTCACCCCCTGTTGGAAACAGCTTTGGTCCTTGTTGGGGGGTCGCCCCAGGCGTTTGCGCAAGTTACACGGCCACACCGACATTTATTATTAAGAGTTTAGATAAAGCCCACACTGGCATTAGAAGTGATTCCGTGCATGGGGTCTGTACTTACAATGTCAGCTATCTTTCAAAAGACGGCAAAGGGAATCTCAACGAAGATATTAAGGTGAAGTCTTGCGAAGATGGCTTTACTGGAAAAATAGCTCCTCTCGTATTCTCTGCGGATTGATTAGGATCTTTAAGTGCAGCCTTTTAAGATGTTTAAAAATAAAAGTCTTAAAAATCATCTTTTTTTAAAGATCGCCTTGTTGATTTTCGTATTGAGTGGTTTTTTATTAGCCAACCATTTAATGGATGATCCGGCGGATGTTATTTATAAAAGCTGTGCGCAGAAGATGGCTCGCAATGTCTGTACAATCATGAACTTGGAGCCTAATTTTTCGCCGGAAGTGAAGCAGATCTATTTACCAGAATATGGTGCCTTGGATGCGGAAACTCGCTGACAGGCGATGGACGACAGTTTTATTACTAAGAACCAGCTAACAATAAACCACCCCACCAAATTAACTGAATGCCACGGCTGCATTCGCTTGGTTGCCTGAGCGGCGTCCAGATTTAAATAGATTTCAGGTGGCAAGTGGGCTCAGTTCATCATTTGTCAGCCATGAAAGAAGTGTTTTACAAACCCCGTCGAATCAAGCATCCACCTGGATCGGTGGGCTCGCCTAAAAGACAAGGTCGCACGATCGAATTTCTTCCTATTTTCATTGCAGTTGACACTTCATCGACGTCAATTGATTGTCAGCTTGTTGTGCTTCATCGCGCGACCTCAAGTTGACGTTAGGAAACGACGTCACTGATCCTTTAAACAAGTAAAGGTAGCCAGCCTGAGCTGTTTTATAGGTGGGAGTTTCCAGTCCCAACACGATCTCTTGATTGGTCCCAGCGTTGATTATAATTCTTACGTAATCACCATCGACACCTCGGTCTGGAGTAAAGATGTCTGAGACCACTTGAGTTGAACCCATGTTTGAATTGAATCTTGATGTCATCGAAGTGGGAAGGCCATTGCTGCCAAGATTAAATGACAAAGAAGCTTTGCTGTTGCCGAATCCACCAACCCAAGGGGCTGTGCATTCGATGGTAGCAGCAGGGGCCGCTCCTGACAAAGAGACCAAACTTAGAATAGCAAACATCTTTTTCATAATGACTTCCTTTGAATATTTTTGGATTGAGGCAGTGTAGCCGACAAAAAAAAGATTAAATAGATGTTACTATTTTTGACAGGTATTCATTACAAAATGCTCTATATTGTTATAGATTAGCTGTTTATGCGCTGACCAGGTAGACCATGGAAAAGATGTGCCAAAATCTAAGATCTTGCTATAAAACTAATTATCTTCATTAAGAAAAGGACAAGCGATGACCCATAAATTTACTTTCGGAGCCTTCACTTTCTTATTCGCATCAATGACTTCGGCTGCAACAATTGAAGAAGTAACAAGTCTTGATTGCGCAAACAACCAAGGTTCTTTTTTGCAACTGGCTGTTTCGAAGAAGGTTATTTTTGGAAAACTGGAGAACAAAGAATTTAATAATCAGGGGCTCGACGTCGTAGAAGTGTTAGAGGATTTCCCTGATAAGAAGTCCGATGGCCTTGGAGGACTCGTTGATGGGCAAACTGGCTTTGGAAGTGCCGTGGTTACATTTACAAAGAAGCAAAGAAATAACCTAAGTAAATCAGAGAACTCTAAACTTTATTTTATCGACATGGATGGCAAAAAAGTGTCTGAAAATGTTAAATGTAAGCTTGGTTTCGACAAATAATTAAATCTGATGATTAGAAAAACTAGGGGTACTTTCGTACTTTCTGGAACATATGAAGTGACACCAATCCCAAAAAGGCAGTTGGGTCGCCAACGAAGGCTCTTTTTTGCAAACACACAATCGCGTAGAAGCCAAAGAAGACCAATACAAGGATCATCCACAGTGTGGGGCTTCTAAATATTTTGCGAGCCGTAGTTGAGCCTAAGGTTTGATTCATGACCTTTTGGTTATACTGAAACTTCTGGGTCGGCAATAAAATCAATCCGTCCCGATAGTTAATATCTATCGCCGTTCTTAATCTCGACGCATCAACATAAACATATCAGTCGTGTTTTTCCGATATGTTTGAACGCGCTCTTGGAGGAAAGTGGGAGCGTCTTCCTCCTTAATAATTTTAAACCCAATACGACCATAAAAAGTTTCTAAATGAATGTAGGGAACGCAATAGGTCGGTTTAAAATTATTTTTATCTAGGTAATAGGCAAAACTTTCAAGTATTTTAAAGCCAATTTTTTGTGATCGCAGCGGGGCATGAATGATCATACTTCGCAATAAAGGGGTATCTTCTTCGATGCAAAAACGACAAACCCCAACGATGGTATTTTCTTTAAATGCGGCAAAGAATAAATCAGAATCGCGAGCCCGATGATTCTTGCCTTCTTGTTTGTAGAAGGGATCAACGAGAGGGGCTGCCTCAGAGCCAGGAATTAACTGAATGCAAACTGTTGTTTTCATTGCAATGAACCTAGCAACGGCTTATTTCATTGTCAAAAAAGTCAGTAATCTTGGAGTCCTCAAAAGGTCTTGTGCTGCTTTGTAACCTTTTGGAAAGTATAAAAATTCTACCCGGTCGACCGTCACAATGAATTAAAAGTTTACTAAGGAAAGAGCTGTAGGTAGGGTCCCAGACAAAACAGGGGAGTCCTTAAAATGAAAATCATCTTAATCGCAATGAGTCTTTTTTTAGCCGCTTGTGGCTTTACCTTGGATGCTGGCGGACACAAGATCATTGATACCCAAGACCAAAATAAAACTGAGTCTTACAAATACAGCTTTGAATCCAATGGCTGCAAAACGGGCGAAAAAGCGTTCTCCTCAAAAGACGCTTATTGCAATGGATTGAAAGACGATGCCAGCAATAACTATTGCGCAAGAGATATCCGTTACGATCAGTTCAAAGCCGAGTGCCCTGGAAAAAACTGGTAAAAAAAGCCTATCTTAGAGCCACTTAACGTTTTAAATGAAGCGCCTGCTGAGCTCGGTCGTGGCCGTACTTCCACTGATGCTCGACTTTATTTAAAAATTCAGCTCTGTTTGTCGGGATTGAATTCTTGAGCCAAATCATTTTAAGCGCGGGATCAAAACCGTATTTTTTATCAAAGTTGGATTCGTCGGTCATATCGATTCGCAGATCAATATCTTGTTCAAGGACGTGACGTCGTCGTTCATTGGGGTCATAGCCAAAGGTATTTTTGATGGCTTGGACTTCGATGCGGTCATAAGGTCCGCCATCTGTAATGATCACTTCGTCCCCTATATCTTTTCCAAGTTCAATCGGGTACAGGTCAATGCCTCCCGTGATAAAATATTTCGAACCAATTTTCATCGGAGAAACTAAATAAGGATCAGAAATCGAGGCCCGAGCCGCAGATAATAAAGTCACGTCCGTTCGAATAGCGATCTCGTTCATGACAAGGCTGTCCGGAAACTGTTGAGGGATTGGAGACTTTGTGAATGGCCTGATGGCATCAGCCGTGAGTTCATCGGTAAAAAACACTTCTTGGGATATTTTTTTTGAAGAAAGTGGCTGCCCCGCTTGATCGGGTCCGTAATTTAATTGCGCTGCCACCATGATCACCGGAATCTTTTCAGAGCTAAAATTTCGAGATAAATCTTGAAGAGCAAAGCCGTGGGTTAGTTGATCAGGAATTTTTAGGGCAAATAAATCAAATATTCTTGGGATGTGGTTCGTTTGTTGGGGGGGTTAAAGATCCGCGCGTAGATAGATAATCCTGTGTTTTCTTTCAAACGAATCTTTTGAAGCAAGTGGAAGTAATCATCTGACAGGATAAACTGATGCCAGGAATTAATGTTATCCTGGGCATTAATTTCAGCAGCAGCGATCGAAGCTCCGCAGGTTGTTATGATCAGATCTGGTTTCCAGCCTGATTCTATCAGACCTGCCACCAGCCCTAAGGAGGTGGCAGTTTTCATGCCTCCCCCTGTTAAAACTAAAACACGGCGGTAGGGCTTTGCCTCAGCAAAGTTCAACACTAATAAAAGAAAAATAAAGAGATAGTTTTTCATAAAGCGCTAATCTGCTCAAAGGCTAGTGCCAAGTCCAATCATGATTAAAAGTATGACAATAATGTAATTAAGAATCCCGCTTAGCAAATCTACTTTAAGTTTCCTTATCTAGTTTTACTTACTCTCGTTTAATAAGCCTCGGGGACCCTGCCAGCTGATCCCCATCAATTCGCACGGCAATTCCGTGATTCATTACCTGATCTGCGTAATTGCCATCTGCTTTCTTAATAACGGCTTGAACCGAATACTGAAATTGAAGAGTTGTAAAAATCGTCTTTCTTGCTAACGCCGTATAAAATAGCTCTCGGCCTTTGGAAGTTAAAACTAAAGAGCAGGATTCTTCTTGCCCAATCAGGCCGCCTGAATGATTGCACTCATTCGAAGAGATGATTTGCGGAAGATCCCCAGTTAATTCTAAGGACGATGAAATAAAGGGGACACCACTGAATTCAGCCAAGGGATCCCTTTTTGCGATTTCAGCTTTTGCTAGTTCCAATTCATCTCTTGAGTACGCTGGCACTAACGTCATTTGCATAATACCAATAATTTTAAAAAGTTGTTCCCTGAATTCATGGTAAGAAAAAAAAGGAACTCCTTCTTTGTTTTTGGCAATTGTAACCACATTAGGTGCCACATAAAAGCGGTGCGGATCTGCATGATCTGGGTAAATTGTCATAACGCCACTATTTGCCACATTTTCATTTACGACGGGGATCGCGTGAGCTAGTTGACTAACGAAAATTAAGCTAGATATAAGAATCAAAGTTTTCATTTTAGGTCGTCCTTTATTTTTCGGTGGATGGAGCATTTATCGCTCAAGCAGTTAAGTGCTAAGTATTTATCTAAACAAGTCAGCTCAAGGTTTTCAAAGCCATGGGTCTTTGTAATAAAGTTATTGATCAGTTCCATTTCAGGGGCACCATTAAATCTAAGAGTGTCAGTGACAAGGTCTTCACAAGTCCTTTGAGAAGTCGAATGTTCGGGATCACCGGGAACAGATGAGCTAGAATCACTTTGTTTCATACAAGAACTTAGAAACAGAAGAAGTATTAACGTAACTTTTCTCACGACAATCCTCCTATTGAATTTCTAGCTTTAAAACAGGGCTTATTTCAAAAGTCTTATCGACTGATTTATTCTCGAAAGTTTCAACCACAATATTTTCTCTTGATCGGTGAGTGGTAATTTCAACTTTCATCAGATCTGAAAAACTTGCGACATTCTTTGGAATAAGATCAAAGCAATTATTTAATAATGAACTTTTAAGTTGACTGAAAGTCTCATCATATTTAATCACTTTTGGTCTCTGAAGGCTTGATAGAGTCTGGATAATATCAATGACATTTTTAGCTTTAAAATTCAAACAAAGGTCCTCTTTTTGTTCAAACCTTTCTTTTAAAAGAACATCATTATATTTTGTTTTAGCGCTAATTTTTAAAATGAAATTTACAGCCAGCTTTTCTTTCGATCTTTTGATAGTAGCGACCTGCTCTTTTGTTAAATTAAGACTGCTATTAAGATAAGGTCCCATCTGGCCCTGCCGTAAGCGAAAGTCTTGATGAATTCCAATCTCCGGTAAAATTAAGGTGACAATCTCTTTTATTGACTCCGCCATCACGGCTTGAATTTCATAATTTGGGTACTGATTTTTTAATGCGTCTAGTTCTTGACGGGTGGATGTCGATTCATAATCTAAGCCTACAATCATCACTCCGCCGTCGGTGCCCGCATCAATAACATTGACTGTAAGAATCGGAGTCGGGTGATAGTAGACTCTTTGATTTTCAGGGCTTACTTCTAAGACACCGGCCATGGAAAGTTGAGTGCAAAAAAAACTTAATACTAAAATAAGGGATTTCATTTGTTAGTTCCTTTTTGAAATTGGTTTAGGTTTTAGGAGTTAGGAAAATACTAACTCCTGTGCTGTCGATAAATAATTAGTCTGCAGACGTTACAAGTTTATCTAAATGCCCCTCTAAGTCTTTAATCACAACAGCAGTGCAAAATTCCCGGTCCTCAAGATCCCGCCTGACAAAATTCCAAGTCTCTTTTTTAAGTTCTTCTTTGTGAACGCCGCCCACTCCAAAATTGAATAAATTATTTGTTGAAGCAGGAGACACTGGGCTTGCTGAAAGTTCTGGCTTAAACAGGCGTTGCGTAATCGTAGTAGCTACTGTGTTTAAAACTTCCCACTCTTTTGCATCACCCCCATTCATGGTGATATTAATTGTGTGATCCTCTTTTAAAGTTTCAACGACAGATTTAATATTCCAAGCAAACCAACCCCAGCCGCCGGAGTGACTGGCTTCAATGTAGTCATAAACCCGTCTCATATCGACTGTGACCGTCGCATCCATATTTGGTCCGAGCCCTTGAATGGTGTAGCAATAATCAAGTTTAAGCTTATTTCCAGACATTTCCCTTTTTAGCAATGCCTTAAAGGCTCTTGCCCCGAGCGGAGTCAGGACGGCATTCACGCCAATTTCGTCTTCGGCTCGGCCGCCGACTTTTGCAAAATTAAACTCAGTAAAAAGAGTTTTAAGCGGTTGCTCGTTAGGAACTGTGGTTTGAAGGCCAATCATTGATTTTTTAATGGGAAGAACGGCCACTTCCATGTCAGGATGATTTTTTATATAATTATTTATTGCGGCTTCTTGGCCCTCATCAGACGCTAGATGGGTTGATAAGGTCATATAAGCGCCAGCGTCTTTAGAGGTCGAATTTTTATCGAGTCCCCAGTAGACGAAATTAAATAATGGAATATTTGAAGAATCTGTTGAGAATTTGGTAGAATTTGGGAAAAAGTAAACCTTATTGGGATCAGCGCTATCTTTATATAATGTGACGATGCCTTCTTTAATGGTGCCGGCGGTTTCTCCAAAAAGCGGGATGGCATGAGCCTTACTTATGATTAAAACTGTCAATGCTGTTATTAAAACACATTTTTTCATCTCTGATCTCCTTTAATATCTTTTTTGAATTGATAGGCACGGAATCGTGTTTCAACTGTTGAGCAGATCAGATTGCAAAGAGGGTCGCAGCGCAAGATCGTAATAAACCGCTAGCGAGCGAATTTTGGAGTGTTTTTATAAGATTTAGGAATTTATTCTAAGATTTAGGGATTCGGTTCATTTCCATTCGGGGACTATGGGATCGGTATCCCTGTCGCCCCAATCATTGATAGAGAAATATTTCTTCGGGTTTAACGCTGAAGCCGCTGATAAAGCTCAAGAGAGGGGTATGAATCCGCAGGAAGACCAAAACGCAGTTGGGCTTGCTTGACGGCCACGCGGGTCGCAGTGCCTAACTTGCCATCGATCGGACCAGGGTCATAGCCAAGCGCTAACAAGTCCTTTTGCAGCTCAGTCATTTGTTCAGCGGTTAATGATTTAACGACGCCATTTCCGCGAAAGACCGCAGGAGCCCCTGCCAACCGAGTCGCTAAGAAAGCAGCCGTTGTCGAGTACACAATCGAAGAGTTCCAACCTAAAATAACTTGAAAATTGGGGTAGGCTAGAAAAGCAGGACCCAGGCGGCCCATGGGTAAAAGCAAGGACGCTGGCAAATCCTGAGTTGGAAGACCGCCACGTGCAGGCGTTACTCCCCAGGCCGTCCACTGCGAAACCGGATGTTGAATGCTAAGATCAGCTTCTTGCCATTGCATATCTTTTGGAATTCGCACTTCTTGCAACCAAGGTTGTCCCCGAGTCCATCCGTGATGCACTAAAAACTGAGCGGCCGAAGCTAAAGTATCGGGAACACTTTTAACTAAATTCACATGACCGTCTTGATCGTAATCAACGCCCGAGGCAAAATAATCTGAAGCCATCAACTGAGTTCCACCAATTTCTCCGGCCCAGCTGCCGATCATTTCTTGCGGTTTTAAATCTCCACGTTGAATAATTCTTAAAGCACTGATCAATTGAGCCCGAAACATATCAGACCTTCGGCAATCATAAGCTAAAGTGGTAATTGAAGTCAGAACTTGAAATTTGCCAGTGAATGTTCCAAAATCACTTTCTAAAGCCCAAAAAGCAACGATCGGTTCAGGCGGAACACCAAAATCTTTTTCAATGCGGGTAAAAATTTCTTTCTCTGTCGACTTGATCATTTCAGTCCCTTTTTTAATTCGAGAGGCTGAGATCATTTTGTCTGAGAAATCCAAAAATGGCAGTTGGAAGACACCTTGACTGCGGTCTTTTGCTAAAACATCGGAATCAATTTTTAAATAGGGCAGAGCCGATTTTAAAGTGGCTGGCGTAATTCCTTGCGCAAGTGCTTCTTGCTTAACACCTTCAAGCCAGGCCGCAAAAGACATATCTTTTTCGCAAGCGATTGTTGAACCCTTCAGAGGTGCAGGTGGCGGTTGCACAGCCAGTGCACTCATTGATGTTTGGAGCATCAAACTGAAAGTCAGGATATTTAAAACTGTGTTCTTTTTCATAAGGGGCTCCCATGAGAATTTAAATGGCAAAATTGAAGGGCTTTGATATTAATGATTTCTTTTTTTCTAAAAAATAAAAACCCTTGAACGAAAAATTCTTGCGATCGAACTTCCACAGCGCCGTTCGCAAAAATATGATCAATACGGATATTAGTTCCAGTCGGGCCAAGGCGGGCAGGAGCCGCCAAGCAAACGACGTCATTGGTTTTATAGCCTTGCAGGGCTGGAGTTTCTTTCACCAAGGAGCTGATGGGAAAGATATCTTTTGTCGTTTGTCTGGAACCATCTTGGATAAATTCAAAGGAGACCTGCGCATTTCCGTCCAGGTCCATCCCTTCAACAACAGCTGAAACAGCGTGAGGGGGGCGGCTTAGGTCATAACTTACCATCACTAAGACTCGGTCCTTTAATGAGGTTGTCCTTGAATCAGCGAAAGCCTGAGCCAAGGGAAAAAGAAAAAGGATTAAAAAGCTCAGTGAAATTTTAATAGGATCCTCCGAAGGGGTTGAGCCGGTCCTTATTGCCTTTACTAAAAGCATGCCGAGTCTGAGAACATTGATTCGTATTAGGACCTAGGGGACTGGTCACAAGTTCGACAGCGGTCAAAGTTTGTCACTTTTTGAACGAGTCACTTTTCGAATTGAATCAGGATAAAAGACGACGAAATGAGGCGAAGAATGTCGAT
>JAYWEU010000202.1:0-4295 GCA_043779385.1 Pseudobdellovibrionaceae bacterium
TGCCCAAGGCCGTTATATTGTTTTCGTCAAAAACACCTTTCCTTTGGAATACACATTGGATGGGTTAAGAATTGTTTTAGATACAGCCAATGGGGCCGCTTACAAAGTGGCGCCTGCGATTTTTGAAGAACTGGGCGCTGAAGTGATTCAGCTTGGCGACAACCCGAATGGCATCAATATCAATGACAAAGTCGGGGCTTTGTATCCAGCCAAGTTAGCCGAAGCGGTGGTGGAATATCGGGCCGATGTTGGAATCAGCCTTGATGGCGATGCGGACCGAGTGATTATGGTGGACGAGACCGGTGAGATCGTGAACGGCGATCATATCTTGGGAATCTGCGCCCTTTTTATGAAAGAAAAAGGATTATTAAAAAAAGACACTTTGGTTGTCACTCAAATGAGTAATTTTGGATTAGAAAAAAAGATGAATGAAAATAAAATTAAAGTCATCAAAGTGGGTGTTGGCGATAAGCACGTCGTGGAAGAAATGCGAAAGCATGGCTATAATGTTGGGGGCGAACAATCCGGCCACGTGATTTTCTTAGACCATGCAACCACCGGCGATGGCTGTGTGGCGGCCTTAAGTGTTCTTGCGGTCATGAAAGAGACCGGCAAAAAAATGAGTGAACTGAATGCTCTTATTGATGATGTTCCTCAGGTCTTGATCAACTGTCGATTAAAAGTTCGAAAAGAATTAGATCAGATTGCAGGCTACAAAGAGTTACTGGCTTCCATTGAAAAACGATTGAATGGCCAAGGCCGTGTGTTTGTCAGGTTCTCTGGGACTGAGCCGGTTTTAAGAATTCTTGTTGAAGGACCCGATAAAATTAAAATCACTGAATTTGCTGAAGAGATCGCCAAATTTATTGAAAAAGAATTAAATTAAAGGACTTGGCAGAATGAAAAATAAGATTCGTTTAGGGGTGAATGTCGATCATATTGCCACCCTTCGACAAGTTCGTGGTGGGACCACTTCATACCCCAATTTACTGCACTTTGTAAAAGAAGCTAAGGCTGGCGGGGCCCAACAGATCACCATTCATTTGCGGGAAGATGCTCGGCATATTCAATTGTCAGATCTGATTTTACTTTCAAAGAAATGTCCTGTGCTTCTGAATCTTGAAATGGCCGCCACAGAGAGCATGCAAAAGTTAGCTCTGAAATATCGACCCGACTGGTGTTGTTTAGTCCCCGAGAAGCGGGAAGAACTGACCACAGAAGGTGGATTAAATATTGTAAAGTATTTTGATCGCATCCAAAAAATCACAAAAACAATCACACAAAAAAAGATTTTAGTGTCCCATTTTATCGAGCCCGATTTACGCCAGGTTTTTGCAAGCTCTGAATGTGGAGCCAAAGCCGTTGAATTCCACACAGGATATTGGGTGCTTCTGACGGGAGCCAAGAAAAGTAAAGAGTGGACACGCCTTGTGAAGGCCGCAAGATTTGCTCATGGTCTAGGGCTGAAGGTTCATGCAGGTCACGGACTTGATTATGCCCACAGCCGCCTGATCCGAAAACTTCCTTTTATTGAAGAAGTTAACATTGGCCATTCCTTGGTGTGTTATGCTCTTCAAGATGGATTCAGAACGGCCGTTATAAAAATGAAACAGGCGCTTATTTAGACGGCTTGAAGCTTACTGGCCGATTCCTTCAAAGAAAGCACAATCGCTGTTGGTTTGTGTTCGATCATGCCTTCGTTGAAATTTTCAGGAATACTTAAAGTTCCTGAATTCGATTGAACATAAATTTCGGCGTTCTCGGGGTAAAATTGCAGAATCATTTTTAAATCTTTGACGGTCATGGGGCCTCCGGAACTAAGATTAAAATTGATCAATGCGAATGACAAACAATGCGTGGTCAATTTATTTTGATAAGGCTTAGAACTAAAGTAGAAAGGGCGCTTAACGGTATGAAGGAAAAAACAAAAACCATCTTGCTCTGCCAGCGTAGTGACCTTTTTCAAGCGGCAGAATGGATTGTAAAACTAATTGGTGGCCGGACATTATTTTTGTTTGTTGGCGAAGTAGGTTCTGGCAAAACCACTTTAATTTCAGAAATTTGTCAATTGCTTGGGTTTCATGAAGTGGCCTCGCCGTCGTTTGCAATTCACCACCGCTATGAAAATCCGAAAGGTCAAACTTTGGATCACGTCGACTTGTACCGAGTGACGGATGAAGCTGATCTTGAAAGCACTGGTTTTTGGGACTTGTTTCAGCAGAAGGACACTTGTCTGATGGTCGAGTGGGCCGATCGAATTGCTGATCACGCCTGGCCCATCAATTGGCAAACTTATAAAGTTGAGTTTGAAAAACTAGAGGGTGAAAAAAGGAAGATTCGAATATCACCGCTAAAAAATCCTGAAATAGCCGAAGATTAAGCGGCGGCTTTTTGTTGTTGGTCAGCCACTTTCTGACTGATCTCTGCCGCTGATTTAACAACTAAGCGTAAGATATGGTTGTTATAGGCATTGCTTTCACCCAGAGCCAGTAAAATTCCAATCAAGCGGTCCTTTTGCAATAAAGGAACTAAAGTCGCATGACCTGGAGTTTGAGACATATTCCAATCATCAAAAAATTTTTCATTCACATCGTTGGCACTGACCGGCCCATGAAATGGTTTGTAGGTGGCCGCAACAATATAAAACATACTTGGTACTTTTAACGAAATACTGTAGTTCGCAACACCAGGATTAAAGCCTTTGCTCCAAATCAAGGGACGAGCTTCCGTTTCATTGGTATCCACACTTAAGATCAGATACTTATCAAAGTTCGTCACCAGGGGCTCACAGAGAGCCTTTAATTCAGCACTAAGATCTTTGTTGTAACTATTCAATTTTGACAGCAAAAAGAGGCCCACTTTTTCATTCTGCAGGAGGGCGGAAACTTTTGGCTGTGCTTTTATTAAAGTCACCGCCGAAGGAGCCACTTCATTCATTTCAGGAACGACCTCTTTGACAGAAATATTTTGTGGCGCGGGGGTCATAGCTCTAGTTTTAGGGACTGCCATGGGCTCCGGCGGCGCAAGTTTGATTAAAATGGAACCCATTGTGACAGAGGCAGGATCCTGTAAATTTAATAATGAATCTTCTTCTTCGGCACCAGAAAACTCGGCGGATTTCTTTTCTATATCTGAAGGGTCCGCGTCGTCTTTTAATTCTAAGTGAAAAGCGGGCCGTGCTTGATCCACTTTTGAAAAATATGTTTGGCTCCAAGTTTTTAAATGATTTGGAGAACACAAGGCAAAACAAACAGGCACCGTGGGATTAAAATCCATTGGTTTTTCAATGCAGCCAACAAATAAAACACCATCCCATTCGCCGACCGGCAGACATTCGTTACTCCAAGGGTAGGTTTCTTGCCAGCGACTCCATAACGTCATATCCGGACTGTTCATCTGAAAGTAGTCATTTTTAAGAATCACCAATTCAAAGTGAACTTGGGCCCAGGCCAAATAATCTTCAGTCTGGACGATTTTCTGATTCAAAACAAAGGCTGTGAAACTTAAGTTCTCGGTTTGTTTTGAAAAAGATTCCCTAGCCGCCTCAAGCTGAGGGGTTAATTCGGGATGGGACTGAAAATATTGGTAAATACTCATCTTCTTTATTTTCGGCAAAAAGCCTGGATTTCCTTAAGGTTTTTAGATCTTTTAAGGTCTGGGTTTAGATCTTTATCTAAAGGCCCTAGGAAGTCCGGCAAAACCCTTAAATGTAAATCTTTTCAATACTTTAAGAATATGATAGGTTCCCCCTTCTTCCGAGGTATCAGTCATGCGGGTCTATTTGGATCATAATGCGACAACGCCCCTTCACGATAAAGTCCGTGAAGTGGCCGCGCAAAATCTTAATTTTTGGGGCAATCCAAGCTCGATCCATTGGGCGGGACGGGAATCAAAAAATATTTTACGTGAAACGCGGGCCTGTTTAGCCCTGCAACTGGGCTGTCAGCCCTTAGAAATTATTTTTAACTCCGGCGGCTCTGAAGGAAATAATACGGTCATAAAAAGTGTCTGGACTAAGCTTTCTTCTTTGCGAAATCATTTCCTGTGTTCGCAAGTGGAACATCCCAGCGTCATCAAAACCTATGAATACTTGCAAAGCTTGGGCGCAGACGTCGATTTTATACCGGTCTCTCGAGCGGGACTGTTAGATCTTGATTTTGTTAAAGCACGCCTGACAGAAAAAACGGCTTTGATCAGCGTGATGATGGCCAATAATGAAACGGGCCATATTTTTCCAATCCAAGAAATCGTGCGCTTAGCGAAAATCACGGGGACTCTGGTCCACACTGATGCTG
>JAYWEU010000203.1:0-11319 GCA_043779385.1 Pseudobdellovibrionaceae bacterium
TTCACAATCGTCGTGATGGCCGTTATTGGAGTCTCGTTAATTCCGGTGGCCATTGAAACATTGAAACAATTTCGCGAGCACCGAAAAAATAAAGCTTAAACGACAGAAACTGCTCCACTTGAATGTGCTTGGATTAACTCGCGCGTCGAATAACATTAGTTATCCTAGAGGCTTATCCTCTCCTTGCGTCCTTTCGAATTCCATAGGAATTCGAGTGGTAACAACGAAACACTTAAATCCTTAGAATTAGACAAAAATTATGAGGCGTTAGTCTGCACTAAGCACACTGAAGTGGGGCAGTTTCTAAACGACAGAAAAAAACCCTCTTATTTGACTAAGAGGGTTTTTTAAAATTCTTACGAATTTAAGTTATGACTAAAGAAAATTCATTGAAGCTGAAACAGCCACATTTGTTTTTTCAGCCGTCACATCTCTCCAAACCCATTGAATATTTGGGTACAAGAAAATATCACGAGTCGCCGCAATACCAAGACCTAAAGATTGAGTGGGCTCCAATTGTTGGAAAGCCATATTGTTTTCACGAACAGACTCGTAAACGTTTCCACGGTAGACAGTTCGGAAATTATACTTGTCGTTAAAAGCATACTCTACGAAAGGATAAAGACCGACTTGGTATTCGCTCTGGTCACCGATATTTTTAGTGTAGTTGAAATAAGAAAAGTCAGTGCTAAGTCCTAATTGCCAGCCTGATTGACCGATCTCAAGAATTCCGGTGTGACCCATATCAAGTTCATAAGCCATTTTTTGACCTTCAACTAATTCAGCAGCTGTAATTTTTGATAAACCCACAGCGACAGAGTTTTGAACTTTTCCAGCTTTAAAGGCTTTTGAATAGCCGATGCCTGGATTAGAAGCTTCAATTCTTTGTCCATCGTAAGAAGGTGTCAGCCACTTAAGACCGAAACCAGCCGTTAAGCTGTCGCTGGCTGTTAAGCGATAACGATAGCTGATATCACCAGACGCAGCTGTTTTGGTTTCAACAGTTGAATTTGCACCGATATTTGGACGTTTGCTGCTGAAGGCATCTTTCAAAGATCCACCATTGTAACCGGCTCCCAAAGAAATCGAATGCTTCGATTTAGAACCCGCATCAGCACGCATTTTTGCATTTGTGATTTCGCTATCGATATCTTCTTGCACGGGAGCATTCTGGCGCTGCTCTTTCATGACTTCTTCTTTTTTTGCCTTGGTTGTTGATTCTTCGGCTGCGTGAGCCGTAAAACCTGCGACTAAAGCCATAACAGCTAATAATGTTTTCACTCGAAAATCCTCCCATTTGGATCCAACAGTTAAGTTGGAATATTTTTTAATTGATCGGTCCCACTATGAAACCCCGCCCAGTGTATTAGCAAGACGTGGGCCAGCGATCAAGGGCTAAAATGCACCAGGCAAGGGGAGGGCGATGGGAAAGATGAATAATTTCAAATCGGTAGGGAAGACTCTACAACGACTTTATTTGCTCTTTTTTCGGTCGGAAGCAATGGAGCGAACGCTGGGAAGAAGTGGCAAGGGGTCGACCGGGCCTTTATCTTTTCTGATTTCAAAGTGCAGATGGACACCCGTTGCCCTGCCGCTGCGGCCCATGGTCCCAATATTTTCACCCTGACTGACGCGTTGGCCTTCGGTCACTAAGATTTTTTCTAAATGACCATAAATTGTGGCCCAACCTTGGCCGGATTCGATCAGCACCATATTTCCAAAGCCACGAAAATCGCGACCGGCATAAACCACAGACCCTTGCTGGGCCGATAAAATGGGTGTGCCCCGGGGGCCTGTTAAATCAAGACCCAGGTGAGGCCGCTTTCTATTTGGAAGAAACCCCCTAGAAACAAGGGCACGATCGACGGGCCAATCAAAAAGCATGGGTGCTTTATTAGAGACATAGCCAGGATTTTTTGCTGTGCCCCGAAACTGCGGTTCAGAGTTCTGATCTAATAAAGCGTCATTGATCGAGTCTTTGGCAGGCTGCATTCTTTCATCCGTTGTCGGCGATGGCGCATGGGCGCAGGCCGAAAGCACCCCAGCAGCCAAAATAAACATCATTCCGAATTGAGCAGCTAACTTCATCCCTAGATTATACTTCAAAATCAGCCCTTATAGACAGGGAAATGATGACAAAGCTCTTTAACTTCCCCATGAATTCTGGATGTTAGTCCTGGATTTTCTGGTTCTTTCAGCACTTGCGAAATCCACCCGGCAATTTTTTTCATCTCTTGTGGGCCCATACCTCGGGAAGAGAGCGCTGGTGTTCCAATGCGAATTCCACTGGTCACAAAAGGCGACCGTTTTTCATTTGGAACGGTGTTTTTATTCACCGTGATTCCAGCTTCATCCAAGGAGTTTTCAGCCAATTTTCCGGTCACCGCCGAGTCACTGAGGTCGACTAGAATTAAATGGTTTTCTGTGCCGCCAGTGACAAGTTTAAATCCCAGTCGCATCATCTCTTCAGCCAAAGTTTTCGCATTGTCTAAAACCCTTTGCATATAAATTTTAAAGTCAGGTCGTAGGGCCTCGCCGAAGGCCACGGCTTTTCCAGCGATCACATGTTCAAGGGGGCCGCCTTGAATCCCAGGAAAAATTCTTGAATTGACCTGTTTTGCTTTTTCTTCTGAGTTGGTCAGAATAATTCCACCACGGGGACCCCGTAAAGTTTTATGGGTCGTCGAAGTCACATAGTCCGCATACGGAAACGGTGAGGGATGGTGCCCCGTTGCAACAAGTCCTGCAAAGTGGGCCATATCAACCAGTAAGGTGGCGCCCACTTCGGTGGCAATTTCTTTAAATTTAGCAAAATCCAACTGCCGCGGATAAGCACTGTAACCAGCAATCAATAATTGAGGTTTGACTTCAAGAGCTGTTTTTCGAATCGTGTCGTAATTCAGTCTTTCAGTCGAAGGGTCCAACTTATAAGAGGCCGCTTTATAAAGCAGACCACTAAAATTCACCGGCGATCCATGAGTTAAATGCCCTCCATGAGATAAATCCATTCCTAAAATTGTGTCGCCAGCTTTACAGGCCGCTAAATACACCGCCATATTTGCTTGCGATCCGGCATGGGGTTGCACGTTGGCAAAGCCGCAGCCAAAAAGTTTTTTGGCGCGCTCAATCGCCAAAGTTTCAACTTGATCCACAAAAACACACCCACCGTAATACCGTTTGCCGGGATAACCTTCGGCGTATTTATTTGTCAGGACAGATCCTTGGGCTTCCATCACTGCTCTGGAGGTGTAGTTTTCAGAGGCGATCATCTCTAGTCCTTCCGACTGACGAACATATTCGCGATCAATAGCGGCAGCGACTTCGGGATCTTCGGAAAGATATTTGAACATAAATTCTCCTTGAATCAGGAGTATTTTACGACTTTGAAAGTTTCGCAACCCTTGCTGAGTGGCGGCCACCGGCAAATTTTGTTTCTGCAAAAATTTTGACAAACTCGACCGCTTGATCTGTCGTTACAAAGCGTCCCGGAAGGACTAAAACATTCGCATTATTATGCTCACGAGACAGGCGGGTGATCTCTGCATTAAAACATATAGCGGCGCGAATTTGGGGATAGCGGTTAGCCCGTATGGCCATCCCTTGCCCAGATCCACAGATCAGAACACCAAAAGTGTCCATGGAATCAGACCCATGGGTTTCAGCGGTCAGTCGCTGGCAAAGTTGGTCGGCATAATCAGGATAATCAACAGATTCTGTGGACGTGGTTCCAAGATCAACCCAAGGAGTGCCTGGGGTTGCAGCTAAAAGAGCTTTTTTTATTTCAAAGCCAGCATGGTCACAAGCAATTAAGATTTTTTTCATAGCTGGCCTCACAATTTTGAAAATATCATACAGGCGTTAGTTCCGCCAAAGCCAAAGCTATTATTTAAAACATGAGTGATTTTGCCAGCCCGCGCTTCGTGCGGAACAAGATCCATTTTTGTGGATGTGTCAGGATGATCTAAATTAATTGTTGGCGGGACCATCTGATCTTGAATGGCCATGACACAAAAAGCTCCTTCAATGGCACCGGCAGCCCCCAAGGCATGTCCTGTCATCGATTTCGTGGATGACACCCAAACACGCTCAGCGTGATCGCCCATCACTTTCGCAACAGCAGCGGCTTCCAGACCATCACCAATCGGAGTGCTTGTTCCGTGGGCGTTGATATAATCAATTTGTTCTGGTGTCATTTCGGCGTCCTGCAGGGCCATTCGCATCGCTTGCTGAGCGCCCGCATGCTCCGGCGCTGGACTGGTCATATGAAAAGCATCTGAAGAAATTCCGTAGCCCGTAATTTCGCACAAAATTCGAGCCCCGCGCTTTTCAGCGTGCTGTAAAGATTCAATGACAAAAATGGCAGCCCCTTCTGCTAAAACAAATCCATCCCGGTCTTTATCCCAAGGACGGCTGGCTTTGGTGGGATCGTCATTTCTGGTCGACAGAGCCCGCATCGCTGCAAATCCACCGACGGCCATTTCACACACGGTCGCTTCAGTGCCGCCCGCCACCATCACATCACACCAACCATGACGAATATAATTAGCGGCTTCGCCCAAAGAATGAACCCCTGAAGCGCAAGCC
Organism: Pseudobdellovibrionaceae bacterium; assembly: GCA_043779385.1. Lineage (GTDB taxonomy): Bacteria > Bdellovibrionota > Bdellovibrionia > Bdellovibrionales > Bdellovibrionaceae > JAYWDA01. The sequence continues at coordinate 4,585 of JAYWEU010000203.1, forward strand.
GATGTGACCGAATAATTGGGGCCCTTTAAATTGTGTCCAATACTGACTTGGCCAGCCGCTAAATTAGTGATCACCGAAGGAATAAAAAACGGACTGATTCGTCCAGGTCCTTTTTCTTTATATTTAGAAAATTGCTCTTCGATGATCGGAAGGCCACCCATGCCGACCCCGATAATCGCACCAGCTCTTGGCGCTAGGTCATCGGAAATCGTTAGCTTGGCATCGTCCAAGGCCATTTTTGTACATGCCAAAGCGTAATGGATAAACGTATCCATTTTCTTCTGTTCTTTTTTTTCGATAAATAAGTCGGGATTAAATCCCTTCACTTCACCTGCGATTTGAACATCGAAGGCAGAGGCATCAAACTTGGTGATCTTTGTGATCCCACTTTGACCCTTCAGGGCCTTGGCCCAAGACACAGGAAGAGAAAGACCCAGGGGAGTGATGGCACCGATCCCGGTGACCACCACACGCTGCTGCTCTTTGGGAGCGCGAGTTTTGGGCCTTTGATTCAACCTTGAATCCATAGAAAATTAAGCTTTCCCTTTTTTCTCTAGGTAAGATGCAACGTCTTGAACAGTTTTTAACTTTTCAGCGTCTTCGTCAGGGATTTCCAAATCAAATTCTTCTTCCATCGCCATCACAAGTTCAACGATATCTAAAGAGTCCGCGCCTAAATCATCGATAAAAGAAGCTTCTGACTTCACTTTTTCAGGGTCAACACCCAACTGTTCAACGATGATATCTTTAATTTTTGGACTTAATGCCACGCGAGCCTCCTGCGTATTTGTATTTTTATCTGTCGTTTTAATTGTTTCCATTTTAGTTCCTTTTGTTTGGTTAAAAATTACTGCATGAACATACCACCATTCACACTTAAAGTGTGACCGGTGATATATTTTGACTCATCACTTAACAGAAAACGGACCGCAGAGGCTATATCTTGCGTTTCGCCCATCTTTTGGAGTGGAATTTTTTCCAAAATTTTACCTTTTTGCTCATCTGTCAAAACTTCAGTCATTTCTGTGGCAATAAAACCCGGCGCGATACAGTTCACTCGGATTCCGCGAGAGCCCAATTCTTGGGCTAAGGATTTGCTAAATCCGATGGTTCCAGCCTTTGAGGCTGCGTAATTGCTTTGTCCGGCATTACCAGTTTGGCCAATCACCGATGTGATATTGACGATCGATCCTTTGCGGGCTTTGACCATCAGTTTTGATAGGGCCCTGCAAAGCAAGAAAGTGCCTTTCAGGTTGGTATTGATCACAGAGTCAAAGTCGTCGGTCTTCATGCGTAAGATCAGCTGATCTTTTGTAATTCCCGCATTGTTCACAAGGCCATGAATTTCCGGCCATTTTTTTAAAATTTGTTCAAGCCCGGCTTGCACTGAGGCTTCGTCAGCAATATTCATTTGCACACAAAAATGGCCTGCGCCTGGAAGTTTTGCTAAAACCTGCTGTGCGCTGTCTTCCCGGGATGAGTAAGTGAAAGCCACCTCGGCACCAGAGTCGGCCAAATGCTGAACAATGCCGGCGCCAATGCCCCGACTGCCACCTGTGACGATTATTTTATGACCCGCCAGCGAGTTATTTTTCAAGCAGTTCCTAGCCTTTTAAAAAAACGTATTTTCAAGCTTTTTAACTATGAAAGAATCTGTGCGGACCTTCAAGAAATTTCAATGACCCGATGCTTTCATATGTTCTTTAATTTGCGCCAAATCTTCAAGGGTTTGGCTGCTCCAAACTTTAAATTCAGAATCAATTTTTTTAACCAAGCCTGCGATGACCTTGCCATGTCCGCATTCAATCCCTTGATTGAAGCCGTGAGCGCGAATTTTTTTTATGCTTTGAGTCCAAAGAACGGGGGCCGAGACCTGCCGTATGACGTTTTCTTTTAACAGGGAGCCTTCAGAGACAAAATCAGCGGTGAAATTCTGTACAATGGGAAAACGGGCCTTATTAAATTTAAGAGTGCCTAAAAACTGGCGCATTTTTTCTTCGGCGGGCTTCATCATATCGCAGTGAAAAGGGGCAGAGACCGTCAGCGGAATCAATTTGGCCCTTTTTGCATCACCAGGAATTTGACTGGCATCAAAATTTTGTTTGAGCCAATTCAAAGCTTTGATCGAGCCACTGATCACCACTTGGCCGGGAGTGTTAAAGTTAGCAGGCGATAGGGGTAAAAAGCTACTTTGTTTCACGGTCCATTCACATAAAAAACGAACTTGCTCATCATCTAGGCCAAGCACCGCTGTCATACCACCTTCACCCACAGGAACAGCGGATTGCATGGCTTGGCCGCGCAGGCGAACAGCTTTAATTCCTTCCGAAAAAGAAATCGATTGGGCGGCCACTAAGGCCGCATATTCACCAATGGAATGGCCAGCCGCTGCGGCAGGTTTAAAATTTATTTCTGATTCCAACACTCGGTAGGCTGCCGTTGAGACACACAATAGGGCGGGCTGGGTATTTTCCGTCAAAGCTAAAGTTTTTTCATCGGATTCAAAGCATAATTTTTTAAAGTCTAACTTCAGAGCCTCGGAGGCTTCCTGAAAAGTTTGCTGGGCGACTTTAAACTGGTCGAATAAATGGCGACCCATTCCAGGAGATTGACTGCCTTGACCCGGAAATAAAGCACAGATCATAAATTAATACCTCAGAAGGACGCTACCAGAAGTTAAACCTGCGCCGAACGCAGCTAGTAAAATCAATTGGCCGCGTTTAATTTGGCCTTTATTGCGAGCGATATCAAAAGCCACCGGAATCGATGCCGCCGATGTGTTGCCGGTTTCATGCAGTTCAATGACAACGCGCTCTTTAGGAAATTTGAAATGTTCGGCGACGCTTTCTAAAATTCGCACATTGGCTTGATGCGGAACCAGCCAATCAATTTGATCCGGAGTCACCTTGTTGTGCTCCAAAGCTTCATGACAGCATTGGGTCATTGTGCGAACGGCATTTTTAAAGATCTCGCGCCCTTTCATTCGAACGTAATGAGATCCATCTTCTAATATTTTTTGCGTGAATGGCATTCGGGACCCACCGGCTGGCAGGACAAAAAGATCACCACAAGTTCCATCAGCATGAAGATGCGAACTCATGATGGTATTTGGATCACCTTCTTCGGCTCGTGACACAATCCATGCCCCCGCAGCGTCGCCAAATAAAATACATGTTTCGCGGTCTTTATAATCGACGAAGTGATGTAAAACTTCAGCTCCGACCACAAGAACATTTCGGTACATTCCAGTTTTGATAAATTGATCTGCAATGGTTAATGCATAAACGAATCCCGAACAAGCCGCGGTCACATCAAAAGCAACAATTGGACGGCAACCTAATTTGGCTTGAAGGACACAAGCTGTTGACGGCATGACTTGATCGCCACTGACAGTCGCTACGATGATCATATCTAAATCTTGAGCTGTTAGATTGGCATCTTTCAGAGCCCGTTCAGTCGCGACAAACGAAAGATCTGAGCAAGCTTCGTGGTCGGCTGCAATGTGCCGACGCTTGATGCCTGTGCGTTCGGTGATCCACTGGTCGTTGGTATCGACCATTTTTTCTAAATCATAATTGGAAAGAATTTTCTCAGGCAAGTAAGATCCTGAGCCTGCAACTTTTGAGCGATAAAGACCAGCCATAGTCGAGGTGCTCAATTAAGCTTTAGCTGCGCTGATTTGTTTGCCCTTGTAGTAGTAAGCGCCATCAGAGCCCTTATGAGCAATGTGCGGACGGACAAGGTCGCCCGTTTTTTTATCGATCGCAACGGCCGGAGCGACTGCGAAATCATGAGAACGACGCATATCACGTCGAGACCGGGATGTTTTTTTCTTAGGAGTTGGCATACGTAAAACCTCACCATTTATCACTGTTTAAAGGAAGTTGTCTAAATTAACCGAAAGGAGTTAAAAATCAAGGGTTTATTCAATTTCTTTTGGGCACCGTTAAATTCTTTAAAACTTCAAAAGGGCTTTCGACCTTTTCTTCGGGCATTTCTTCATTGTAGGTAAAAACCTGTCCCCGCACCGGTTGATCACATAAACTACAGTCACCATTGGCTTTTTCAGGAGGTGCTGGATTGAAGGGCAGGGCAATCGCCACTTGTTCGTGCAGATATTCGCCCATTTCAAAAGTTTGATTGGCGCCGTACTCAGCGACCGACGGACCCGATGTTGCGGCTTCAGAAATATGATTAACCTTAGCATATTTACCAGTGCGGTCTTCGGGTTGAGCTGGAATCAGAATTTCATGAAAAGTCTGATTCACAGGGAAATTAAAATCCATTCCGCAGCGCGAACAGGCTTCTGGCAAATGGGTCTTGATGGTTCCTGTCACTTGAAAATCTTTGGAGTTGATCGGCTTAATAAAAAAATCGGCGGTATGGGCCGAAGGACCGATAAGATCTTGAAGCTCTCGGGAAACTTCTTTGGTTTTTTCAGTCCAGAGGAATTTTTTGCCTTCTTCGGGAATTTCGTGGAGATTGATACGCATAGGTCACCTGATTTGTTTCTAGTCGGTGACCTTATAATTTTAAATCCGAAGCGGTCAAGTTGGCAGGAGGCCTTTTGAAAAAACGTTTATTTATTGCCCTTGGCGCTTCCGAAGTGGCACAGGCTGCTCAGGTCTATCTTAAGAAATTAAGAATCAACTTTAAGGACCGTGAAATCGATGTACTGTGGACGCCCGCTGACAATTGGCATATCACTTTGCATTTTTTAGGTGAAACCTCGGCCGGCAAGATCACTGAAATTATTCAGCGGCTTCAAAAAGTTTGCGAAACATCGCCCCCTTTTAAGCTTAAAATTTCTGATTTTGGAGCCTTCCCAGACCCGCAGGAGGCTCGGGTTGTTTGGATGGGCGTGCAAAGATCTCAGGCGCTGCTTGATCTACAAAGTGCGATTGAAAACTCGCTGGCGGAAATGAGCTTTGCTCCCGAAGACAGGGATTACTGGCCCCATCTGACGGTCGGGCGTTTAAGAAATCATAAAAATATTGTCGATGCTTTGTCGCCGGTGGTTCGGAAAAAAGTGGGCAGTTTACTTGTTTCCAATGTGCGGCTTTATGAAAGCACTTTGTCGGCGCCTTATTCGCGATACGAAGTCTTGGAAAAGCTTCAGCTGTTGGGAAATAAACCAGACCCTGAAGCTCTTTGATCACTTGGCCATTTGTAAATACAGAGTCTCCATCTGTGTTCTCAAAGACAGGAAAACGTATTAGGTAAATTACTACTACTGTTCGTTGTACTAATAAAAACTTTAATGACAATCACGGCCTGATTAATATCTATCCTAAGGTCAGTAGTGATTGGATCATAGGTCACTGTATGAAGCGGTATTCCAGGCCCATTGCCGCCCATGTCTCCGTAAGAAGCGACACTACAAGATAAAAGATGGATGCTGGAGGCAGGTATACCTGCTTGCCCAAGACCCGTTGTGGCTAAAATATTTCTTGTGCATGAGTTGCTTGAATTATTGAGTGCACCACAACTAACAATAACTGTCTGGGGCGCGTTGTTAATGATCGAGGTTAAAGAATCAGGTGCCGGTGGTGAGCAGCCGCTGGCCGCGCAACAACTATCAATTCTTTTGGCTGTGACATCGTCATCTAAATTAACTTTAAACTTTATCGGGATAACAATATTTTTAACTGCCCTTAGTAAAGAACTAGAATCAATTTGAAACTCAGCATTAGCTGTATAATAACCAAAGTCACTGGTTGGTAGAATATTAACTATATTCATCGTTTTTGCTTTTATTTTATGGCTGGCAAAAGGAATGACTTTGCCAATCTCAAAAACCGGCAATGAGTTTGCATCTGGTCCTATGTAAAGCTTGTCGATGGAGTGCGAAAACTGACCAGGATGTAAAGCAGAAATGGCAGACAAATTAAGGGGGTACATTGTCGACGCACTATTCAGCTGCCAGTCACAAGAACTGTTGGCACTTAAAACTCGATCTAAAACGCTAGCATAATTTACAAGATCTTGTTGTTGCTCTAAAAAAATAACCTGCTTCTTTGAACTCAGTAAGCTGTCCGCAATCGAGTAAATCGTGATTGAAATTATCAAAATAATAATAAGGGTTTGAAGAAGACTAAAGCCTTTATTATTCTTACTTAAGGTCATAAATCATCCTATCACGTGATTAAAAATAAATTTGAAATCTTCTCAATTTAAAACAAACTAGAGACAAGAAAAAGGACTCATTAAACCAGATACAGCTCCTGGAGAATAATCAATATTTACATTGATGGAAACACCCGCCCTATTCACAGTTAAAGACAAATCTGAAGTCGTTTGATTGTAGCTCAGAGTATTGGCCGGATGCCCCGCCCAGTTGTGTCCATCGTCGTAGCTATTCGCCTGATCTACTGAGCAAGAAATTAACTTAATTTGAGAAGCGTTCACACCCATAGCTGCTAGGTTCAAAGAAGCGTTAATATTTTTTACACAAGTATGACCAGTGCCACTGGCGTCATGACAAAAAATATTAACTTTTGTGGCCCCTGTTGGCGTTGAGCTGACCGCACATTTATTTCCAGTGCAGCACTGGGTGATTGTTTTTGCTCCAATGGGATCTGTACTTTTAACATTAAAACTAATGGGAATCGAAAGCGGATTTTGTTGCCGATGCGAACCACTCGGGATCAATTCAAAAACAAGACTGCCAATGTATGTTAAAGCATCTGCTCCAGGTCTAATATTTGCCAAAGATAGGTTCCCACTCTTAAAGCG
>JAYWEU010000204.1:0-1536 GCA_043779385.1 Pseudobdellovibrionaceae bacterium
AGCATTCCACCCATAGGTTCGGGTTTTTCAAATTTCATGGCTTGAATATCAACACCGCGATGGTGAAGTTTTTTAAGCAAAATATCTTTGATGGCGCCCATCTTGTAGTCATCTTCTGCGATCACCGTGATGGCTTTTTTATCCCATTGAATTTCAGCTTTGCTGCCACGAAAGTCAAATCGCCCCACAAGCTCTTTGCGAGCCTGGTTCACGGCATTGTCGACTTCTTGCATATTTAATTCTGAGACGATATCAAAAGACGGCATGTCAGAAGACTATCAAATCAAGGAAGCTCTGGCAAAGGTTCTTCGGGTTCTTCTTTAAAAAGCTCTTTGACTTCAGCGGCTAAAAAGAGTGTCCGGTTAAGAGCGTAATAGATGAGCCCACAAAATAGACCACTGAAAAAACCAATGGAATGACTGAGATAACTAATGCTGGGATCAAAGGCTTCAGCGGGTACAAAAAGCAGAAGGCCCACGCCAATCGCCCTGATCCCGCGCTGAAAAACAGTCCGCTTGCGGTCCAGCAAGAAATATAAAATCAACCAAGTTCCGCCCATCCAATAGACAACCCCAGAAGCGCCCAATAATTGTACGTCTGGCGGCATTTTTGCCAGGACAATGAGGTTGATCAGGCCACCCATTATGAAAGCTAAGGTTGGAAAAACAAGGATGCCAAAGTGCCCGCCTAAAAAAGTGCCCAGGATAAAAAATAAAAATGAATTTGAAAAAAGATGCTTTTCATCAGCGTGAATAAATAAAGCGGTCCAGGCTCGCCAAACCTCGAGGTGTTCAAACACGGCTTGATTTGAGGCCGTCATCCAGCTTTGGGCATGAAATAAATCACGCCAATAGATCAAGCTGATCAAAGCTAAAAGAAAAGTGCAAAGAGCGCTGATAAAGGCACTTAAGGGGGCTGGCTTTTTTGAAAGCCAAGTGCCTGTGATGATGTATTTAGGCTGATCGCTCAAGGGATCTCCGGATGAAAACTAGGCAGCGTGTTGGAAGCCCATGGGGTTTTGGAATGAGGCAGACGATGAACGATTAAAATCTTGCTGATAGGCCAAGGGGATATCACCTTTCAGAAATGTCGCGGTCTCAACACGGGGAAAAAGTTCTGAATAGGTTTTCACTTGAGTTCCAGAAACTCTGCGGTGAATGTGATGACCTTGGATTTCTTTTGTGTGTTTTAAACCAGCAGCCCCGACAAGTTCTGAAAAAGCAAGAACAGTGTGCTTATGATAATTATAAACACGTACTTTTTTATCCGAAGGCACAAGGCCGTGAACCAATTTTGGATCTGAAGTGGCGACGCCAGTTGGGCAGTGATTGGTATTGCACTGCCTGGCTTGAATGCAGCCTAAAGCTAACATCATCCCCCGCGCTGTATTGCAAAGATCAGCGCCAAGGGCAAGTCTTGAAAAGATTTGAAAGCCTGTAAAAACTTTTCCAGAGGCGATCACTCGGATTTCCTTTCTTAAATCAAAGCCGCGCAAAATATTATCAACCAGTGTAAGCCCTTCTTCTAACGGGGCGC
>JAYWEU010000205.1:0-4274 GCA_043779385.1 Pseudobdellovibrionaceae bacterium
CTTATACTGGGCCCGTGCACGCGCTTAAAAATATCGATCTGCAAATTGAAAAGGGCGAATTTGTTTTCCTGACCGGACCCAGTGGAGCGGGCAAGACAAGTCTTTTCAAATTGATTTCTGCTTTTGATCTGCCGTCGTCTGGAAATCTGCAAGTTGCAGGACTTGATATGAATCAACTTAAAAATAAGGACCTGCCTTACTTTCGACGTCGCATTGGCGTTGTCTTTCAAGATTTTAAGCTTTTGAAAGACAGAACTGTTTTTGAAAACGTCGCCCTTCCGCTTCAACTGCAGGGCGATCGTCCGCAAAACCTAAAAAAGCGCGTCCAAGAAGTTTTGGATCAGGTGGGTCTTTTGAGTCGCGCCGATCATCGGCCTGATTTATTATCTGGCGGCGAGCAGCAAAGAACAGCCATTGCCCGGGCGATCATTCATCAACCAGGAATTTTAATCGCAGACGAGCCCACCGGAAATTTAGATCCGCGGTTGACGGAAGAAATCATCGACCTTTTTGAGCGCGTCAGTGCGCAAGGAACGACAGTATTTATCGCGACCCACGATCACGAGATGGTCCAGCGTCGGAACAAAAGAACCATCGAAATAACAGATGGGGAGATCGTTTCCCATGGGGCCTAATCGTTCACTGACTGTTTTAACATCAATGGTTTTATGTGCTTGTTACATCATGACGGCCACACTTTTTTTAGGTTTAAAAAACTTTAATAGCTTTTTAATGGATTGGGGCAAAGACTTACAAATGACGGTTTATCTAAAAGATGAAGCCGATGCGACAGCCCTTCAAAATTTGATCACATTTATAAAAGCCCAACCCTCTGTTCAAGAGGTCAAACAAATCACTTCTGAAGAAAACTTTAGCCATTTTAAAAACCAAATGGGCAGTTTATTTCCACAAGTCGAAAACGAAAAAGAAGTCCAGGCCTTAGTGCCTTCGACATTACAAATTATTTTTGATTTAAAAAATTCCCTAACCGATCCTTTGCAAATTTTTACCAGCGTCGCTAGCTTAATAAAATCCCAGCCCAACGTGGATCAGGTTTCCTATGGCCAATTGTGGGTCGAAAAATTTTCAAAGTTCTTTAGTTTTATCAGGCAAGCGTTCTGGTTGATTGCTCTTATTTTAATTTGCGCCAGCGTTTTTGTTTTTTCCAACGCCGTCCGGGCTTGGGTAAATTCAAAGCGTTCAGAAATTGAAGTCTATGAACTGGTCGGAGCCACTTCGTGGTCCATTCGAAAACCGTTTGTCATTAAAGGCACATTTTTGGGTTTTGCTACGGGGTGTGTGGCGTTAGGAATCACCTTTGCGGTGATCGAAAATCTTAAAATATTTATGGCCGCCAGCGATTTATTGTCTAGCATGGCCCAAAGAATTCAAACTTTTACTTTGGCCGAGGGGCTGGCCTTTATTTTATTTTCGACAGGCCTGGGAACTTTTGCCTCTTATCTTTGCGTGCGTGAAATCAACAGTGGCTGGGCCGCAGCCGAGAGGAATTAATGTTTCATTTTTTAACATTAATTTTGTGCGGCCTGATGGTCAGTGTCTGCGCCACGGCTGGCGTTGATGAAAATGCGGCTGAGCAAATGTCAGCTAAGCTTGAACAGCATAAAAAACAGATGAATGAGACTGAAAAAAAACAAAGGGAAATTCTTTCAAACCTTTTTGTGATCAATCAGCGAATAAAAAAGATTTCAAAAGAAAAATCCAGCTTAGAAAATGAACGGCAGCTTCTTGAAGTGTCTATTTTAGACCTGAAAGATCAAATTGAAGAGCTGCAAACCAATCTTCAAGGCAAAGGTCGCGATCTGATCAGTCATATTCGTTTGCTTCAGCAGGCCAAGGGCTTTGGCTGGCTGAATCTTTTATCAGGCAGTGAAGGGCCGGCAGAAGCTGATTTGAATCTTTATATTTTTACAAGAATCACGGGCCAAGAAAAAGTAAAAATCCAACAGTATTTTGCCCAGAAAATGCAGTTTCAAAAAAGTCAGGTGAAGCTGCAAGCCAGGCTTGAGCGATTAAATAAGGTCACCCAAGATCTGGCCGTTCGAGAAAAAGATTTTTTAAGTGAGCAGTCCTCTCGAAAAATAGCCCTCTCTGAAATTAAATCTAAAAAAGTTCGAATTCTAGAAAAACTGAAGAACCTTCGCGACACTCAGTTAGCACAAAAATTAGAAGACACTGGCCTTTTGGATAGTTTGACTCAGGCTTCTTTCCTTGAGGGAAAGGGAAATCTAGACGGTCCCACAAAAGGTTTGTTGAAACAACGCTTCGGAATTGTACAAACTTCGCGTGCGAACTATTATAAGAACCACAAAGGAATTTTTATCCAAACGAAAACTCCACAACAAATTCAGGCGGTTTTTGATGGCAAAGTGGCCTTTGTTGGCGAAATGGGTGGTTTTGGCAGCACTCTGATTGTCGATCATGGTGATCATTACTACACGGTCTATTCTGCCCTTTCGGAAGTTGATGTTCATGAGGGGCAATTCGTTAGTAAGCATGACAAGCTGGCAAAAACTGGGGCGTCAAAGTTTTATAACGAACCTGGTGTTTATTTTGAAGTACGACATTTCTCGGAACCGCAGGATCCGCTGGAATGGATAAAGAAGGGATCTTTATGAAAAAGACGGCCGTTTTTTTAGGAATTCTTGGAGCGCTGATCGCTGTCACCTTGAACTCGGGGTTTAAAGCCTACGCCGAAGAAAGATACACCGAGCTGCAGAACTTTTCAAAAGTTCTAAATTTGGTTCAGCAATATTATGTCGAAGAAGTCGATACTAAAAAACTGATCTACGGTGCGATCAAAGGCATGCTGAAAGAACTTGATCCCCATACGAACTTTATGCCGCCAGAAATGTTTAAAGATTTTGAATCAGAAACGAGCGGCGAATTCGGCGGCTTGGGAATTGAGATCTCGGTACAAAATAATATCCTCACGGTGATTTCTCCCATTGAAGACACACCGGCCTGGGAAGCGGGAGTCAAAGCGGGCGATCGAATCATTGCCATCAATGGCGTCAGTACAAAAAGTTTAAGTTTAGTGGAGTGTTCGCAACTGATGCGCGGGAAAAAGGGCGCTAAAGTGACACTCAGAGTGGTTCGGGAGAATGAAGAAGTGCCACGAGATATCGGCATTGTTCGCGGAAATGTCAAAATCAGATCGGTTAAATACACCGACCTTGATGACACCTACGCCTATATTAAAATCACAAGCTTTATTGAAAACACTTCAAAAGATTTAGAAAAAGCCTTAGAGGCTCACGTCGCTAAGAATAAAAAAGTCGGCGGCCTTGTTATCGACTTGCGAAGAAACCCAGGCGGTCTTCTGGATCAAGCGATTAAAGTCAGCGATCTGTTTTTAAAAGAGGGAGTGATCGTTAGTACTATTGGGCGCGATCCTAAAAATAAAGAAGTTTCATATGCCACAAAAAAAGGTAAATACACGGACTTCCCAGTGATTATTTTAGTGAATGAATATTCTGCTAGCGCCAGTGAAATTGTTTCGGGCGCTCTTCAAGACAACAAGCGGGCTTTGATCATGGGACAAAGAACTTTTGGCAAGGGCAGCGTTCAGTCTGTGGTTCGTTTAGGGGATGGCAGCGGTTTAAAGCTAACCGTGGCACGGTATTACACACCCAGCGGCATTTCAATTCAGTCCGAAGGGATTAATCCAGACATTGAAATCGATGACGTCGATCCCGAGGCTTTTTCTAAAGCCATTGTAAAAAACAAGGCGCCCCGTGAAAAAGATATTCAGGGGCATTTGAAGGGCGACCGCGAGAAAAAAGGCGAAAAGAAAAAGCTTGCTGACGACGGAGCATTGGCTTGGTGGAAAGATATGGGAAATAAAAAGGATGAAAATCTGACCTCCCGAGAAAAGCTGTTCAAGTCAGATTATCAAGCTTACCAGGCCTATAGTTATTTGCGGGCATGGAAGACTCTTCAGGTGCTTTCGAAATAATTCTTGCGGCGACACCAAAGCTTGTGGGATGAATAGATCATGACGTCTTTGGTGCCATTAATTTTTGCCGTGGGATTCAGCCACGGCCCTATGATGAAGTCTGTGCCTGTCGCAGGCCGAGTGACCGTTTTTTGTCCTGTCAGCCCAGGAAATCCAGCCGGGAAAACTGCTAAATACAGCTGCCAAGATGTTGTTTTAGAACCCTCTGCATATGATTACTTTATGGGACCCCAGGGCGTCGACGCAGATCATTTTACGGTGGTCGCAACGCGAGAAGATGGCTCTATTCGATCAAAAA
>JAYWEU010000206.1:0-4260 GCA_043779385.1 Pseudobdellovibrionaceae bacterium
GAAAACTTTATTGCTACCAGTGGATCATGTCACGACGCTCGCTTTTGGGGACACAAAAAATATTGAAACGACCAAAGACGTTAATATTCCCGATGGACGCATGGCTCTTGATATTGGGCCTAAATCGTTGAACTTATTCAGTGCGGCTCTTCGGGAGGCCAAAACGATTTTTTGGAATGGTCCCATGGGTGTTTTTGAAACCGCTGAATTTTCAAAAGGAACTTTTGGTGTTGCAAAAATAATTTCAGAAAATACGGGAATGACAATCATCGGTGGAGGAGATTCTGCCGCCGCGGCTGAAGCCTCCGGTTACGCGGATAAAATGACCCATATTTCGACCGGTGGTGGAGCTAGTCTTGAATATCTTCAAGGTGACAAGCTTCCTGGTCTAGAAGTTCTAAGACAAAAGCATGTCGGCGCTGAAACTCCGCATCTTTAAAATATTTCATCACGGTCCGCGCGCTTTTTTAATATCCTTATTAATTCATACGATTATTTTATTTTTTATCTGGTCAAGTCAGTTAAAAAATCCGGCTGAGCCACCGATTGAAATTTCGATTCAAAATCAATTGTTGCCAAAAAAACTCCAGAACATCGCGCTCTCTAAAGAGTCCCTTAAAAATAAGGGCTCCCAAAGCCTTGGGCATAAACTTCTAGCAAAGTTCTCAAAACCAAATTTGCAATCTGCTTTTTCTGCAAAGGCTCATGACATCGTTACAATGACTGACGCTGAAAAGTATGGGGCTCATCCTTTGGAAGACAATCCTACTGATGAGTGGGGGTCAGGAGGGGCAACCTTTGCTAGAAATAAAGATTATCTTTTGTTTCGTAAGGTGTACGAAACTGTTGACGGCCTTTTATATTATCCAGGGGTCTTGGCAAGAAACCGAATTGAAGGCTTTACGCATGCCCGCTTGGTTTTAGACTCCGCGGGTAGCTGCAGTTGGAAGTTAACCCAGATCACCGGAGCCAATCCTTACTTACGTCTTTTTGTTTTGGATGTTTTAAAACATGCTTGCCATCAAAATTATTCGCAGTTTATGAATGGAAGAAAACTAACAAACGTTGATCTGTCTTTTAAATTTGCAATAACAGAGCACGATAATTTGAATTTGATCGAAGCGGATAAAGGAATTGTCGGCAACACCTTATTATTTTATCGAAACTCTCACAATAGCATTATGGAGTGGGAGCTTGGGCCGTTTCACGGAATGTTCCCTATTCCTGTCGCCTACCTAAATATTTTTTGGCTGCAAGAAAACTGGGACCGAGTAATAAATCATAAAGAGCCCTTAGAGGTTTTCAAAAATGAGCTCGGTCATCAGATTTAAGATATGCCTAACTACCTTTTAGAATCTGTGAGGAAGTTAAAAATTTCGTCGCGGTGGAATAAATACGTTCTGATCACGGTCCAAATGTGGCCAGTTTCAAAATACAATTTTTTGGCTTTCGGAAGGGCTGCTGCCAACTGGTATTGAAATTTGGTGGGAACATCTGTATCGGCCTTAGAAAGATATAAAAGATATCTTTCCGAAGCTTTTTCTTCATCTAAGAAAATTCCTGGATCATAATGAATACTTTTTCGCATCAGCTGTAAATACTCTTGGTCCGCAGAAAGATGATAAATTCGCTTGCGGTTTGTTTTCTGAATGGCGACTGATGGCAAATCGGATTCCGTCAGAATCCCAGCTAAATCTGTTCCACCGACAGTTAACACCACTTTACCAATTTGGGGATCGGCCCCCATGGCGGCGGCGGCGTAAAGTGCGCCAAGGCTTGCCCCCATTAAATTGACAGGCTCGTGAATCCATTGGATCAGTTCTTTAAGAGCCGCAGTATTGCCGCGAATCTGGCGATCATGGCGAGTGAGATCAAAATCTTTATCTTCATAGCCGTCAAATTTAGCCAAGATATAAAAAGTGACGTTCCGGCTGCAAAAATATTTTCCCATTTGGCGATCCAAGAAATTCATCCCCCCGGTCGGAGGCAGTAAGATAACAGGTCGATTTTTACCGATGTTATCGGGACGAAAGACATGAACTTCCCGTCCGGAAGGTTTTCCTGTCACGGGATCCCAGCCCGTGAACCAATGGACTTCAATGGAACAGCCCAGAGATTTATAACTTTCTTTTTTGGATTCCTGCCATTCTTTGACCGGCTGACGAAGAGTTTCTTTTTCAATTTCTAAATAAGCTTCTGCCTTGATCGCGACAAAGAAAAAAGACAGCCCTAAAATGCACAACAAAAAATTCTTCATGATCATAACCCTTATTTTTTAATTCCTAAGTAGCTAAAAAAGGCGTCCGTATTGGGTTTGCGACCCAAGAACTCTTGCAGGAGCGCCATCGCATCTTGTAAGTTCCCTTTTTCTAAAATTGTTTTTCTATAATTTAAACCTTCGATGGGCGAAATCAGTTTTCCATTTTCAAACTTGGTGAACATATCAAAGGCATAAACGTTGGACCAAAGGTAGCCATAATAGCCGGCATCATAGCCACCCATGATATGTCCAAAGGTTGCTGGGAAATGGGTGTTCGGAATTGGATCAAGACCCATAATTTCTTTATAAAGATGATTAAAAGTTTCAGTGACATCTAAATCCTTTGGACTTTGATGAAGCGTCAGATCGTATATACTATAAAGCAGCTGCCCATTGAATCCATAGGCCTGATTAAATTTTCGCGACCGAACTAATTTTGCAATCAAATCGTCAGGCATTTTTTTAGATCGATCCGAATAAAATGCCGTGATGATTTTTAAAATTTGCGGTTGCCAAACCCAGTTCTCAAGCATTTGCGAAGGGGCCTCAACAAAATCGCCGGCGACATTAAAGCCTGAAAGACTAGCAAATTTTACTTTTGTTAAAGTTGCATGCATGACGTGACCAAACTCATGAAATAAAGTTTCGACGTCATCATGGCTCAACAAAGAAGGCCGATCGGCCGTCGCGGGATTAAGATTAGCCACAATGGCTGCGATGGGAGGCTGGTATTGTCCGTTGACTTCGCGGCCAGTTCTTAATGGGAAGGCCGCCGCATGGCTGTACTTTCCTTCTCGGGGATAAAGGTCGGCATAAAAATAGGCAATCAGTGATCCCGTGGCAGAATCGTGAATTTCATAAAGCTGAACGGTCGGATGCCATGTGATGGCATTTTTAACAGGCACAAATTTCACGCTTAAAAGTTCCGAATAAATTTCAAACATTTTAGCGACAACATAATCCGAGGGGAAATATTCGCGGATCAATTCATCATCGATGGCATAATTTTTTATTTTTAAAAGATGGCTGTAGTATCCAATATCCCAAGAGTTTAATCGAGTGGCTTGCGGGTCGCTGGTTTTTTTAAAGGCCAAAAGCTCTTGGTAGTCTTTTTGAAAGGCTAAGGTCATCTTGGATTTTAAATCTTGCAAAAACTGCCAAGCGCGGGCGCCGGTTTTTGCCATTTTATCGTAAGTTCTGTAATCAGCCCAATCTTTAAAGCCCAAAAGCAAGGCGCCTTGGCGGCGAAGTCGGACGGTCCTTTGTAGTAACTCAGTGTTGACCTTGGCTTCACGGTTAGAATAAACAAGGGCCATCTTGCGCCGGGCGTCCGAGCTGGAGGCATTTTCCATAAAATCCCCAGAGTAAGTGGCCTTGGCAGGAATCTGATAATTGCCATTGGAAAGCCTAACAAATCTGGATTTTACGACGTCGGGGATGCCGGCCATTTCAGTTTCATTCATTTCAACGGAATCATTGTTATTATTTAAATTAGCGGCAAATTGAATTTCAAGATCAGAAATTTCAGTTTTTATTTTTTTAAACTGCGCAAGCTTGGCATCTGATAAATCTAAGCCACTTAATTTGAAACCAATCATGCTTTGTTGAATCAGACGAGCTTCCGCCGGCGAAAGCGCCGAGAGTTTAATTTTTTTCTGAGCTTGCTTCATTAAATGATACAAATCTTTGCGAGAATAAATTTCGATAGAGACCTGTGAAGCTTTGGCGCTGCACTCTTCAGAAGCTTTGCGCAAATCGGCGTTGATAGAAACGTCATTCATAAAGCCCAGGGGTGTTAGGTTCTCATCGAATTGGGCAGAAATATTTTCTAATTCCCCGAAAGTATTTTCAAAATTCAGGCTCAAATTAGATTCTTTGGTGGGCCGTTCAACCAGAGCCTTAACCTTTTGCTCAAATTCCTTGATTCCAGCCTCACACAAATGGGCTAATTCCTTAGGCAAGTAATCAGACCGAATCAGCGCTTGATCGCTCAAGCCATT
>JAYWEU010000207.1:0-11199 GCA_043779385.1 Pseudobdellovibrionaceae bacterium
GCAGGCATTGGAAGTTCTTAGTGCTGGGTTAAAAAATGAAAAGCCTAATAGCGCGGCATTTAAAGAATTAAAAAAAAATCTTAATGAGATGTCGCGAATGTTTATCTCTGAAAAAGCTCAACAAGCTTATGAGTTCTCATTATCCCTGAAAAGAGCTGATCCCCCGCAAGCGTTCAATAAAATTAATGATGCTCTACGAGCCGAACCCGAAAATTTTACGCTTCTTCTTGAGGCCGCACGGCAAAATTTAATGAAAGGTGACTGCAAAGTCGCCCTTGATCTTGGCCAGACCGTTCAGAAAATAAATTTGTGGGATGATGAGCTGAACTTAGTTTTAGCCCAGACAAAAATCTGCCTTAATGATTTGGTGGGCTATGCGGCAATAAGGGATGCAGCTCAAATTGCAAATTCTATTTCTTGGCTCAGTTTAGAAATTGAACGGGACCTTAAAGAAAAAAACTTAATGAAAGCAAAAGAAGCCCTTAGCCAGTTAAGAAAAATTGATAAAAAATATCCTGAACAGCACTATTGGGCTTGGAAAATTGATACTGAACAAAAAGTAAACAATTTGGCATCGGCCCAAGACTATAAAACAGAATGCCAAAATATAACCGTGGCATTCTATCGCCGATTTAATCTTGATCCTAGGCTTTGTACTCGTGTTCCGGAAGTGGAAGCCTTCATCAAGAGTCAGACCCAAAATCCTTAAATAAGACCAAAGCCCCATGTAAGACGACATTAAAAAATCCGAAAGAGGTCTTAGGGTGGCTATGATCGAACTTCAAAAAAAAATTCTTATTATTTCCGCATCACCTGGAGGCATGGCCTCGACCGAAAAATATTTGTTAGCTTGCGGCTGGGCGGTCAAAAATAAACATGACATCAAAGAGGCCCTTGAGCACTTAATGAAGCATCAGCCCGAAGTTGTTTTAATTTGTATGGATCATACCAATAAAAATGTCTTAGTTCTTCCAGAACTTATTTTAGAAAGAATTCAAAGTTGTGTGATTGCAACTACTCAAAAAGCAACCGTCGAAAATCATCGACTGTTACAAAAAGCAAAATGCCCTTTTAAGCTTTTTCCGCCCAGTGCAGGTCCGGCGGTCCTTCGGGTGTTTAAAAAATATGAAAATAGATTGAGCGGCTTAGTGGATGTTCGTGGAAGCTATGAATTGAAACGAAGTGGAATTTCTCCGAAAACATTTCGACTTCATTTTAAAGACGATCGTCCCACGACGACGATCGATTATGCGAATATAGATTATAAGGTTCATGATCGCGTCCCTGAAAACCACCTTTTAGTTCGAGGGACAGATCGTCTTATTAGCGAAATTATTGAATCAGACAAAGCCCCAAAGACAAATAAAGTGCCCGTTCAAAAAATTGAAAGAACCAGTCAAATTACATGCATGTTAATTGAATGCCAAAAATTTCAAGGATATTTAGTGGCTGCGTTGGGGGCGGATTGTTATCTGGACGAAACCTTTAATGGTATTGTTCGAAAACACCTCATTCAGTTTTTGCAAGACCAAGACGAAGCCGTTTCGGCCGTCGAATCTTTTGATATGAATATCAAGCCTGTGGCCTTTTTAGATTGGGCGACTGAATACGCCGATTTCTTAAGACGATCGATTCACAAACAAAATGAAATTGCCTTTGCTTTCTTTCCATTAGAGGGCGTGCAGAGCAGTTACCAGTCAAAAAACTTAGACGGCATGTTAAGCGTTCCGATCGAAGAATTTCAGGGTGAAGCGGCGCTTGGATTTGATCTCTACATTTTCTTCCCAGCCAATAAAAGATATGTTCTGTATACCCCTGCGGGAGCCGTTTTCTATGACTATCAAAAAGAACGCCTGACCGAAAGAGGAATTGAAAACCTTTATATACGTCAAAATGATCTGCATGAATTCAACCGGTATCGAGCTCAGAAATATTTTAATACGATCGTTGAAGAGTATAATTCTGATGTGGATATGCCTGTCTAATTTATTAAATCTATGATTTAATAAATCATGCCAATTTTAAAGACCTTCTTGCTGATGATAGCTTTTACGATGATTTCCGCCTGCGGAGTCAAGGGTAAGCCCGTGCCGCCAGCCGACCCAGCTTTTATTGGTAATGGAAAAACAATTCAAGAAAATGACAATTTGAAGAAAAAAAACAACCCAGAATCCAAGAAAAAAACTGAAGACAGCGATGGATGATCTAGGCGGTCGGCTTCATTTTACAAAAATGCAAGGCGCAGGAAATAGTTTTTTAATCTGTTGGGAAAATATTCCCCTTGTTTCAAGAGCAAAAACAACCAAGGGCTTGTGTGATCCAAACTTTGGCATTGGGGCCGACGGCATGGTTTTTTTAAATGCAGAAAAAAATGGGTCCTTCGAATGGGATTTTTATAATTCAGATGGTTCCCCGGCCGAATTTTGTGGAAACGCCGCCCGCTGTGTCGCACTGTCTATTTTTGAAAAAGATTTGAAGACAAAAAAAATAAATATAAAAACAATGGCTGGCGAAGTTTTGTGTGAAGTTAAAAATCAGCATTTGGTTCAAGTGCAGATGCCAAAAGTAGAGTGGCTGTCCAAGTCTTTGCTGGTTCCCATGTGGCCAAACCCCGTCGCTTGGTTAAATACAGGCGTGCCCCATCTGGTGGTGGAAGTTCAATCCGTCGAGGAGCTTAAAAGTTATCCCTCAGAGGCCGCCCTAATGCGATCATGGGTCGGGCTTGGATCTGGCGGCGCGAATGTCACTTTCCTATTTATGCATTCTGCCCAAAAAATTTCAGCCGTCACTTTCGAACGCGGCGTAGAAAATTTTACTTTGGCTTGTGGAACTGGCGCTGTTGCGGCCGCTCATTTTATGATGGAAAAAAATAAAACTTCTGATTGCCAAGTTCTCATGCCAGGGGGCCAACTTGATGTTGTGTCGACGGGTGGCAATGTTTTAATGACTGGCGAAGCTTATAAAATTGCCGATCTAACGGTGCCTTCTGAAATTTTTAAAAAGGACCCTTCATGAAAAATCTTCAAGGAGTTTTTACCGCCTTAATCACGCCTTTCAAAGATCAAAAGGTTGATTTCTTATCATTGGGTCAGCTTATTAATCATCAGGTTGCTGGCGGAGTTGATGGCTTTGTCATTAATGGAACCACCGGAGAAAGCCCCACGCTGAAAACCGATGAGCGCGAAGAAATTTTCAAATTTATAAAAAAGAAAACGGGGGCGCAGAAAACATTAATTTTTGGAACGGGCTCTAACGATACAGAAAAAACCATTCAAGACTCTGTCCGAGCCCAAGAATTAGGTGCCGACGCCCTCCTTGTCGTGGTCCCCTATTATAATAAACCGCCACAGCGAGGCCTGGTCAGTCATTTTATCAAGGTTGCCAAGGCCGTAGAAATACCTATTTTATTATATAATGTCCCAGGGCGAACGGTCGCGTCCCTTCATGCTGAAAGCATTGCGGAATTAAGCCAAATAAAAAATATCGTCGGAATTAAAGAAGCGACTGGTGACATTCAATTTTTAAAAGAAATTAAAAAAATAGTCGGCCAGGAATTTATTTACCTTTCAGGTGACGACGGAACCTATGTTGAATTTTTAAAAAATGGTGGGCACGGTGTGATTTCGGTAACCTCTCACATTTTTCCTGCCGCCATGAAAAAATGGTTTAACATGGCGCTGGCGGGTCAGTTTGATCAGGCCCTGGCCGATTTTAAAAATTATAAAACGTTAACAGATTTATTGTTTATCGAGGCGAACCCGATTCCGGTCAAAGCCGCTTTAAAAATGATGAATATTATCGAGCAGGACGAACTGCGTCTGCCACTTGTGGCTTTGGAGGAAAAATGGCAAAAACCAATTCAAGACGAACTAAAAAGACTAGCTCTCCTAAAATAAGTTCGAAGTTAAAAATGGATCATTATAAAATTGGAGTTTTTGGAGCCGGTGGACGAATGGGTCAAGAGGTGTTGGCAGTTCTTAAGGAAACTTTCGGCGAAAGTTCTTATTTGGCTGTGGATTTTCAGCAACAAAGTATTTCAGCCAAAAATATTGTTTCTGACTTGAAAAGCCCGCTTTGCAAAGAAATTAATATTTGGATCGATTTTTCATCCCCTTCCGGATTTACCGAAATATACTATTTTTGTCAGAAAAATAAGATGTCCCTGGTTTCTGGGACAACGGGGCTTTCCAAAGCGCAAATAAAAGCGATGAGCGACTCACCCATCCCCCTTTTGTGGTCTCCAAATATGAGTTTAGGAATAAATATTTTGCTAAAAGCTCTGAAGTCACTTCAGGGCGCGCAAGGATTTGATGTTCAAGTTGAAGAATTTCACCACCGTCGAAAAAAAGACAAACCCAGTGGAACAGCCTTGCTGATTCAAGAAGAGCTTGAATCCCTGCTTGGGACTCAACTTGCAAAGCCGCTCTCGATTCGGGGCGGCGGAATTTTTGGAATTCATAAAGTTTGGGCTATGTCTGAAGAAGAAACTATCACCTTTGAACATCAAGCTTTAAACCGGCGTGTTTTCGCTCAGGGGGCTGTTCAGGCCGCGAAATGGCTTAGAAAACAGAAGCCAGGTTTTTATTCCCTGCAAAACTTACTGGAGCCTTCGTGACGAAGCATTCATCCTTAATCCTAATATCGATTAAAATGATTGCGGGCGTGGAAATATTGAAGCGTCTGGTCAATGAATTAAGACTGATTTCTTGGGATATGGAATTTTCATCTGTTTATGTGCAATACGAAACAGAACAAAGATACGATTTCGATGCCAATTTAATCACTGTGTTAAAAATGGGGACCGATCTTGGGGCCAAAGAGCTCGCTCAAAAAATACTGTTCACTCAAAATTATCTTTTATCGTTTACCGGTCCCGAGCGCGTAAAAATGACTTTGCTGGCATTAGATATCGAAACGTTGATGGTGCCGGATCTGACGCTGCCCCATCCGAGTTTGCATATTGACCCCTTGGTGATTCGCTGTGCGACCGAAGTATGGGGAAACTTTGAGCATCCAATTCTAAAGAAGACGTTGCATGAGTTGGCTCAGGCGCTTCCGCCCATCACCAATGCGGAATTTATGTTGCAAGGAAAAAGCTTGGTCCTGTGATCGGATTTGAGTATAAACATGGCTAGACCCGGAGGCCCGTATGAAGTTTTTCTTAGACAGCGCTGATGTGAATGAAATCAAACAAGCTCACCTGCGAGGCTGGGTCGATGGCGTCACGACAAATCCAACACTGATTGCAAAAATGGGACGACCTTTCAAGGAAGTGATCAAAGAAATTTGCTCGATCGTTCCAGGTCCCGTTTCGGCCGAAGTGATCGCATTAAAAGCCGATGAAATGCTGAAAGAGGCTGAAGAACTGATCAAAATTGCTCCTAATGTTGTGATTAAAATTCCGATGACAGAAGAAGGCATGATGGCTGTTAAAAAATTAAGCCATGATGGAGTGAAAACAAATGTGACATTAGTTTTTACACCACTTCAGGCGTTGCTGGCGGCCAAAGCGGGAGCAACCATGGTGTCTCCGTTCGTTGGGCGGCTTGATGATATTGGACAAGATGGAATGGTTTTAATTTCCCAAATTCTTCAGATTTTCCAAAACTATGAATTTAAAACTGAAGTTTTAGTGGCCAGCGTTCGTGGTCCGCAGCACTTGTTGGCGGCAGCAGAAATGGGTGCGCACATTGCGACGATCCCATTTAAAGTTATGCAGCAGCTAAGCCATCATCCCCTGACGGATAAAGGGTTGAAATCATTTCTTGAAGACTGGCAAAAATCTGGATTGAAATTGTGATAAAAGCATTTGGCTTTTTGGTTTTATTATTCTGTGGCGTTGGCGTTTCATCATGTGCGACCAACCAACCTGGGGCCCTGCTTGAAGAAACTCCGCTCAACATGAGTGAAAGCCGAAAATCTATCATCTCAGTGATAGGGAAGCCGCGGGAAATCAGCGAAAATGGGCGCGAGATTTTTTCTGGCTTTTATGACAGTCGGGGCCTGGACTATGATCCAGGGAAAAGTGGACCTGAAAGATTTTTTACCCATGTTCTTATTTTGGGTGATCGAAGGCCCTACGATATTAGGGTGATTGTAACAGTTGAAGAAAAAAAGGGGCGAAATTTCGTTTTGGCGGGTTACGATGACGAAAAAGCCAAACGCCTGTCTGAGAAAATCAAAAAAGCGCTTAACCAAAGTAGGGATAATCGCAACTTCATTGACGATTTCAAAGCTTACTAACAAACTGTGACTAGTCACCAAGGACTAGGGAGACTCAGTTGCAAAGGCTAGGCATCTATTCATTTCTATTTTGCCTGTTTTCATTATGGCCTTTAGCCACGGACTCTATTCGATTTTGGCAAATTGATTCTGCCATTGAAATTAAAGTTCAAAAAAATAGCCCCCCTTTTCAGGCCTTTCAACAAGCTCAAACCCTTCATCAGCTTCTTGCAAAAAACCCAATCACTTTTCAGCGAACGGCCAATTTATCAGTCGATATTTTAAGCCACCAGAATATTCAATCAGCTAAAAAATTAGTCTTACTTGAGCCCATTGTTGTTAAGAAATTTAAAAATTTGGATCTTCAAGAACAGGCCTCTGCAGAACCTTTGGATTTAAGCTGGGTCAGCACCTTGCCACTTCGTCAGCAAATTCGATTGGAAGAAGCTCAGTCGCGCTTTGCTATTTTTGATCAACCCCCATCGGAGAGCCCCGTTTCTCGAAGACCCTCAGAACCAGTCGCCCCTAGCAAAGTTGAGATCGTAAAGACCGCTCATGGTTATGAAATCCACGGGCCCTGGGAAATAGCCGGTGGGCTTGGCTGGACGAACGATCACTCGATTGATTTGCGTCACTCGGTGGAAGGCTCGACCCGCGAATCAGGCGTCCTTTCTGTTAAGGATGGAACATATAATATTAACATCGCATCCCTTGCGGGAATTTTAATTGCAAAGATGTATGACAAAGCGGGGAATGTCTTGGGCGAGGGCTCTTTGGCGTTGCAAGAAGAATTTTTACAAGCTGGCCTAGCTCCAAAATTAATTATACGCCCACAAGTTAATTTTATCCGGGGAACTGCGCCCAACAGTTACGACGGTGGAAAAAATAAAAACCCTGTTGAGGGCTTAAGTGCAAAGGCCTTACAAAACGATATCCCTTTTGAAAAAGGGTCGGATGATACTTTGCAATTATCGAATATGAATCGAAACTCTCAGACGGTGGCCCGCTTTGAGGCCGACCACTTTGCAAAATCTAATATGCTCTTAATTTCTGGAAAAGATTTTAAAGCCCCTGTTTTCCCAGAAAAAATGATCAAGGCGCTTAAAGAAATTGTCAGTGAACAGTTATCCTATGACCTAAATAACCCCCAGCTGCCACTGATCTGGGGACAAGTTCTGATGGATTCAAGGCCCGTGACAGGTGCACAAGTTGAAATCGAAGGCGAGTCCGATGCAAAGGTAGTTTACTTTGATATTTTAAATTTGCCAGATACAAACCTAAAAGAAACTTCGGCCAACGGATACTTTGCAATTATTGGAGCGCAAGAAGGCTTCCATGCGCTGGTCGCCCGGCGGGGCGGTCAATATTATGCTCACAATGTCGCGTCGCTTGAGGCCGGCACGGTGTCCATCGTTAATTTGGCATCTAGTCTAAAAACAAAAAATGTTCCTTTGCGGGTTTTTGATGCTTTTGCAGGAACGCCCGAAGCGGCCGAGCTAGAGCTTCAAAGCCTTGAAGAACCTCTTAAGATTGATGCCAAGGGATGGACCTCTGTTCTGCTTCCGCAGGTTTCTAGGCTGAGCTTGATGCAAGTCAATCCTGCAAATCAAGGCTATCTTCCGGCCCAGTATTTTTATAACGATGATCAAGATTTTATTCATGTCCCGTTAGTTTCCGAAGATTGGCTTCTGCAGATCTTGCAACCAAAATGGTCGCAGATCGATGCTGAAAAAGGGACCGTCATTGGTTTTGTTCAAGATGAAAACTTCGAAGTTTATTTGGCTGGCAACGAAGCTTTTTCACCACAGAATATCACCTACTTCGATCCTCAAGGAAATCTAAGTCGAGAAGGAATAAAAGGCGGCGGCTTCATTATTAATAATGTCGATCCGGACACGCATGAAATTGTTATTTATGGAAAACAAACGGAACGATTAACATCAAGACTTCTACCCGTTGATCAAAAATCAGTTTCAATTATTTTGTTTCAAGAAAACTGAGACAACACTTTTTTAATAAAAAAATGACCCCGGTCCTCAAAATTTTTAAATTCATCATGACTGGTGCCGCCGGGACTGAGCAGCAGTGTATCGCCAGCTTTAAGTTTCAAAAAAACTTGATCCAAAGCCGGGCCCAATTTTGAAAAAACAGGACCGTCAAGACCCGTGCCTGCTTTTGCTTTAGTGGCGGACTCGCCGAAATAAAAAATTTTTAAATTTGAACTTTCTTTTAAGTGCGACAGAGCAGGCCAAGGCAAATTCTTATCTTTCCCGCCCAGAAGTAAATACAAGGAAGAAGGGCTTGAAACCTTTTGGCTTAATGAATCCACAGCACTTATCACACTATCCAAAGCAGTCGCCTTGCTGTCATTCACAAAACAAATTCCTTTAAAGATCCCTAAGTTTTCAAGTCGATGCGGCAACCCAGGAAATTTTTTAATAGCATCCATCGAAGTCTGCGGCCAACCCAGCTTTTGAACGAGCGAAGCGACAAGGCAGATATTTTGCTGATTGTGAGCCCCTAGAAGTTGGGATTCGAACAGTTTCAAGTCCTTTAAGTTTTGATCATTGGGTAAACATAATGCCACATGAGTATTTTTTTTTGTCTTGGCGAAATTAAAAAGATCGGAACTTTGGCGATTCACAAAGATAAAGCCCTTGGTTTTTGAAACCAAAGTCCACTTGGTTTCATAATATTCAGCCAAATCTTTGTAGCGCTCAAGGTGATTTGATGTAAAAAATGTCAGAACAGAATGATCAGCTAAAAGGTTTTCATAATTTTCCAATTGAAAGCTAGAAAGCTCTAAAGAAAGCCAAGTGGCTCGAGCCCTTTTTCCACGTAAAACCTCAAAAACATATTCTGCTAAAGGCTTGCCGATATTTCCCACCGCAAGATTATTAGAATCAAAGGCTTGGGTGGCGGCAGCCAAAAGACTGACCGTCGTACTTTTTCCGACAGAGCCTGTCACAGCGAGGACTTTTTCCGTGGTCAGGCAAGATGTCGCCAGCGCCAATTCACTGGTGATTCGAACACCGCGGTCTTTGGCCAATTTGATGGCAGGCGTTGATAATGGAACGCCTGGCGAAACAATTAAAGTTTTTACCTTTGTTTCAGAAAACATCTTATCTAGATCATGCCATTCGGCGGCCCCAGGCTTTGAATCAAAAGTCACAACCGATTTTTTGGGGGTTAGCATTTTTATCAGCTTAAAAGCAGCTGTTCCGCTCAGCCCCATGCCGATAATTCCAATGGGTTCGACTAGACCTTCTATAAAATGACTCATGGCTCATGTATCTAGTAAAAAAACAAGATTTGCAAAGAAAAGAATGTAGTTCAAAATAGGATAACCATGTCGGACTTAAGTTTTTACCAGGCTCAATTTACTGCAGTGATTAGTGACCTTCATCTTTGTGATGCAGAGCCCGTGAATCTTAAATACCCACTTTGGAAAAAATTTAAAACTCGGCAGTTCTTTTTTGACGATACCTTTGCCGCTTTTTTAGTGCACCTAAAAACCAAATCCGGTGGCGAACCCATCGAATTAATATTAAATGGCGATATCTTTGATTTTGATAGCGTTATGACGATGCCAAAGGACCCGCCCTACCGGATTTCTTTGATCGAGCGAAAGCGGGGATTATTTCCGCGCGCTGAACGCTCTAAGCATAAAATCAAAACGATTCTTAAAGACCACGAAGTTTTCGTCGAGGCCCTCAGAAATTTTGTGCGCGATGGAAATCGTCTGGTTTTTGTGATGGGCAATCATGATATTGAATTGCACTTCCCAGAAGTTCGACAGGAAATCATGGATCAATTAAGGCTTTCCCATGAATTCAGAGATCAAGTCCGATTTTGTGAATGGTTTTACATCAGTAACCAAGACACTCTTGTTGAACACGGCAATCAGTATGATCCCTATTGTGTTTGTGATGATCCGATCAATCCTTATATTCGCGGCTATAGCCATATTTCTTTAAAGCTGCCTTTTGGAAATCTGGCTTGTCGCTACATTATGAATGGCATGGGCTTTTTTAATCCGCATGTTGATTCAAATTATATTATGACGATGAAAAAGTACGTCACTAATTTTTTACGTTACATGGTGAAAGCTCAGCCGCTGCTTATTTTAGATTGGTTTGGTGGAGCCCTGATCACCTTGGGCCATTCATTTATTTATCGACTGGCAGAGCCCATCAGAAATCCTCTAAGAATTGAAGATCACGTTAATGAAATTGCCTATAAAGCCAACGCCGAGCCAAGAATGGTCCGAGAGCTAAAAGAGCTTTTTATGCCACCGGCGGCCAGCAATCCTTTTTTGCTGATGCGCGAACTTTGGCTAGATCGAGCCTTTATAATTATGATTGTTTTTTATTTAATCTATCAGGTCATGAGTTTGATCAAAGCCATGATCAATGTTTCATTTTATTGGGCGTTTATCCCCTTGTTTGCTTTTTTTCCGTTCTTCTTGTTTTACTCTAAATCCATCACGTCTTTAGTTTCTGGATATAAGGAACCCGATGACCGGATTTTGGCGATGGCGAGTGCCATTACAAAAGTGAAAAGAATCGTTTTCGGCCACACGCATATTGTTCGGCATGAAATGATAGGTTCCGTGGAACACCTGAACCCCGGATGTTGGTCGCCCGCTTTTCTAGATATTGAGTGCACAAAACCCTTGGATCAGAGATCTTTTGTTTGGATTTACCCTGCGCCTGAGGGCGGCCGTCAGTCCGAGGTTTTTCGTTTCGTCGATGGCCAATCGTTCCCTTTTCAAGCCACTTCACGTGAAATTAAAGCCTAAAAACACGGCGCATCACCTCTAATTTTTAAAATATGTCGTTGTCAACACCTAGGCCCTATGTAAACCTTGTCTGGTTCAAGTCAATTAACGGAGGCTTACAATGTCTGAAGTTCTTGTTGTAACAAGCAAAGTTAAGAAGTTAATCAAAGAAAAAGGTGGAATGAACACCTCTTCTC
>JAYWEU010000208.1:0-11190 GCA_043779385.1 Pseudobdellovibrionaceae bacterium
GATCAAATCAATGATTATGCCAAAAGGTATATGTTCAATCAAAAAATTCCGTCGGATATTCCGGTTGATATGGGTGTCGCTTATGTCCCGCAAGAAAAAGGCTTTGAACTGACAGAAGTAGCCTCTGGTTATAATAAGATGAATCGCATGAGTCCCATCCAGGGCGCGATGATTGCCGGCACGATTGTCAATGACGGTCGGATGGTCGTTCCATACATAGTCGACAATTTAAAAGATGCCCAAGGGCAAATGGTCTATCAAGCCGAACTGGTTGATAGCGGACCGATTATGACCACAAACTCGGCAGAGCAAGTGCGGGAACTGATGGAGCAAACAATTATTTCTGGAACTTCTCGAAAAACATTCCGGGATTTAATGCACAATCGTAAATTTAAAGATATCGAGATGGGCGGAAAAACCGGTCATTACACTGGTGATAACCCGAAGGGTAAAGTCGACTGGTTTATTGGCTATGCGTTTGACGATCATCGTAAGATTTCAGTCGCAGCCCTGACCGTGAATAAAAAGTTTTGGACAGTGAAGTCTTCTTATTTGGGTCAGACGATGATTCGAAAATATTTTGAACCTATGATCAAAGAAAAATTAGCTAATAACGGTCATTGATTTAAAATTCCAAGTTGGCAACAACGGGGCAATGATCTGACCCTTCGACCTGATCTAAAATATCAGCTGATTTTAAATATTTCTGCAAGCCCTTGGTGATGCAGATATAATCGATTCTCCAGCCGCGATTTGAAATTCTGGCAAGCTCTCTGTAGGACCACCAACTGTAACGGTCTTTATCCGAAGGGTGCAGATGTCTAAAGGTATCGACAAATCCCAGATCAATAAACTGATCAAACCAAGCTCGCTCTTCAGGCAAAAAGCCACTTTCTTTTGATAATCGAACGGGATCGTAAATATCAATTTCATGATGAGCCACATTGTAATCGCCGACGACAATCACTTCCCGACCTTTTTTTATTTCAGCTTTTAAATGCAGATTTAAATCTTTTAGAAATTTTTGTTTAAAATCGTGACGGACTTCGCCCGATCCACCATTGGGGAAATAAATATTATAAATATCGAACTTTTCATAATCCGATTTAATCACTCGCCCTTCGGCATCGTATTCTGGATAACCAAAACCCTTTTCGCAATGAACTGGGTGCTGATGGGAAAAGGTGGCGACCCCAGAATAGCCTTTTCGAATTGCTGAGGACCAATAGGAAAAATCATATCCTAAAGTTTGAGTGGCGTTGTCGACTTGATCTTTATTGGCCTTCACTTCTTGGAGGCAAAAAATATCGGGTTTTTCGATGTGAACGAAGTCCTGCAGTCCTTTTTTGTAACAAGCCCGGATGCCGTTGACGTTCCAAGAGATAATTTTCATGTGGACACCTCAATTAACTGCGGCCAAAATAGCTTAATTTCTAAAGGGACACAATGCTTGAAATGTCTTTAAAATCTAAATTTATCCAGCACTTGGAAAACCAATACGAGGGCCTAAAATCCAAACCCTTGGAGGACCTTGTCTCTGAGAATCTGCTGTGTCCTTTTGACATCCAGCTTCCCCCTTCAGTTTTAAAACAAGGACAGGATTTTATTTCGGCTTGCTTCCAGCTGCGCCAACGAAAAGAGTACGCAGAATTCCTGGCACCAAAAGCACAGGCTCTGGGGCTTAAAGATCCAGGCAATTATGGAATTATGATGAGTTATGATTTCCATCTGGATGAAGCCGGAACCCTTAAGCTGATTGAGATAAATACGAACGCGGCTTTTTTAGGGCTGGGCTATCATATGTATTTAATGCGGCAAAAAAGCCTGCCTGTCGCCAATTTCAAAATTGAAAATATTCGAGACTGTATTTTACAAGAGCTTCACCTGTTTGGATCATCACTGACTTTACCCTCTGTGGTTATCACAGATGAAAAACCAGATGAGCAAAGATTATTTGTCGAATTTTTAGTTTACCAAGAACTGTTTAAAAGCTGGGGCTGGCCGACCGAGATTCGCGATTGCAGAATGGCGTTATCAGACCCCAAGCCTGATTTTATTTATAACCGGTACACTGATTTTTATTTTGAAAATCCACTGTCCGCTGATTTGAAAAAATCCTTTCTTGCCAAGTCAGTTTGTTTTTCACCACACCCTTACGAATATTTTTTGCTGGCGGATAAAGAACGACTGACCGACTGGTCTTCGGGTTTTTTAGAGACCTTGAACGACTTTGCTCGCCAAGCCAGTGTCATCAAAAAACATTTACTGAGCAGTCGACCTGTTACACCGGAGAACAAAGATTTGATCTGGAGCGAAAGAAAAAAGTTATTTTTTAAACCCATGCAAGAGCATGGCTCTAAAGGAAGCTTTAAAGGTGGCAATATTTCTAAGACAGCTTTTGAAAACTTAATTCAAAAACGCACATTGGCCCAAGAATACGTCGTCGCTCCAGAAGTTGAATGCCCCATGCCTGACGGCCCTCAAAAATTTAAGTACGATTTACGGTTTTACGCCTATCAAGGACAATTACAGCTGGTCTTAGCAAGACTTTACCAGGGGCAAACAACAAATTTGCGAACGCCTGGCGGTGGATTCGCCTGTGTCCTTTTTGAATAAATTAGTCAAAGTCATAGATGATTGATAATGATTGCTGGCTATCAGATTGCTTTTGCGAATAAACAATTTCATATTGTTGTGATTTTAATTGATAGATTTTCGTTTGATATCCTAAAGAAGCCAAAGTTTTTTCGAAATCAGCGGATGAGCTAAGGGCCAAACTGCGAATATTCCAAGGAGATAACAAGGTGTTGTCAGCAAGAACCTGGAATTGCCAGAAGACGTTTTTTTCTTTCGAAGCCTCGCCGGTATGAATTAAAGTCGGACCCATCATGCTAAATCTTGTTTTCAAAGGTAACTCGGAGCTGCCACAAACTACCTTAGGTTTTGATTTTAAATTAGAGTTTACAAAAGACTGAAACGATTGAACCTTCACCAACGAACCTTCGACACTTCTTGATTCAATTGAAAAGTGGACTTCGCGCGCCACAAGGACTCCCTTAGGAAGCGATGCTAAGTCAGCCTTAAGTTCAATTTTATTGGCCGCAGATTTAGACAAGGGCTCTTTTTCACAAACAGGCAGCGCCAGTGCAGAATTTTCTTTGTAAGTCATCGTTGGCTTTGAAGCCCAGCTCGCGCTTGTAAAAAAAATGGCAGCTGTCGTGATCATAAAACGAGTCATGATGATCCTCCACTCAGTTTCTAAGCAATTAGGATGCCTTTCCATCGGCGCGCACGGATGATTCAGAAAGTAGAAGTTGAAATAAATTTAATGTCTGCGCAAAAATTGTCACTCGCTGTCTTAAAATGGGACTTATATCCAGAAATGACTCTTATGTTCCCCAGAATCCTAAAATCTTCGCCAAGATAGCCGATAGGTTGAGGTACTGTTAAGTTAACAGTCTTAAGGAGATTTTTGGAGAGATGACCGCCAAGTACTCTGTGAACCGCAAGACTTTTTATGATTCGTTTGACCAATTGGATGGTTCTCATCCTTGGATGGAAGTGGTTCCTGAAGGTTTTGTTTCCTACCGCGTGCGTGAACTGGGTGTTGGAAAAGTTCTGTACTTCAATTTTGTTTTAGCAAAAGAGATGGGCTTGATTGCCAGTGATCATCCGCAGGTTTTAAGCGCCGAGCTTGAACGAAAAATCCTCCAAACTTTTTCGATTCAAATTATTAACGAGTACGATGAGCTGACAAAACGAAAAATTAAACCTGAAACCATCAAGCCGAAAAAATATATGGCGACCCGCTATTTACAACTTCAACACACTAACAAACAAGGAAAAACCTCGGGCGATGGACGGGGAATTTGGAATGGCACTGTTCTTAATAAAGGAACCCGCTGGGATGTTTCAAGTCGCGGCACCGGTGTCACTTGTTTAGCGCCTGGCGCTGTTGAAGCCAATCGGCCTCTTAAAACTGGCGGAACACAATTTGGTTATGGCTGCGGACAAGCTGAACTGGATGAATTATTTGGCGCTGCCATCCTTGCTGAATCAATGCATCTGCAAGGCATCAAGACCGAGCGCGTACTTTGCTTGATCGATCTTGGTAAAGGCATGGGCATTGGTGTCAGAGCGGCTCCTAATTTACTGAGGCCCGCTCATTTATTTTTATATTTGAAGCAAGAGCGCCATGCGGAACTTCATGCCGCGACAGATTATTTTATAAAGCGCCAACTGGACAACAGCGCTTGGTCATTCACTAAAGGGCACAACAAGTACGATGAAATGTGCGAAAAAATTTGCGAAAGCTTTGCCACTTTTACGGCCTATCTAGACACTGACTATGTTTTTGCCTGGTTAGATTGGGATGGCGACAACGTTTTAGCTGACGCTGGAATTATTGATTACGGAAGCGTTAGGCAATTTGGTTTACGCCATGATAACTACCGCTATGACGACATTGAGCGGTTTTCAACCAACCTTAATGAACAAAGGTTGAAGGCCCGGTTGATGGTTCAGGTTTTTGTGCAAATGACGGATTACCTTAAAACTAAAAAAAAGAAGCCGCTCAAAGACTTTGCGAATCATCCGATCGTGCAAAAATTCAATTCTATTTTCAAAAGAAAACGTTCAGAGCGTTTGCTTTATCGGATGGGGTTTTCACCAGCAGACAGAAATTTAATCTTGGATCTTCACCCTGAAATGTTTTTGCAGTTTGATAAAGAATTTAGCTATCTTGAGCGTGCCAAAATCAGCGGCAATCAGGAAAAAGTGGCCGATGGAGTCAATCATCCTCCTCTGTTTAATATGCGCATTCTGATGCGCGAGCTGCCGCGGTTTTTACTGACCAGTTACGCGCAAGAAAAGACTTTGTCGGCGGCTATGATGAATGAAGAAAAGTTTTTCCGAATGATTTTATCTTGCTATGCAAAACCAAATGATTTGCAAATGACCGAACAACAAAAAAGTCATATCCAACGCTTTCAAAATATTTTTAAAGAAATGATCAAAGTGACGGCCGGTCGTAAAAAAATGGATCGGGTCATAAAAGAGCTTTCAGAGCGGGCGATCTGTTTAAATTCCGACAACCGCATCACCGGCAATGCCTTGATAGGAATTGTCGACGAAATCATGCTTTCACAGCGTAAGGGTCTGCCGCCTCGACAAATCCAGAAACTGATTGATCGCTTAGTTTTAAGCCATGTGGGTTTTCCAGAAATGCCCCTGAGCCGCTTTTACGAAGGCCCCGAGGGCACGCCCAGCGCCAATGATCTTTATGAGCGCATCCTTGGCATCGTTTTAGAAAATCGTGAAACCATTTAGTTCATTCGTGGGAACGGATTTGAATTTCCTGTTATTTGGTTTTTGACCCAATTTTTAATCAGTGGATAGTCTTCATCAATAAAGTTATGTTCTTTATCGAGCTCGATAAAATTAACCGGAAAACCCACTGATTTTAACTTCAAAGCGCCCTCTTTAGTTTTAGCTAAAGGCAGTACATCGTCTTTATGGCCATGCGTAAAAAGCCAGGGAGTTTTTCGCACTTTCGAAGTCAGCCGGATTTTCCAATAAGGGAAAAATTCAAAATAACCACTGACCCCAATCACACCACCTAATTTTTTGGGCCAGTGCAAAGCCAGATCAGCACTGACCAAGCAACCTTGCGAGAATCCGAGAAGAAAAATATCTTCGCTTTTCCATCCTTGAGTTTCTAATTCGCTGAGTAACTGTAACAGTTTTTCGCGAATTCGAATCACACCCTGCTTCAGATAAGGCGGTTCGCCATACCACGAGTATCCATCAAGAAATTTCTTGGGGGCATTTAACAGCAGGAAATTGACGTTATCCATATCTAGCTCTTGATTAAATTTCTTAAATGGCCGCAAGCTGTCGCCCTTGCCATGCAAGACAATCATCAAGCGCCTTGAAGAGCGCTGGGCCGGAATAAAATACGACTTAAAAAGATTCGTCGTTATCAAAAGTAACTCCTGCGATGGCTTGGGTGCAGAACAAAGCTTGCTCGGCTTTAAATAATTGGTTGTCATCGGCCCCTAGCGCCGAAATCGGCTGACAAGCTTTTTTTGTAGCCACTTGTTTCAGCGCTAAATGCGGGCCACTGGGTGGATAAAGCGAATAGATGTATTGATCGGCTTCCCTGGGTTGAATATCCTTTGCAAAATGGACTTCAATATCAGGGCTAAGACCATACATTTGTGGCGAAAATCCAGACGGCAAAATATAAAATCCTTTGCTAGAAAATAGACCAATCTTAGAATTTAAATTCCAAATTTCGCCTTCTTGAAAAGTCCCCTTTCCAAAAGTTGTTTCGCCGACAAGCAAGGCGCGACCGTAATCCCGCAAAGAGCCGGCTAAGAGTTCAGAGGCACTCGCCGATCCACGATTCGCCAGAATGGCCAGAGCACCGCCGTACAAAAGTGCTTTTTGACTGAAGACCTCCTCACGCTCACGACTTGTATCAAAAAATTGCAGCTGGAAGATTTTCTTTTTAGGACCTAGAAACAATCCAGCGATGCAGGCCGCTTCGTCGATTTGTCCCCCGGAGTTATCTCGTAAATCTAAAATCATTCCTTCGACCTGCGAAGCCATCAGGTTTTTAATGGCTTTTTCAGTTAGCTCACAGCTGTCTTTTGAAAATTTATTGATCGAAAGTAAGCCCACCCGTTTCCCACGATTTAAAACTTCTGAGGTGACTGACGACAATTCCACTTCTTTTCGTGCGACTACGACATCTAAGACTTGTCGCCCACGCAAGATTTTTAATTGCACACTTAAGGATTCAGCGCGAATCAGTTCGTTCACCCGAACATAGGTCAGCGCTGAAACATTTTGCCCGTTAATCGCAATTAAAAAATCACCTTTTTTTAATCCCGCTTCTTCAGCCGGAGAATTTTGATAGATTTTTCGAATAAAATAATTGTTGGCGGTTCTTGAAATCACAAAGCCAACCGATTTCGTTTTTGGCGCCGCTTTGGCCACCACTTGATAGAAATAATCTAATGGCATAATATAAGTATGGGGATCTTTAAAGACCGATAAAAAACCATTCAGTCCGGCCGCCACAGCCGCTTCTTGATCCAACTTCATACCCGTCAGATGCTCTTGAATTAATTTTAAAAAACTGAGCTTTTTTATGGTTTCTGGCGCTGATAAATAGAGCTTCCGCCAAGGCTCTAGCATTTGGCGTTCAGGCAAATCACGATGCCCAGCAACAGGTAAGGCCTTCAGGGCGTCCCCTTCACGAATCAAGGATAAATCATTGCGCGCCAGCACGGCCGAACTTGCGTTCACGCATGCTAGAAAATATCTTAAAGAGCTGCTGCAAGAATAATCCTGAATCACATCCTCAAGATCTGAAGCTTTGATGCCCGTTTCGGCCCAGTACTTTTCTAAGGATTTGACCTTAGAAATAGCACTTGGCTCCCGAGAAATAGGCCCTGCTAACCCCATGACGACCATAAAAACTAGGATCAATAGACCCCTAGCATTTTTCCCCACTGAACCCCTCCGTCCAGCCTTTGACAGAGCAAGGCCCATGCCCGGCGAAAGGCACCTTAATAATTTTGGCGACCTGTTTCTTGAAATATTTTTACCCTTGCCCAGCTAGCGAACAGCAAGTTCCCTTGAAATTAGGGGCCATTTTGACTACTCTTGCCCCTATGATTATTGTCACCGGAGCAAATGGTTTTATTGGCAGCGCAATGGTTTGGGAACTGAACCAACGGGGCCTCACAGATATCATTTGCGTCGACTCAGTCCCGTTGGAAGAACGGGACCTGTTGAAAAAATTAAAATACTCAGAATTTTTATCAAAAGACGACTTATGGTCTTATCTGCTGTCTTTTGAGTCCCGCAAAACAAAGTGGATCATTCATATGGGAGCTTGCTCAAGCACCACAGAAACAAACTGGGATTTTTTAAAAGAAAATAATTTGGAATATTCACAAAAAATATTCCAATGGAGTGCCGAACACAAAGTGAATGTGATTTATGCTTCCAGTGCCGCAACTTATGGGGCTGGCGAACTTGGTTTTGACGACAGCACTGATCCTAAGATTTTAAAACCTTTGAACCTGTATGGTGAATCAAAAGTACAGATGGATCGTTGGGCGCTAAAACAAAAACGCACTCCGCCGAATTGGTATGGTTTGAAGTTTTTTAATGTTTTTGGTCCGCAAGAATATTCTAAAGGATCGATGGCCAGTGTCGCGTTTAAAGCTTTTCAGCAAATTAAATCTGAATCCGAATTAGGACTTTTTAAATCCCACAATCCAAAATATAAAGATGGCGAACAGCTGCGAGATTTTGTTTACGTCAAAGATGTCACTTCTTGGATCTGTGAATTGATGGATAAAAAGCCAGAAAATGGAATTTATAATATGGGCTTTGGCCAAGCCCGCACTTGGCTTGATTTAGCCGGATCAGTTTTTCGCGCCCTTGACCAGCCGATGAAAATTCGCTGGCTGGATGTGCCCGCCAATATTCGAGACCAATATCAGTATTACACGCAAGCGCGAATGGAAAAATGGTTGGCCCAAGGCCTCAGTCAGCCCAAGTGGAGCTTAGAAAAAGCCGTTGAAGATTATGTTAAGAATTATCTGACTCAGGAAGACCCCTTTCTTTAAAGGATTTTTAGACGATATGGAAATGCTGCCCAGCCATTTAAAAAAATATGTCGTCGAACAAAACTACGAAAAATATTCGCCGGTCGATCAAGCCGTGTGGCGTTTTATTTTACGTCAGCTAAAATCTTTTTTAAGTAAAAATGCCCACGAATGTTATTTAGAAGGTTTGCAAAAGACGGGCATTGAAATCGAACGAATTCCAAGAATCACTGACGTCAGTGACAAGCTTTCGCAATTTGGTTGGCGAGCGATTCCTGTCAGTGGATTTATTCCACCTGCTGCTTTTATGGAATTGCAATCTTTGGGGGTTCTGCCCGTTGCTTCCGAAATCAGATCTTTAGATCACCTGCTTTACACGCCGGCCCCAGATATCGTGCATGAGGCCGCCGGCCACGCACCGATTTTAATTAACTTGGAATTTGCTACTTACTTAAAAAAATATGCCCAAGTCGCTAAAAAATCGATTATGAGCAGCCAAGATTTGGAATTGTACGAAGCCATTCGCCTATTATCGGACCTGAAAGAGCACCCCGATTCAACCGCCAATGAGATTGCCGCTGCTGAAGAAAATTTAGCTGCCGTTTCAAAAAGTATCACTCATATTTCTGAGGCCTCAGAGCTTTCGCGAATGAATTGGTGGACGGCAGAGTATGGCCTGATTGGATCGCTTGAAAATCCAAAACTTTTTGGGGCGGGGCTGTTATCTTCCGTCGGTGAATCAAAGTGGTGTTTAAGTCAAAAAGTTAAAAAAATTCCTTTGTCCGTCGATTGCGTGAAACAAGGCTATGATATCACAGAACCACAACCGCAACTTTTTGTGACACCCAGTTTTCAACACCTCTCGGAAGTTCTTGAGGATTTTGCACAACAAATGGCCTTCAACGTGGGTGGCCTTAAGGGTTTGCAAAAGGCCCTTGATGCGAAATCTGTCAATACCGCTGAACTTGATTCGGGCCTGCAACTTTCAGGAATTGTTAGTGAAGCCATCACCGATCACAACGGCACTTTAACTTATCTGCGCTTAGCGGGGCCCAGTCAGCTTTCTTTTCAAGATCAAGAATTGTCAGGTCATCATAAATCTTATCACAGTCATGGCTTTGGAACGCCGATCGGTTTTTTAAAGGCATTTCCAAAAATTTCGCCTTGTGATTTAAGTGATCAACAGTGGGCGACCTTAGGATTTATCTTTGATGGGGAATTGGGCGATGGGCCTGGGATTCAAAAATCAAAGTCTTCAGACATTGTTTTTCTTGAATATCAAAGTGGCGTCATTCTGACAGCTGTTCCAAAAAGTCGATGGGTTCAAAATGGAAAAACCATATTAGTGACCTTGAACGATGCGCGTGTCGAACTTGATGGCCGCGTTCTTTACGAACCGTCCTGGGGACCCTTTGACATGGCCTTAGGAGCAAGCGTTGTTTCTGTTTTTGGGGGCGCCGCTGATCGTGAAAAATATGGCGATTCCGATGATTTTAAGGTCGCCCGTGTTTCTTCGCCCAAGTGGGATGCCAAAGAGTTAGATCGCCATTCCGTTTACCAAAAGCTCCGTGATTTACGGGAAAAAAACACACCTGCCAATGAACTTTTGCTGGGCCTAAGAAGCGTGTTCACAAAGCAGCAACAAGATTTTCCAGACGATTGGCTGCTGGAATTAGAAATTCTAGAAATTTTATTAAATAAAAAACTTGATATGAATTTTCAAAATGTGCTGACGTCCGAAATTCAAAAGCTGGCTGTTAAATTTCCTGAAAAGAAAGATATCATCCTCGATGGCTTGAATTTGGCGGCTCAAGAGGCCTTAGAAAAAGTTGGCCCATGACAAAAAAGCCTTTTGATCTGCGGGTCGTTTTAGTTCGTCCGATTTATGAGCGAAATATCGGTGCGACCTCGAGGGCCATGGCCAATATGGGATTCCAAAAATTAATTCTGATTGAACCAAAGTGCTCGATCACCTTGGAGGGCCATCAAGCCGCTGCCAACGGTCAACTGGGTTTGCAAAACCGTGTTACTTACACCGACTGGAAAGAGTTTTATGCCAATGAGCCCAACAGCCTGCGCCTTTCTTTGACGGCTCGGGATGGCCGAGGTCGCGTGGCAAGGGACTTGGCTGAGACTTTATCCGACCTCCAGCAGACTTCGCCTTTTTTTCAGAATTCTTTAGATTCAGTGGATGAAGATCATGCGTCCGAAGAACCTGTTGTTATTCATCTGATTTTTGGACCTGAAGACTGGGGCTTAAGTTCTGAAGATATCGAGCTGACAAATTTTTGCTGTGCGATTCCGACTTATGGAGACAATACCAGTTTGAATCTGGCACAAGCTGTTTTGCTGGCCCTGTTTATTGTCCGGCAAACATGGGGTGGAGAAAAAACCAAACTGGAAGGCCAGCAGCCCGTACGAAAGAAATCAACGGACGCCAAAGCATTTCCGACTGTTTTCCCAGAGGAAACTTTAAAACTTTGGTTGCAAGAAATGGGCTTTGATTTGACGGCCCGAAAAATGAATGCCTACAAAGTTTTAAAGCGCATGCTTTTGCAGAACA
>JAYWEU010000209.1:0-4218 GCA_043779385.1 Pseudobdellovibrionaceae bacterium
AACAAAGCGGCGGCCAGACGATCCAAAGCATCGCGGTTGTCTGTCAAAATTTTCATCGCTAGTGCGTAGCCCGTGTTGATAATACTTGAAACCTCTCGGTCGATCTCTTCGGCTTTGGCCTCGGAATAACTGTTGGCGGTTTCACTATGCCCCATACCCATAAAGACAGGACCACCGCGTTTTTCATAGGCCAAGGGCCCTAATTTTTCGCTCATACCCCATTCGCAAACCATGCGACGAGCCACGTCTGTGGCACGCTCGATGTCGTTCCCAGCACCCGTTGTAAAATCATCGAAAACCAATTTTTCGGCGGCACGCCCCCCGAACATAAAGGCAATCATGTTTTCAGCCTTACTTTTTGAAAGATTTAAAGCCTCTTTTTCAGGCAAGGTCTGAGTCACACCCAACGCCATTCCACGGGGAATGATCGTCACTTTATGAATTGGATCCAAACCGTGAAGCTTCTTACCCACCAAAGTATGCCCTGCTTCATGGTAAGCTGTGGTTCGCTTGTCCTCATCGCTGATCACCATGGATTTTCGCTCAGCACCCATTAAAACTTTATCTTTAGCGCGCTCAAAATCTTCCATTTCCAAATATTTTTTATCATTTCGGGCTGCCACTAACGCCGCTTCATTGACTAGGTTTTCTAAATCAGCCCCCGAAAATCCGGGCGTCCCACGCGCAATTTTTGTAGCATCCACATCGGGACCCAAAGGTGTCTTACGAGTATGAACACTTAAGATATGTTCGCGACCCTTCAGATCTGGCTTATTCACAACCACCCGCCGATCAAAACGGCCCGGGCGAAGAAGGGCTGGATCTAAAACATCAGGACGATTGGTCGCTGCAATTAAAATCACGCCTTCACTGGATTCAAAACCATCCATTTCAACCAATAATTGATTCAGCGTCTGCTCCCGCTCATCGTGACCGCCACCCATGCCGGCGCCGCGATGACGTCCGACCGCATCGATTTCATCAATAAAGATCAAACAAGGCGCATGTTTTTTACCTTGCTCAAAAAGATCTCGAACTCGGCTGGCCCCAACACCAACAAACATTTCTACGAAATCAGAACCAGAAATTGTAAAGAAAGGCACCCCAGCTTCACCAGCCACAGCTCGGGCTAGCAACGTCTTACCAGTTCCTGGTGAACCGACAAGCAAAACACCTTTGGGAATTCGACCCCCTAATTTTGTGTACTTCCGCGGGTCTTTTAAAAAATTAACGATTTCCTGCAAGTCGTCTTTGGCTTCATCAACGCCAGCCACTTCTTTAAAGGTCACTCGATTTTTATTCTCTGTTAATAGCTTTGCTCGTGACTTTCCAAAGGACATCGCCTTTCCGCCACCACTTTGAATTTGTTTTAAGAAAAACAAAAAGAATCCCAAAAGCAAAAGCATCGGTAGCCAGTTAACGATAAAGCCTTGCAGAAAATTATTACTGTCGCCGCGTTCGTACTTAGGAATAATCCCGTACTTGTTGACGATGTCAAAACCACGATCCGTCGTCATTCCCTTAATATTAAACTTAGTGCCGCCGTATTTTTTTTCAAACTCGGGCTTCACGTCACCAGCGATCTCACCGGTGTCTTCATGAAAAGTGATCTCTCGAATTTCACCGGCTTCAAGAGCCTTTACAAATTGAGGATAATCAAACTTACTCATCTGTTGGCTTTGACGGCCGTTGTATTGTTGAACGATAAAAATAAGAAAGATGGCGAAGGCAAAAATCAGTGCCAGGTGCTTTTTATCTGAACGCATTGCGATTCCTTTCGGCGGCTTCCAACTGGGAGCCTCAATAATTAAATACTACCACGTCCCAGGGAGCACTCACAACTTTTTGAGCACGAGCTTCTTAAGCTGGACTTGAATTTGCTGTGCGTTAACTTGCCAGTCGCATCCCGCCACCTGAAAGCTGTTGTTTTTAGGAGACTGAAGAAGCCTCCGACGGATCTCTTGCAAGTGAAATTGCGTAAAATTCTTCTGTCCAGTTTCCAATAAAGCCCTGGCGAGCCACCTTGCTTGCTCAGATTCGGTTTGTGCTAAAAACTTGGACCTTGAAATTGAATCATACGGCCCAATCCCAGTTTCATTCGGCATAGATTGAACAAGAGCTTCTAAAGAGCGCCCAAGACTTTCATATGAGCCCGGCCTTTTTTTTTCTAGCTGGGGCAACCATTCGGTGCGCAGCCAGTTCCTTAAGTAGCGATGATCCAAATTTGACGGATCTGTCATAGGAATCAAATTTTGTTTGTTAAGATACACCAAGATTTCTGAGCGAGTCACAGCCAACAACGGCCGGAAAAAAGGGGGCCTAAAAACTTTGATGCCAGCAATGCCCTGCGGCCCTGTGCCACGAATCAGCCGGATGAGCCTGGTCTCAATCACATCATTTTTTTGATGTCCTGTGGCAACAATGGAGTCTTTATTTTTATTTTGCAGTTCCATTAAAAACTGATACCGCTTTTCACGCATGTCAGCCTCAGATCGAAGCTCTGGTCCAGACCATTTTTCAGTTAATAAAGACACCGTTTTACTGTCTGCAAAGTTTTGACAAAAAACTAAAGCGCGATCTCGGTCCTCGGATTTTCCGCCGTGATGAAAATAAGCTAATTTTATTTTTTCAGGTCCTAAAACTTTGATGAAGCTTTCAGACAAGGCTAACGAATCAGCGCCCCCAGAAAGCGCAACCATCACTGATTTTTTTTCTAAGGAGTATTTTTTTAGTTGATGCCAAACATGATGATCCAACTTCCACCAAGTTTTTTTAATCACGAATTCATTCCCACTAATTTCACATTACAAAACTCTTGTAGGCCATAAATCGAAAGTTCACGACCGTAACCCGAGTCTTTCACTCCCCCAAAGGGAATTCGAGGGTCTGATTTTACCTGTTGGTTGATGATGACAATCCCACTTTCAATTTGCAAAGCCAGACTTTGGGCGCGCGCCAGATCTTTTGAAAAAATCGCACCACCAAGGCCATACACGGATGAGTTTGCAATTTTAATCGCGTCGTCCGCATTCTTAGCTTTAATCACTAGTGCCACCGGGCCAAAAATTTCTTCGGATCCTAATTCGGGAAAATTTTCATCAAACACCAGAATTGTGGCCGGATAAAAAGCTCCATCGCCAGTGGGACATTGACCACCTAAAATCACTTTTCCGCCGTCGCCTTTAAAACTTTCAACCTGATCTGAAACAATTTTTTGAAATTTTTTAGCGGCTAAGGGGCCAAACTGGATATCCACTTGCAGCGGATTTCCGAACTTAGTTTTTTCCATTTCTTGTTTAAAAAGCTCAATAAACTTTTCAAAAATCGATTCTTCCACAATAAATCTTTTCGCGGCCACACAGCTCTGTCCTGAATTGATCATTCGGGCTTTCGTACAAATTTCTGCAGCCAACGCCAGATCAGCGTCTTTTAAAACCAAATAAGCGTCGGAACCACCCAGTTCAAGAACAATTTTTTTTAAGTTTTTACCAGCCACTTCCGCAACTTTTCGACCTCCGGCCGCACTGCCAGTAAAGGTCACGCCACGGATCCGAGGATGAGCGATCATTTCAGCACAGACCTCGTGGGTCATCGGCGCATCAAAGATAAGCTCAGAAGTAAAAAGCCCTTTTAGAATGGCGATCATCGCTTTTGAGCTGCCCGCCGTGATATCCGCTGGCTTAAGGACAATTGTATTTCCAGCCATCAAAGCCGGTGCCGCAAAACGAATGGCCTGCCACAGGGGAAAGTTCCAGGGCATGATGGCTAAGATCACACCTTGGGGTTGCAGGTGGATTTGATTTTTTTCATAGGGCCCGTCCACGTCTTGAGGCTTTAAAAACTGGGGACCCTGGTCTGCAAAATAATCTAGAGCCACCGAACACTTTTCAACTTCGTCACGGCCTTGTTGCAAAGGCTTTCCCATTTCTCGGGACATGATTTGCGAAAGGGGTCGATTGTTTTTTCGAAAGGCGGCGGCCATTTTTTTTAAAACAGCGGCACGATGAACAAGGGTTTGGTTTTTCCAATTCAAGAAACTAACATGGGCTTGTTCGACGATCAGGGCGGCTTCATGGGTTAACAAATGGTGGTGCGTTTCTAAGATTTCGCCAGAATAGGGATTCACTGTCTGAAAATTTTGCATCTGTAAATTATAGGCTGTCTTTTTTAAAGACGCCAAGCCGCACTGTGAAAATAAATTGTGAAATTAAATATGAA
>JAYWEU010000210.1:0-11137 GCA_043779385.1 Pseudobdellovibrionaceae bacterium
GTCCTTTGTTAGCATTTTCACGGGCAGCTCATGCAAGTTTTGGGGTGGTTCAATGTATTTCAAATTAACAAAATTTCGCAAAACTCATTAGTTGGTGAATTTATTTATGATTGCAGTCTTCGACATGGATCTAAAAAGCCACCGTTTTTGCTAAATTCAGGCCATCCTGCCAATCCTCCCCTCTTTTTTTTGAAAGCTGATATTGCAGAACGAACACGATGACTTTCTGCCGCCTTCCTGATACCCCTTTTCTATGCAAAATCAGATTTTTTTAAAAAGTTTTTTAAAAAAGCGCCAAGGTGAGGTCGAATTTCTGGGCCTTAGATACATTCATGAAAATTATAATAATACCATGGTTCGAAATGAAACTTTAGAGTCTACGGAACTAAAATCAAACGTCGGTCTGATGGTGGAAGTGATGGTTGATGGTCACTTTGGTTACTCGGGAACTTCTGATCTTTCCGAAGCTGGAATTGAATCCGCTTACAAGGCTGCCGTTCAACAAACAAGCATTGCTTCTAAATATAAATCATTTCATTTTCCAAAAAGTGTGCGGGCAGCGGCTGAAGGAAATTTTTTAAGCCCGCGCAAAAAAACATTAACGGATTTAAAACCTTCCGAGATCACCGATATCTTAATGAAGGCGAGCCTGGCGCTAAAGACGTCCGAGCGCATCGTCACCCGACGTGCCGGAACTATTTTTTCTGCGACAAAATCTTTTTATATCACCAGCGAAAAAACAGAAATTGAACAAGATACAAATGTGATTATGGTCGAGGCCATCGCAACTGCTCAACATGGGACTGAATTTCAATCTCGTACCCTCAATGGTTGGGGCAGTCGCACTTATCAAATGGGTGCTGAGGCGCTTTTTGAAAGTTCATTATTGGAAGATTGTCGGCAAGTCGCCGAAGACGCGGTTGAACTTTCTTTAGCTGACAATTGTCCGATCGGATTGATGGATTTATTAATCGCTCCGGATCAGATGATGATGCAGATCCACGAATCGATTGGCCATCCCTTGGAACTGGATCGAATTTTAGGGGATGAGCGAAACTTTGCAGGCTGGAGCTTTGTGAAGCTGGAAGATTTTGGTTCCTTGCAATACGGGTCTGATTTAATGAACGTGACTTTTGATCCTACGGTTCGGGGCGAAGCCGCCAGCTATTTATTTGATGATGGCGGATTGCATGCTAAAAAAGAATTTCTGATTGAAAAAGGGATTTTAAAACGTGGCCTTGGCGCCGCCGAA
Source organism: Pseudobdellovibrionaceae bacterium (assembly GCA_043779385.1). GTDB lineage: Bacteria > Bdellovibrionota > Bdellovibrionia > Bdellovibrionales > Bdellovibrionaceae > JAYWDA01. Next base: position 1,253 of record JAYWEU010000210.1, read on the forward strand.
TCACAGCTAAGGTCCGGAAAACTGGGGGTTTCAAATTTTCGCGCCGCCAGCTGGAATCGAGCACCGATTGATCGTATGGCAAATATTAACTTAGAAGCAGGTCCCCATAGGCTTGAGAATATGATTGCCTCTGTGGATCGCGGCATTTTAATGCGCTCAAATAAATCATGGTCCATCGACGATTACCGGAATAAGTTTCAGTTCGGCTGTGAATACGCCCAATTGATTGAAAATGGTCGCCTGACAAAGACTGTGAAAAATTCAAACTACCGTGGCACAACCTTGCCGTTCTGGCGAAGTCTTGAACAAGTCAGCAATAAATCTGAAACTTTTGCCAGCCTTTACTGCGGAAAAGGCGAGCCCAGCCAGGTGATTCATGTCGGTCACACCTCACCCCACTGTTTGTTTAAAGCCGTCGAAGTGTTCGGTGGATAAATGAAAAAAATATTTCAACAAATCGGTGTCGAGATTTTTTCTGAGCTTCTTCCGAATGAAGACGCCTCTCTGCAATTGTCAGGCGAGGACACGATCTACATTCGCTATAATGCCGGCCAAGTTCGACAGAATACGCAAGTGCATCAATACTCTCTGACTTTGGTCTATAAAAAAGGCAAAAAAGTTCTTCATCAAAGTTGGTCAATGATTGCTGACATTTCACAAGCCGTTCAAGAAGCAAAAAAATATCTTTGCTTTTTGCGAGAGCAGGCTGTTTTAATCGCCGAGTCTCCTTTTGAACCCGAAATGGCTGATCACGGAAAAAGTGATTTCGATCACAAAGGAAATTTACCGTCACCGGAAAGTCTTTTTCAAGAAATCCACGAAGCCAGTCAGGGCACCGATTTTTGTGGCTTGGTCGCTAGTGGAAAACAAGTCGTCGCCATTCAGAATTCAAAAGGCCAATTTCATTGGTTTTCGAAAGAAAGTTTTTTCGTTGATTACTCTTTGTATTTTGGCGAGCGAGCGGTGAAAGCCTTTTATGCCGGTTCTGATTGGTCGGCCCAAACTTTAAAAGAAAATATTCAAAAATCTGTTCAACATTTAGAAATTATGAAGCGACCGATGGTCAAATTAAAGCCGGGAGCTTACCGCATTTTCCTTGAACCCGCCGCCGTTGCCGAACTTGTTGGCCATTTATCCTATTCCAGCTTTAGCTTTCGCAATTTTAAATCTGGCGAAGGTCTATGGATCGAATTAGCACATCAACGTAAAACCTTAAGTCCCCTTTTAAATTTGCGTGAAAATTTTAAATTGGGTTTTGTTCCCATGTTTAATAAATTAGGCGAACTAAGCCCCGCCCAAGTCCCCTTGATCGAAAGCGGCGTTCTTAAGAACTGGCTGGTTTCCACAGCCTCAGCCAAAGAATTTAGTGTCGAAACCAATCACGCCAGTCCCTCAGAATATCCGCGCAGTCTTGAAATTTTGCCCGGCACTTTACGACGTGATGAAATTTTGCCCCAGTTAGGCACCGGACTTTATTTAGCAAATCTGCATTACGTCAACGCCAGCGATCAGAAGTCGGCGCGCCTGACAGGAATGACTCGGTTTGCGGCTTTCTGGGTCCAAAATGGTCAAATCGTTGGACCGATTGACAATTTACGCTTCGATGAAAGCTTGTATGAAGCCTGGGGACAAAAATTATTAGCTCTGACAGAGGACAGTGAAATCATCCCAGACACCTCAACCTATGGAGCTCGAGCTCTATCAGGGAATAAATTACCCGGAATGTTGATAGATCAATTTTCATTTACACTCTAGGCTTACCAAATCAATTTTTTTGCGCTATGACTTTGTCTCTAAGGAGGCTTTATGGCCACAATGACTTTTCAAAAGATTTTCGGTAACCTTTCGAGCAATAAGAATGTTAAAAATATTCTTTCTGATTTTCAAAAGCTCAGCAAAGAATTGCGCCAAAAGGGCGGCAAATTGAACACTCGCTTCACTACCGAGAAAGCAAAAACCATGCAGCAAGCACGGTCACAATATAAAAAAATTCTGACCAAAGTCGGAATCTCTCAGAAACAGCTGGATCGTGAAGTTGGTAAGGCTTTAAGCCTGATCAAAAAATCAGCCGCTGATGTTGAAAAAAACCTGCAATTCTACAGAAACAAAGCCACTGAGCAATCTCACAAGATCGAAAAAATGATCTTAAAGAAAAAGCCAGGGGCTCCCCGAGCGGCTTCTAAAACGACTAAAAAGAAGACGGCTCGTAAAGCGACCCGTAAAACCGTTTAAATCTGTCATTGACCACTTTGAACCTTACGGCGTGTTAACCACACGCTGTAAGGCTTTATCCCAGCACCTCTTTATGGTAGGCTCCTAATCACAAAATAAGTCCTAATATTACCTAAGAGGTCACATGCCTACTTCTATTCTTGATACTCGTCATGAATTTCAATCTCGACATATTGGGCCCCGCGAAGCCGATATAAAAACAATGCTTCAAGAACTGGGTTTTGCCGATCTTGAAGAGATGGCCGCAAAAATTGTTCCTAAAGGTCTTCGCACTGAAAAACCATTTATGGTGGGCGAAGGAATTTCTGAGCACGAGCTTCTGCAAAAATTAAAAGCCATGGTCGGTCGAAATAAAGTTTATACCTCATTGATTGGCCTGGGTTACCACGACACCTTGGTGCCGACTGTGATTCAAAGGAATGTTTTAGAAAGTCCTGTTTGGTATACGGCTTACACTCCTTACCAGGCCGAGATTGCTCAAGGGCGTTTAGAAGCCCTGCTCAATTTTCAAACGATGATCAAAGATCTTACTGGTTTAGAAATTGCTAATGCCTCACTGTTAGATGAAGGAACGGCGGCCGCTGAAGCCATGGCGATGGCCCAATCTCTTTGTAAAAAAACTGATGTGAATAGTTTTCTTGTCTCACCAAAAATGCATCCTCATGTTTTAGAAGTTCTTGGGACTCGGGCCGAGCCTTTGGGTTTTAAAATGATCGTCCAAGATCCTTTGACGTTTGATTTTTCAATTCCCATTTTTGCGACCTTCGTTCAATATCCTGACACGGAAGGGTTCATTGAAGACTATCGGGAGGTTGCTCAGAAATCGCACGATCATGGGGCCATGCTGATTGCCTCTGCCGATCTTTTAGCGCTAACGATTTTGACACCGCCGGGGGAATGGGGCGCCGATATTGTGGTGGGAAATTCGCAGCGTTTTGGTGTGCCCTTGGGATTCGGTGGGCCTCATGCTGCATTTTTAGCGACGAAAGATGCCTTCAAGCGATCGATCCCGGGCCGCATTGTTGGCTTGTCTGTCGATTCACAAGGAAAACCCGCTTTGCGTTTAGCTTTACAAACTCGCGAGCAACATATCCGTCGAGAAAAAGCCACTTCAAATATTTGCACAGCCCAGGTGTTGCTAGCCAATATGGCCAGCATGTACGCGGTTTATCACGGCCCTGAAGGATTAAAAAGAATCGCTCAGCGCGTGCATTTGTTAACGGGCATATTAGCTCAGGGCTTAAAAACAATGGGCTTTGATGTGGCCAGTGGTCCTTACTTTGATACTCTTAAAATCAACAGCCCGCGGATGAAAGAAATTCTAAACGCGGCTGATAAAATGCACATGAATTTCCGTGCGCTGGATCCTCAGACCGTGACCATTTCATTGAACGAAACAACCAATGAAAAAACAGTCGAAAATATTTGGACTGCCTTTGCATTGGGTCAGAAAACAAAATTTAGCTTTTCAGAAATGATCACAGCCATTCACTTAGCTTGGCCTGAACACTTTGTTCGTAAATCGCGCTATTTAACTCATCCCGTGTTTAACACCCACCACAGCGAAACCGAAATGCTCAGGTACATTCACCTTCTTCAAAACAAAGATGTGACGCTGGCTCATTCGATGATTCCATTAGGTTCTTGCACGATGAAACTGAATGCGACCACTGAATTAGTTCCTGTGACTTGGCCCGAAATCAGTCAGATGCATCCCTTTGCGCCCATCAACCAGGCCAGTGGCCTGATTGATATGATTAAGGATCTAGAGCAAAAACTTTCTGATATCACAGGCTTTGCGGCCGTGTCTTTACAGCCGAATGCGGGATCCCAAGGTGAATACGCAGGCTTACTTGTCATTCGAAAATACTTTCAATCGAAAAATCAAGCCCACCGAAAAATTTGTCTGATTCCAAGTTCAGCGCATGGAACAAATCCAGCTTCTGCTGTGATGGCCGGCATGGAAGTGGTTGTCGTCAATTGTGATGACCAAGGGAATGTAAATATCAATGATCTTCGCACCAAAGCGGAAGATCATAAAAATGACTTAGCGGCCCTGATGATCACTTATCCATCCACCCATGGAGTTTTTGAAGCTGGCATCAAAGAAATTTGTAAAATCATTCACGACAATGGCGGTCAAGTTTATATGGACGGCGCTAATATGAATGCCTTAGTTGGACTTTGCCGTCCCGGCGAATTTGGCGCCGATGTTTCCCATTTGAATTTACATAAAACTTTTGCAATCCCGCATGGCGGCGGTGGACCTGGTGTTGGACCTATCGGCGTCGCTGAACATTTGAAAAACTTTCTGCCGACCCATAAATTGGTGCCTGAATGCGGGCCGTCTCAGGGGATTTCCGCAACGACCAGTGCCCCTTGGGGAAGTGCCAGTATTTTACCAATCTCTTGGGCCTATATTTCAATGCTTGGCGCCGAGGGAATCCAAAAATCCACTTTGGTCAGTATTTTAAGCGCCAACTATATTGCCAAAAAATTAAATCCTGCCTTCCCCGTTGTTTACAAAGGACAAGAAGGCTTAGTGGCCCATGAATGTATTATTGATTTACGTGGCTTTAAGAAAACGGCAGGCATAGAAGTGACCGATGTCGCCAAACGCCTTATGGATTATGGGTTTCATGCTCCCACAATGGCTTGGCCTGTGATCGGAACGATGATGATTGAACCCACCGAAAGCGAGTCCAAACCCGAGATCGATCGCTTTATCAGTGCCATGCTTTCCATTCGCGAAGAGATCGCAGCGATTGAAAACGGCAAGATGGATGTGGAAAATAATCCCTTAAAAAATTCTCCGCATACAGCTGAGATGCTGACAAAAACAGAATGGAATCATCCTTATTCACGTGAGTCCGCGGCCTATCCCTCTGAATGGATTCGCGGGAATAAAATTTGGCCGGCTGTGGGTCGCGTCGATAATGTTTACGGAGATCGCAACTTAGTTTGCGCTTGCCCTAGCGTCGACTCCTATCGTTCATGAAAAAAATAGCCCTTATTCGCCTGGATAAAATTGGTGACTTGGTTTCGACATTACCTGCAGACCAAGTTTCTTTTTTGCAAGATTCTAATGTGACCTGGGTGATTGCAAAAGGGCTTGGCTTTATTCCAAAAAATGCAAAGCCAACAAGACGATTTATCGAACTTGATAAGAATCAACCGAAAAGAAGTTTCTGGGTGTTAGTGAATTTTTTAAAACAACTGCAACCAGACATTGCTGTCAGCTTTCAGGCCCCATGGTGGGTTTCCTTAGCACTTTGGTGGGCGAAAGTCCCCTCTCGAGCCGGTGTTAGAAGTCAGTGGCACAGCTTTATTTTCCTGAATAAATCCTTGCGACAAAAGCGCAGCGAAGCGCGCCAACACGAAGCTGATTACAACACAGATCTGTTAGCCTATGCTTGCGGTGAACTTGAAAAAAGGCAAATGAATCACAAGACGACTCAAGGTGGGGGTTTTTTAAGTCCCGTCTTATCTTTAACCTCTGAACCTATCGATCTTTCCAAATGGAATTTACAAAACAAGAAATTTATTGTCGTTCATCCAGGCATGGCGGGCTCGGCCCTGAACTGGCCCGTTGAAAAATATATCGATTTGATTTCTTTTTTGGTGAAAGAAAATAAAGTTGTTTTAACAGGCACCCCTTCAGATGAGACATGGCTGGGACCCATCAAAAAGGCTTACGCGGATCATTCGCAAGTCGTTTGCCTGCAGGATCAAGTCAGCAGTACAGAATTATTACCCTTGCTCGCCGCCGCAAAGGCCGTCGTTGCTCCCAGCACTGGCATTGCTCATTTGGCAGCGGGACTTTCAACACCTGTTATCAGTTTATTTTCGCCTATCCAAGTTCAGCACTCCAGGCGGTGGGCCCCTCGGGGGGAAGACGTTTATATATTATCGCCAGTCGTTTCATGTCCTGCGGTCTTTAAGTGTTTGGGCGAAAAATGTTCGGCTTATTTTTGCATGGATCGAATTTCTGTGGACCAAGTCTTACAACAGATTAAAAAAATTCAACGGGAAGGATCCCTATGAAACGCGAATTTTCAATTCCCGTCCCCATGGAAGCTCAAATTTCAAAAGCTTTAAATAATTTAGGCGTCGAAATTTCAGATTCAAAGAAAATCGCCGACTGCGTTTTAAATTTGTCTGATTTTTTTATTCAACCTGGCAATCACTCGACGCCGTGGAAAGAAAAATGGGTTCAGATTGCTTATTTAGCTTATTTTTTGCCGCTGAATTTTTTGCGAGCCCAAGCGGTCGTCGTCCAAGGTGAAAAACGAAACTTTTTTGCAGGTTTGGATCATGCTATTGATTTTGGAGCTGGCCCCGGGACGGCGTCTTTAGCTTTAAATCAAATTTTTACCCACGAAAATTTGCATTTGATCGAATGGGCCGAACAAGCCATCCAACAGTCTCAGTTTTTTGGAAGCTTTAAATATTCAAAAAAATTCGACGCTCAAATTTTAAAAAATCCCAAGAAAACATTAGCGGTCTTTTCCTATTCTCTGACAGAGTTGGATGCTTTTCCTGCTTGGGCGTCGGACTGTGAAGCTTTAATGATTCTAGAGCCTGCAACCCACGAACAGGGTCGCAAGCTTCAAGAACTTCGCAGCGGGCTGATTGAAAAAGGCTTTCAGGCTTGGGCGCCTTGTACGCACCAAGAAGCCTGCCCCCTATTAATTCATTCAAAAAGGGATTGGTGCCATGATCGAATATTTTTTAAAGCGCCAAAATGGTTTGATCAGATTGAAAAGCATTTACCGATCAAGAATAAAACTATTACTTTTAGTTATTTATTAGCGCGGAAAACGCCGCCAGAAAAATTAGAAAAAACAGGCCGTTTGGTCGGCGATCAATTGCAGGAAAAGGGCAAAGACCGTCAGCTTTTCTGTCGAAGTGATCGCCGGGAATATTTAAGTTGGCTTCATAAAATGGGCCCCGCACCTGAACTTTATCGGGGCGATTTATTTGAGCTGCCAGAGGTTATCCAAGAAGTTTCCAATGAGATTCGATTTCCACAAGATTAAGTGACGGGTTTTGTAGGCGCTGGGGGTATGGCTTGAATTTCCTCAACATCTTTTGCTGGCGAATAATCTCCTGCCACTTGGCTGATATAATGATATCCAACTTTGCCGTCGGTCTTGACGACAAGGATTCCACCCAATTGCCAAAGGTCACCATTTTCACTGTTATTTTCACCTTGGCGATGACCTTCTTTAAATAATTTACGTCCATTACCTAAAGCCTTTGGACCCAAAGCCGCTAAAAATCCGCGCCGAAAGCCCGACGCTTTAAAGCTAAGAAGCTGCGGATCTGTAAAAATTGTCGCTGCTTCCAGGCCTAAATCCTCTTTAAATTTGCTAATTAAATACGGCGAACCATTGCCAATAAAATATATTTTGGCACCGGTTTTTTCGTACTGCTCTCGAAGGCCCCAAACTTGTTTTGCGTGAGCTCGGCACATCAGGCAGCCAAAATGCCTGAGGAAAATAAAGATGGCCGTTTGTTTTTGCCACAAACTATAAAGTGAAACTTCTTGGGCAGTCTCGTCCAAAACCTTGCAAATGGATAAGGACAAAATATCTACTTTAGTAATAACACTTTCTTTGATTTTGATTGCCATTCCAATATCGTCCGGTGGATCTCTATCAGGGTCAAGCAGATGCAAGGGTTGACAAGACTTGCTTGCAATTGCAGTCTGATCAGCGATTCCGGGGAGAATATGAAAAAAACCGCACTTTGTCATGAGCACGAAAAATTGGGCGCTAAGATGGTCGAATTTGCTGGATGGCTAATGCCAATTCAGTATAAGGGTCTGCGCGAAGAGCACGACAATGTTAGAAAAAATGTTGGCTTGTTTGACGTTTCACATATGGGCGAAGTTCGCGTTAAAGGCCCCAAGTCTTTAGAAACCTTAGAGTGGCTGACAACGAATCTTGTTTCAAAATTACAGACTGGTGAAGCGCATTACAGCCTTCTTCCCAACGATCAGGGCGGCTTGGTCGACGATATTATTGTTTATTGTGTTAAGCCGAATGAGGATTACTTAGTTTGCGTGAATGCTTCCAATAAAGATAAAGATTTTGAATGGATGAAAAAAAATAATCGAGGCGCACAAATCACGGATGAAAGTGACTTGTGGGGACAGATTGCCATTCAAGGTCCCAAAGCACTAAAACTTTGTGACCTAGTGTTTGGTTTCCCCGTCAGTGAAATGAAAAGTTTTACGATTAAGCACACCTACTTCAAGCGCTTTAAGGCCATCATCGCAACAACGGGATACACAGGCGAAAAAGGCTGCGAAGTTTTTATTGAAACCAAAGGGTCGGTTGAATTGTGGCAAACTCTTTTAGAAAAAGGTCAGGACTTAGGCGTGCAAGCGATTGGCCTGGGGGCTCGCGATACGTTAAGAACTGAAATGAAATACTCTTTATACGGAAATGAAATCGACGACCAATCAAATCCCTACGAGGCTGGCCTTGGGTGGGTGATTAAACCTGAAAAAGATTTTATGGGTCGCGCTTTGATCTTGAAAGCCAAAGAACAGGGCTTAAAAAGAAAACTGATCGGCTTTAAAATGTTGGATAAAGGGATTCCTCGCCATGGGTACTCGGTCGTGACGGAAAGTGGTGAAAAATTAGGCATCGTCACCAGCGGCACGCATTCGCCAACCTTGGATGAACCGATTGGAATTGCGTATGTGGATGCACGGCACAGTGCAACAGGAAGTGTCATTTATGTCGATATTCGAGGGCGAAAAGTAAAAGCCACCGTGACGCCGACACCATTTATTCAAAAGCCTTAATTTTTATAAGAAACAGTGTTATTCGCTAATGAACGAGGAGCATAGAATGGCATACCTAATTCCCGAAGATTACTATTACTCAAAAGATCACGAGTGGGCTCAGGTCGACGAAAACATCGTGACGGTCGGAATCACTGAATTCGCACAAGATCAGCTGGGTGAAATCGTGTACGTAGAACTTCCGGAAGAAGGTCAAAAGGTCACTCAGAATCAACCTTTCGGCGTGATCGAATCGGTCAAAGCTGTCAGTGATTTGTTTGCTCCTGTTTCAGGAACTGTGATCGAAGTAAATATGGGATTATCAGATGATCCTTCGATCTTAAATGACGACCCTGTGAACCAGGGCTGGTTGGTACGAATTGAAATGGACACAGAAAAAGAACTTGCCAATTTAATGCGCGCCCCGGATTATAAAAAACTTATTCAAGCATAAGCATGTGCCCAGCTGGTGGAATTGGCAGACACACTAGGCTTAGAACCTAGCGCCGCAAGGCATGGGGGTTCGACTCCCTCGCTGGGCACCAAATTGACAAGGGTCCAAACCGGACACATAGGTAACATATCATTCCGAAGACATGGGTAACAACCTTGGGCCAAAAGGATTGGCCAAAGGTTCTAGTCTTCTGCTTTCAACATCAAAATATCCGAGATCATAGTCCATAAAAGTAACTAGCCACACGCCATCATCAGTTTCTTTTATTCCAACTGTTTGTCCCGCAAAAACCTGACTCAAATTGAGGTTCTTCTCGGTTCGTAGTGGGTAAATTCAAAAAATCATTTAAGCACAAGCACTTAGGTATCTGAGTCTGTACATTTCGAAGCTCTTAACTCCGTAA
>JAYWEU010000211.1:0-4208 GCA_043779385.1 Pseudobdellovibrionaceae bacterium
CCTCTTTCCGGAGGGAGCAAGCTCCTCACAGGGCCCTTGGGATTTCTTGCAAATCTTCAATACGTCATCACTCTTTGCGCTACAGATCAGCTCGCTTGCTATCGCTCAGAAGGCTTCTGGCGATGATTCTAACTTGTCGGTTTTTCGTTCGGATATTAACAAGAATGGTGACGCTACTTCGATTCGAACGAAGGACCCTCACCTTAGAAGGGTGATGCTCTATCCAGCTGAGCTATAGCGCCGTAGAGATTAGATTTAAACTATGGTGCAAATGCGGTCAAAAGGTTTATTCGGCGTATTCGGGGCCATAGTTTTCGACCAGCCAATCCCGCCTCTGCGTGCTGGCAGAAAAAGCCACTCCGGCCAGGATAATATACCAGGCCCCTAGAATCCAGAGGCACAGTAAGGGGACGGCCGCCATACTGCCATAGATTTTACTGTAGCTGAAAACCTTTGTAGCGGCCCAGGCAAATGAGTTTTTAAGGATCACAAGGGAAACTGCAGCGAAAAGGGCCGACACCAATGCCGGCTTGGTTTTAACTTTCAAAGCGGGAACTAATTTATAAATGATAAAAAGGCCGCCTAAAAGCATAGCAAAATCAGTGACGCCATGAATGCCATTTTTTATAATGGGATTAAAAAGTCCGACCGATCGAAAACCAACGTAGACAGCCAGAGTCAGCGGGAAAAGAAAAAACAGAAATAAACTTAATCCCACCCGAAGATGAAAGGGCCTTTTTTCTTGGACATTCCAAACGCGATTAATTCCACGCTCCATATCTTGGATCAATTTAAAACTTGAGAAAAATAAAAACACCGCCCCCGTTGTGCCAAGGATATTGGCCGAAATTCTTTGCAAAATATTATGCACAAATAAAATAGCCTTAGAGCCAACTCCTTGCTCGATATAGGCTAATAAAAAGCCTTCGACCTTCGGGTATAGGAATTCAAGACCGCCAATATTTTTAAAAATCGATAAAGTCACGGCCATGAAAGGCACCAATGATAATAAGGTCGAAAAAGCTAAAGCCGAAGCGACCAATCTGATTTCGCCGTCCTTGGTCTGTTGAACCATATCTGAAAAAGACGTTTTGATGACACCGAATTTTATTTTAGGCATTTAGCCAGAATCTTTCTTTGACCGCAAAATCAGGACCACTTTTTTCAATCAAAGCGCTGTCACAATACGGATCGTGTTCAAAAAATAAGTACCAAGATTGATCGGCCGCTAAACCAAGATATTTTTTCTTTTCTTCCATCAGCAGCAAGGGATGAAGATCATAGCCCATCAACCACGGCAGTCGAACATGGGAAGAGGTCGGCACCACATCCGCGCAATAAAGTAATGAGGTTGTGCCATCAGAAACCTTCACGATCTGCTGACCCTGAGTGTGGCCATTAGAAATATAAACTGAAATCCCCGGCAGAATATTTTCTTGTTCGCCGTCCAGCAAGGCCAGCTGTTTGGCATCGATCAAGGGTTGAAAATTAGCCGCAAAGTAACTGGCTTTTTCACGCAAGTTGGGATGGGTGGCCGTTTCTAAATTTTTTCTTTGTAAATAATATTTGGCCTTGGGAAACTGCGGGACCAGCTTGCCATTTTTTTCTGTGGTGGCGCCGCCGGCATGATCAAAATGAAGATGCGTTAAAATAACGGCATGAATACTTTCGGCCTTTAAACCATGCTTTGCTAAGGAATTTAGTAACGACGGTCCGTCCTTATCAATATTATACATTTCTGAAAATTTATTCCCCATTTTTTCGCCAAACTTGGCCACAAAGTCTTGCCCATTTCCACAATCAATCAGGATATTCATGCCCGGAGATTTTAAAAGAAGGCCGCGGGCTTCCATTTGAATTCTATTTTTTTCATCGGGAGGATTGGATTTTTCCCATAAAACTTTGGGGACAGTGCCAAACATAGCGCCGCCGTCCAGGCCAAAAACTCCTGTCGGCAAAGGGCAAATTTCATAAGGACCAATTTTTAAAGATTTTTTTTCAACTTTCATAAAAACCTCACGTAAAGTCTGGAAGCATATTGTCTTCTTCGCTAAAGGCATCAGGAGTGATCGTTATAACCCAATTTTTATAAGCTTGGTAGACCTCTTCAATAGGAGCTGGAGGATGCACAGGGCCCACATGGATCGTTAAAATGCCGGGTTTTGCAAAAAAAGCGCCCTTAGGCCACAGCCTTGTACTGCCATCGATATATAAAAATAAAATTGGCGTTTGTGTCCGCTCAGAAAAAATACTGATGCCCCGTCGGAAAGCATGTATTTTTCCATCTTTTGAGCGGGTGCCCTCGGGAAAAATAATCAACCAAATGCGCGGCATATTGCTGAGCAGGTTGAGGATTAAATTGATCGCTTCGCCTTTACGATCTTTGCGATCAATCGGGATCGCCCCAAGGCAGTGCTTAGAAAAAAATGTAAAAACCGGGTTCGAAAAAAAATAATCTTTGGCTGCGGCAATATAAATATCAAGCCAATATCTTTTTGGAATCGAGGCCGCAATGGACGTGGCATCCAAATGGCTGCCATGATTTGAAATAATAATCAGCCGGGGATATTTGGCAAAAACATCGTGATAACTTTGGCCTTTTACTTTAAGCCGAATGTAAAAACGAAAGACAAATTCTTGTAAATAAATGGACCAAAGAAAGCGAAAAAAAATACTGGTTAGATCGATATGGCGTGTAAATAGCGGCAGATGCTTTAGATAAGTGGGAAGCTTGGTCCATTGTTCATTATCATAGCTCCAGTCTTTCATAGTTGCGGCCTTACCCAATCCACAACATAATGTAGTAATAAATCGGTGCGACAAAAATCAGTCGATCCATTCGGTGCAAGAAATCACCGCGGCCGATAATAAAGGCACCGACAATTTTAACCTCGGCATCGCGGCGAACGACTGTCATCACCATATCACCAGCAATTCCACCGATTGAAGCAATCAATCCAGAGGCCAGCCAATATTTATCGGAAGGATCCGGCAAAAGTTGTTTCATCACAAAAGCTAAGATTAAGGTTAAGGCCACTGAAATACTGGTGCTCCCAACGGTCCGCTTGGGATCGATCTTCGCAAATAGCTTCCACTTTCTGAAATAACGGCCGATAGCCAGATTGGTATTATCGCAAAATTCCGTCAGTACAATCAGATACAAAATCTGATAAATACCGCTGGGAAGGTTTAACAAGAGCCCCAAATGCATAAAGGACCAGCCCAAAAAAATAAAGGCTAGCAAGCTTAAAGAAATATACTGAATCATGCGCTTATAGTTATCGCGGATCAGCGGCACCAGACAGCAGGCACCAAGAACAATCATCGGAATCGTATTGTAAATATCAACGCGATTGTAAAAGCAAGCCATCGTTAGGCCAACTATTCCAGCGTAACAAATAAGAACGAAATAACTTCGATGAAACATACCAATAATTTGAAAAAAAGCTTTAGCTCCGTAAATCGCAAGAGCGGCCAACACAATCAGGGGCCACGGGGCTGGAAGTGCGAAGACAATAAACAATAACGGCGCTGCAAAAAGCCAACTTTTAATACTGGCCCATGAGCTGATAAAATAATAAGAACTTTTTCGAAAAATACCAACAATCAGTCCAGAGACAAAAATAATTCCTAAAACGGTCCAGACTGTCTGGCTATAGATTGAATGATTCCAAGAGAAAAATTCCAATGTCATTTTAGGACCTCGTCCAAGCGGTAATCTTTAATTTTTTTATACAGACTGGAACGAGAAATTTTTAATCGATCGGCCGCTTTTTCAATATCTGTTTCAGTTTTTAAACATTGTGTGATGACCCGGGCTTCGAATTCTTCCGTTAAAACACCCAGACCTTTGGATAAATCCAAGGATTCATTTCCAGTGGTCGTTAAGAGCGGTCGAAGGAGCGCATTGACATCTTCTTTGCGAAGCAGTGGCAGGGGTGCCGTCAGGCTGAGCTGTTCGCACACCCGACGAAGTTCACGAATATTTCCGGGCCAAGAATATTCTTTCATGGCCAGCAAGCCATCTTCTGTAAAAGATTTATTGCGACGGGGCTTTTCAAGGCTAATAAAGTACAAAGCAAGATCAGGGATATCCTCTTTGCGTTCGCGCAAAGGGGCTAAATCAACTCTTTGACCACAGATGCGAAAATACAAGTCTTCGCGGAAGGATCCGTCTTTGCTCATTTTTTCTAAGGAGCGATTGCTGG
>JAYWEU010000212.1:0-1502 GCA_043779385.1 Pseudobdellovibrionaceae bacterium
CTAAAAAAAAGCGCCTCCCCTTTTCTTTGAACTAAAACAACACGCCCCGAATATAAAATTTCCGCCGGCGCCGACGGATAAGGAGACCAAATTTTCAGCAAATATTCCTGTCGATTCATGGAAACTAAGATATCTCAATGGGGTCAACCTGGCCACTTCATAAAATCGCATTCAGGTTATAACACCATCTGCCGAGCCATAAAAAGATTATGGGTCCGACAAAGCAGCTGCAGGTTATCAATTTTATTCGATCCTCCCCACTTAACTGGCGTCATGTGATCAAATTGAACTTGATACTTAGATCCGCAACGAACTCCATTCGCATTTTTGAATTGGCAGCCTTCTTGGGCTTTCTCAAATAACTGTCTTTTGATCTGCACCGAAATTGGTTTACGCATTCGGATAGATGCCGCCGGGGACCCCTCTGCCGAATTCAGATTTTTAAACTCCGTAGCGGAGCCCAGCTTAGTTTTTTCCGGATCGGTTGATTTATGAGTCTTACCCATTTTGGATTGATTTAACTTTGAAGCAAGTGCCGAAATAACTTCCGCCCAAGAGCCATTATGAATAACATGGGATAGAAAACTCTTTGCTTGTTTAAGTTCTTCGAACTGCTCTTTGGTGAAAGTAACCTCAAGGCGAACCGATTCATCTTTTTGCGGCCTGACAATCTCTTGGATTTTGATCGGCATATTAAATTCTTGAGCTAAAATTTGTCTGGTTTCGAAGCTATTACAGTCTTCAAGCTTTTCTAAAATTGCTTGAGTTTTAGCAGTTGAAGTTGCTTCCCCACCCTTCGCGTCCGATTCCAAACATTTTTGAAATAGGCAAGCTTGCGATAAGTTAATTGTACCTGATTTAAGCCTTCCCGCAACCTCAGGTACTGACCGTAAAAGCTTGGCGGCATCAATTCTTCTAATGGCAGAAGCTTCGGAATAGCCAAATTTTTTAGTCATCATTGTGTACATACTATCAAAGCCCAAATCAGCATAAAGCCTACGATTCATAATCTCTAGAATATGCACCAGAACTATGTACATAATCTTGCGTTCAGTTCGAACAATATTTTCTGTCCTAAAGAGAAGCTCATCATTAGATATATATTTTAGATTGCGATTTGAATCTAGATTTAGATTCAACGTCTTTTCTGTAAAACTTAATTCTTTTTTCGCTGAACTTAATTGCATTTTTTCTCCCTTTTAAAAAACTAGAAGGAACATAACATGGATTTTTTAGTATTAAATTTGCGTTTTCATGTGCGCAAACAACAAGTGTAAACATTTAAAAAATGCCACTTATAAAGCCAGCGAACCGCTATCCCGGGGACTAATTTAGATCAGCGCGGTCGGGCCCAAAAATATTATTACTTTTAAACACGGTTTATTTGAGAGCTACGAAAACGACCCGCAAGAAGTATTTTAAAAACCTTTGAGTTTTTATTTTAAATAACGCGACTGTTCTAAGGATTGGCCTAGAAACTGGCTCCGCTACGGAGTCCTTTG
>JAYWEU010000213.1:0-27760 GCA_043779385.1 Pseudobdellovibrionaceae bacterium
AAGGATTATCCACGTTTTGGGGACTTAAATTTTGGACCGCAGAAGATAAGTCCAAGATTGGGTCGCTAAGCAAAACACTTTCAGGCAAGGTCTTCTCAACTTCTGGTAACAAATCTGAAGTGCTTTGAGTGGGTGCAATGGCGGGCTTATCTAAAGCCTCCTTTAGCTTCAATGCCATGCCCTGAAGACGTTCGTTGTTATCTCGCTGATGAGTTTCAAAGGTGGAATTTATGTGCTCATAAAAACTTTGAACTTTGTCGTTCACAGCCTTTTGGATTTCAGTCCCGCGTTTCACCATGACGTAATACTTGTAAGTAAAGTATCCCGCCGCAAACAAGCACCCCAGTCCAGTCGCAATCAGTCCCAGGGCTAAGACTCCATGCCAGGCCATATGCAAAAATGATTCAGCCATTTTTCCGAAGGCCTTAAACATCAGACCAAGCTCGGTAAATATTTTCTGAATAGCTTTCAGGCATGCCATGATCACGATGATGACAACAATCACACCGCCTGCAAACATTGTGTTTGAATCATTATCTCCCATATCAGTTTTCCTTCCGTGCTAAGTGCACAATTAAATCACTCGCCCCCTGGACCCGTAGGGTGTTAAAGAATTTCATCAGCTTCGCCTTTCTTTGAAGTGGTTGATTTTTGTGGGCTTTTAAACTTTGAAAAGAAAATCTCTCTTGGCAGTTTTTGCTGTAGCTCTGCACACTCTTTGCCTAGGCTTTGCATAAGCTTTTCATGCACTTTGCAAATGCTCACACCCTGATAAATTCCATTTAAGATTTTGGCGTCCCAAAGATTTTTTTGAAAATCATCAAGTTTTATAAATGCAAAAAAGCCACGATCAAGACGGCCGTAGGTATTTTCGTTAAGCATCTGAACCAATCGATTTAAGATCCAGTCATTTCGAACAAGCCAGAAAACCACAGCAACATTTTCTAGCCGATCGTAATAATCGAAAGTCTTTCGGTATCGCTCCATGTCTTTGAGGTTTAAATCAACTTCGTAGCCAATCGCGAGATCCCGTAAACCATGCCGAAGGTTCGTGACGCCATCAGGGACATGCCCGTCGGCTTTCGCATAATTTTTTGGAAAATTACTTGGCCTTAAAGAAGCCAGCATCTGCTCGGTGAAAAACACTTTGTCCCAAGAGCTTGTCCACAGATCACCCAGCTGAAGGCAAGTAGCTAGGTAATCATGGGCCGGTGCATGGGGCTTAAAGCGATATTCAACGATGTCATCACGGTCCATCAGCACCACTTCAAAACCAAGAGGAGTCAGCGTCCAGACTTCCTGGTCTAAGTATTTTCCCCGTGGTAGCGCTTGGATATAGGCTTCCCTTGCAAGCTGTTTAATGGCCTTGTAAGCCCACCATGGGGATTTAGTTGGGTAGCCAATAAAAATTAACATCTGCTGACTTGCGACCTTCCAAGTCCATAAGAAGTTCAGCACTTTAATGTCGCCTGAACTTAATTTTCGACTTGAAGTTCGTTTGAACCGTCTTTTTACATAGGACTGCAATCGCGAATTTCTTCGACGCATTAAAAACTCCTTCGGTAAGGGTTGGGGAAATTAAAAAAATTTAAAAAAAAAGATTGGAACTTTAGGAAGGTATTTTATTTTAAGTTTAATAAACGAATAAGGATTGGCTAATCGCTTAAGTTTGTCTTTGCGAAGGCAAAGGGCAAGATATGGGAGCCCAAAGCGAATGGTGGGCCTTTCTTGCGCATTTAAACCATGATTTGAAAACGCTTCTAGCTTTGATTTCGTATTACAAGAAAATGAAACTTTGTAGACCTCCCTATAAGGTAGGCGGCGACTACAGCGTCCATGTTGGATAAATACTTATTTTCTTTAACGAAAAAAAATTTTGTCACATGGATAGATTTTGGCTGAATTGATTTTTATGAACTGCAAAATTCTTACACCTCCATATAAGGTAGCTAGGGGTGTAAACCCTCAAGTCAGTTAAGTGTTGGATTTCTATCCGAAACAAAAATTTTGTCACAATGATGAAATTTGACTAAAAAACCCCTTTTATGAACTACATATTTTTTTATACCTCCATATAAGGTAGCCGCGAACATTAGCATCCGAATCGGCTAAGTGCTGGTTTTCTATCTGAAACAAATTTTTTGATTTTCGACTCGAACGTGGAATTTTTTGTGAATTTTTAGACCTTCCTATAAGGTAGGTACGGTTGTCAGGGTCGACTCTGCGTAACCTTTGGATATTACAAAGAAAGAATTTTTTTATCGATGAGCGCTTTTTCACGAACAAATTCATTAAGCCTCCCTATAAGGTAGGTCGGAACATTAACCTCCAATTCGCTTAAGTATTTGTTTTCTATCTGAAACAAATTTTTTGCTTTGCTACTTCAAAATGGAATTTTTGGCGAGTTTTTAGACCCCCCTATAAGGTAGGTGGGCATTATAAGTTCGATATGAGTTAAGTTTGGAATATCTTTGGTGAATATTTTTTTTTGGCACTTGAGTGGTGAAAGTTTAAAAATTAAAAACAAAATTTTTTCTGAAGGCTTGTTGGGGACAAAAACAAAACCCGCTTTTTAAAGCGGGTTCGATTGAATATTGGCTGTGTCAGAAGGTAGTGGTTATTTTACGTAGCAATTCAAATCAACTGATTGTCCGCTTTTAGATGCAAAAAGACTTCCCACTTGCATGTTTTCACTAATAAACGTTGAAGCTGAAGTTGCACTGACTTTTTCAATTACACCGATACTCACTTTACTGATTTGTGCCATCCAAAAAGCCATAATCCTATAGTCACCAATTTCTTGATCAATGGATGCGCTACCATTTTTCTTTAGAGCTGCTGAAATTACTTTCGGTTCTGTACCGGCTTTACCATCTCCAACAGTGCAAATTACACTTTGCTGTGAAGTCGAAGCAGGTTGACGCAGTTCAGGTTTATCCTTGGCCGTTGCTAAAGCAGTGCAAAGCGAAACCAAAGTGATTAAAATAAATTTCATGTATCCTCCAGGCACCAGCATAAAATGAAAATAGTTGAAAGCGTAGGCCAGTAGAACTATTAATTCTTTTGTCTAGAAACCCAATCTATCTGACTTTCGCGCTAGATGGCTCAACGTGGACCTTTTGAAGCCTTGCGACGGGGACGGGAGCTCAATCCTTGCTAAATCGGACTATAGATAAAAACAGCCTGACTAAATGGCCGAGCTTTTCCGGGCAGGTGCTATGGGGACGAAAGAATCAGATTAAAAGTCCTAAACAATAAGGCAGGCTACAAGCGCCCAGTAAGGCTCAAATTCAAAGAAACGGATATGGTGACAGGAGGATTCCCTTTTGTTCAAAGTTGGCAGAAAAATACACATAAGTGTTCGGCATGTTTATCGCAATAGAGAGCTGCGTGATAAAAATTTGAACTTTAAAACGAATAAGCGCTAACTAAGGAGGTTTTTATGAAAAAAATTATTGCGATTTTGAGTCTAATGTCACTGTCTTCGACAGTCATCGCTTCTACAGGTACACATTGTGTTCGTGGCGGTGGAGTTAATATAAATTTACCATCCAACTCCTATCACTTGTATATGCAAAACAATCAAAATGATGAGATCGATATTAAGATTTTTGAGAGGACTATTGATGCCTCCAGGGGTGATTTAGTTCTTAAAGCTTATGTTGAGTTTGTAAAAAAAGACCAGAGGACGTTGCGAAGTACTTACTCGTCTAGAGATGGACGTATTACCCTAACAGTAAACGAACGCCAAGATGGTAAAGTTCTAAGTGCCTATATTTCAGGAACTGGTGAAGGCTTAGATCAAAGAAGAACCTTTGCATTTGAAGGTAGATCTTGCGGGCAAGTTGAATAATCACACTTCTTTTTGACTAAACGACAAAATTCACGAACCCGCTTTAAAAAGCGGGTTTTGTATTTTTAAAATCCCATCTCCGGTATACAAACACGGGGACTTGAAAAGTAAATAATCAGCAAAGCGCTTCTTCCTGATTATTATTTCTTCCGTGGCACACTTGTCAGCATCTTGGTAAATTTCGAATAAGAAACCATTCCTTGCTGTGCTCGCGCCGCTTTACCCATCATTGTAAGAGTGGCATTCTTTAAGCCACCCATGACGGCAAGAAGCAGGGCAAACTTTAAAATCGTCTTATAAAGTTGCAAAAGTCCTAGCATCATTTCGAACCTCCATTTAGCGGAACTTTTGACTTCAGTCGCAGGACGGCATCATGAACTGTCGTTCTTGGCACACGGAGTTGCTCTGAAATCTTGGTCACCGTTAGCCCTTTGTCCTGATAAAGTTTTGCCAGCTCATCCAAGCAAAGGGCTTGTTTCTTCCACTGAACCCCGTATATTCGTTTTAAAGAAAACTGGGTTGGTTCGAATACGTTAGCTTCGCGCCTACCAAATTTTTAAAATCCTTCATTTTTGGAATTAATAAATGCAAAATGAAAACAATGAGATTTATTTGGGACCCGCTCAAAGCGCGCATAAATATTAAAAAGCATCGAATTTCTTTTACAGAGGCCGTGACCGTTTTTATTGATCCTCAGGCCTTAAGGATTTTTGATCCAGACCATTCAGCTCATGAAGATCGGTGGGTGCTTTTAGGATTAAGTTCTATTCACCGATATTTAGTCGTGATTCATGTTGAGAAAGACGAAGACGTTATCCGTATCGTTTCTGCCCGAAAAGCGAACAAGATCGAAATTAAAAAATATTTGGAGAGCTTATGAGAAAGAATTATGACTTTAGCAAGGCTGAAAAAAACCCTTTTTACAAAAAAATAAAAGGAAAAAAAATTCGCACCGACGAAGAAGTCTCTTTTGAGCTTAAAGATCTTATCAAGCTTGAAAAAAATTCGAAGAGCAAAAAAAAGCTGAGCGAGACAATCATTGATCTCGAAAAACGACTGAAGACACTCGAAGCTAAAATAAAGTGATCATGAGCTTGGCATGAAAACTTCAAAAGCATTTGAACAGGGGTGTAAATTAACAATGCAAGACCATTCAATGATAAAGTGGCTTAAATGTCAGGCTCACCTCAGCAGCCACTCGATAAAATAATTTTAAGTAACCTAAGTGATTGATTTTTAGAACACTTTTCTGATTTCTGGCATCTGAGCCTTTACTTTTTTAAGGTCAACTGAGTGATTCGTTCAAGCTCATCAAGTTTTTGCGCTCCATATAAAGCTACGCCATTTAATATTAACATTGGTGTTCCCGTAAATCCAAAGCTCTGAAATTCGTTCATGTCACCCTCGATTATTTTTTTAACTTGATCGGATTTGATGTCTACCTCGATCCTTTTCAAATTCGCTCCAACGTCAACGGCTGCTTTTTTTAGAAAGCCTTCGTCTGCCAGGTGGCTTTGATTTTCAAAAACATAGTCGTAAAACTTCATTGCTTTTGTTTTATCTTGAAGTCTGATGGCCTCAAAATACTGTGCCGAGGGATAAGCCATTTTATGAAAATCTAAAGGCAGGTTTTTATAATAAAATTGAATTTGACCTTTGTGCTTTTCCTTGAATTCTTTCAAAGAACCATAAGCCATTTTACAAGCGGGGCATTGGAAATCAGCGTATTCGACGATAACAATTTTACCACTGTCGTCACCAACAAGTCTTTTCTCAGAAGAGAGTTTTGGTTGTTTAGGAGTTTTTAAATCTTTATCCTGTTCGCTTTTCATTTCTGCGATTTGTTTTTCGTATTGTTTTTGTTGGGACTTTTGAGCAGCTCGGTTGACGACCTCAATAAATTGATCAGGATTTTCCTCGATAACATCAAAAATAATTTTTGGATTTTTTCTTAAGGCCTCTTTCAGTTGATTGTCAGTGGATACGCATCCGATCAAGCTTGGTATGACGGCCGTCAGGATTACTAATTTTTTCACAATTTCTCCTCTTTTTTGGCAAAGCAATTCCTTTTTCAGGGCCTCTGAGTGAAAAAGATGCTTTGCAATTATTTTATGTACTTACTTTTCACACTTATTTGTCACTGGCTTTATGTTCAGCCAAGATTCAATAATTTTTTCATGGGTTACTTGCGAACACATACTCCCAACCGAATGTGAATTATCATTGATTCCAGTCATCGATAGCTTTGCCTGGGCCACTGAAAAACTGAGCGACGCCAAAAACCCAATCGCCATTGTAAAATAGAAAGTGTGTTTCGAAGAATTTCTATCTTCGATTTGCCCAAGAGCCACCATTCTTTCTTGAATTTCTAAAAAATTTCGACTTGCATGTGCAGCCATCGGACTCGGGTTGTGAGACTTACATAATGTAACGACTTCGACCAAAGATTTTAGCAGATCACTTGACCGAATCCCGCCTTTTTTAACGGCTTGCTCGTCAGCTGCTTTTTCAATAATAAGTCGGTGTTTTTTGCCAATATAATTGGCCAACGGATGAAAAAACAAAAGTCTTCGACATAAGAGCTCTAGAAAAAGCCAAATTGAGTCCCGATCTTTTATATGACTCAGCTCGTGAGCAAAAATATTTTTAAGACTTTTTTCACTCAGTGAATCGAGCGCGATCTGTGGGACTATAAGTTTATAGCGGAAAATTCCCCATACAAAAGGGCTTACGGATTTTGTTGAAGAATAAAGTTCGATTTTATTTTTCAACCCCAATTTGGAAATACTTTCTTCGAAAATCATTTTTGGTATACCACTATTTATAGGTCGGAATTTTTTAGATCTTATGACTGAAAGGTAAATACTAAGAATATCTTTGGTTACCAAAAGAGCAAAAATAGTGAGCCAAGCGCCAGACACAATTCGTGTTATTGAAAATGAAGAACTGGCTTTTACGAATTGATTAAAGCAACCGGCTGCTAATTCAGGATCGATCATTGCAACTAAAATAAAACTGCCAGTACATACAAATAATAACAGGCACAGTTGGCTGTTGAAAAACCACTTCATCTGCTGTTGGCTTGATTTATTTTTGCGAATAAAAAACCCAACGGCCATGACAAGAAGGATTGCTGTTGATGCCATCGTTCCGACTGTCAAACCGCGCCAGAGATAATCAAGAAAGCTAAGGTCTATTTTCATTTTAAACCGCCTTCTTTTGTTCAAGTTTTGAGGCTAGCTCTTTGAGCTGGGAAATTTCATCACTCGAAAGATTAGACGACGAAAGAAAATAGGTGAATAAGGGGCCAACAGAGCCACCCAAAGTTTTTTCAATAAACTCTGAGACTTTGCTGCTGACAACATCAGTGGTTTGAAATTTAGGACTGTATTTGAAAACCCCATCCAGTCTTGCTCGATTTAGAAAGCCTTTTTTCCGAAGTCGTTCCATCACAGTCATAACTGTTGTTCGTGCTAATTTTTTTTCAGTTTCAAAATAGGCGGCTGCATCTCTTACAGAGATAGGGGCTTTTTCGCTGATATATTTTAACATATCCATTTCTTGCTCGCCAAGGCTCGGGATCTTTTTCATATGACCTCTTTACACTACATCTGTAGTCTACCAATACTACGGATGTAGTCAAAGAGAAATTGAGTCCAGTTTTATTTTGAGACGCAGACGTTGGTTTTGTTAGAGGCGTGCTAAAGATTTAGATCGTTTGATTGTGTTCCATATTAAGAATATCTGGAAGGTCGTTGAGAAGAGAATAAATTTCAAGTAAAAATGGAGTGACATGCGCCTTGAGGCTGCTGGCGAGTTTTTTCTGCAACTGTTTTCACAACATCGCTGACTCTCGTTCCAATTAGTTTCATGGATCCTTTGATGTCACCAAATTGAATTCGTAGGTAGCCGACAACGAGTGGTGAAACCGTGATGCGAATCAAAGTTTTTCGATCGAAACTGTTATTGTAAGTCATCATGTCGACAATAGGTGACGGCGGAAGGCCAATAGAAGAGTTAAATCCAGACGTAAAATATTCGGAATTTTCAGCAGAAAAGCCGGGCATGGCCATTGGATAATGAGACTCACCCTTAAGGCTGGTGGTTTCTTGTCCCTTAAGCCTTGCAGCCATAAATGGACCTGCTTTTAAGGGAAATCCGATCAGGCCTACGGGTGCAAAAGAATTTATGAAATTTTCAGAGCTGTGGAAAATTTCAAAAACAAAGGCGCGGCTTTGCTTGTTGTATCCCAGACTGAGGCCTATTTCCTCGCCGCCGCCTTGGCCCGCTTCCCGAAATCCACGAAGAGCCATAAAGCCTACAGACATCGAAACTCCATATTCGTTAGAGGCAATAAAAAGTGGAGCTTGTCGCCAAAGCCGCTCATCCAGACTTTGTAATAAATTTTGAGCCGTTCTGTCACTTCGTTGCTTGAGCGTCAAGGAGTCATCAACTTTTAGGCGGGGCTTGCCTCCTAAAGTCAGGGCCTTGTCGATTACAAAACTAAATGACTTGCCAACCAGGCTTCCCACTCCCAGCACAAATTTTGTTTTATAGAAAACTTGAGCGGCCTTTTTTAAAAAATCTAAACGCCTTTGCTGAAACTTTTCTTTATCGGGCAAGGACAAGCTTTTATAGCCAGCGAAGGGGTCTTTAAACAAGCCCGTGATAAGATCGAACTCTAATTTATCAAAGTCAGGTTCGGCTTGAATTTCGTAGGAGACATTTTCCGAGACTTTAAATTTTAAAATGGCGCCTTGATTTTCAGTGATGACTTCAGAAACTGAGTCTTGAATTATTTCTTCAGGTTGAGGTTCTGCAAAAGCGTTTTGCGCGGAACCTAAAAGAGATGCGATCAGAGCAAAGCTCTTAAAAACCGTCCATAAAAAGGCCTTTTGATTTTGATTAGTATTTTGTCGCAATAACATTTTTTGCCTCAAAGACCTGTTTAAATTAGGTCGCACGTCGGGTTAAATAGTTTTAAGGCCGACCCTTGGACTGGATGCAATATTCGCCCCGAAGTTTCCGCCGATGGGCATCATTAGTGGGACTTTATGCGTCGCTCAGATCTTTTAGTGTGTATAAAATTGACACCCCATCAGTGCCCGCCTAGAAAAAAAGGAGCACTTTTCAACCGGGGGGATTCAAAATGCGTCTATTCATCATTTGTGTCACAATTTTAACTTCAATATATGCCATCGCCGATGTGTCTTTTGATCAAGAGGTCCCTGCTGATCTTCAGACTCAGATTCGTGGCGATCTTGACATGGTTTACAGCTTGCAAGGAACAACGGCGTCATCAACTTATCAAAGCATTTTCCAAGCTAAAACATTAGACGGGGTATCATTAAAAAACTTCTTTAACCAAAGAATCGAAGCCTTCGGCATGGACGATTGCGGCGGCGGCCCCAGTGTTGCGGCTTGCGTGATTCCTTGGAATTCGACAAGTAAAATGTGGGTCACACCGAACTATGTGAAGTTCAGTGCTCCACAGCTTTTTCGGATCAGCATTATTTTTCATGAATCTAGGCACACTGAAACGAACAATGGTTTTTTTAGCCACGTGAATTGTCCAACTCCCTACAAGGACGCCAATGGTCGTGATATCGTAGGAATTATTTCTGGTCGACCTATGGCGGGATTGCCCGCTTGCGACGATAAAACCAACGGAGCCTACGGCCTTCAAGCTGTTCTCTTAAAAAATATTGAGCATGCTTGTACGAACTGCACTGAAAAAGTTCGCCAAGACGGTCAACTTTTTGGTAACGACACCATCAACCGCATCAGTGATTTGCCAAGCCGAAAAGTTTTAGCGGATGACCTTCAGTAAAAAAAATATTTTTATTATTCTGACGCCTGTGGCCCTTGCGGGCCTTTGGTGGAAAGAGTTTCAGCGGGAGTCACCTGTCGCTGCCTCGGTGCCGCTAGAAATTAAGGCCGTCAGCTCTGCATCACCGTCCGTGTCCCAAGCCAAAGAAGCGGCTGATGAAACTTCGCTTTCGCCAGTCACGGCCCAAAAAATTCAGGTTCTTGATGAAATTTTAATATCTCATAATGATAACGATCCTAGAATGGATTCGACGCTGAAAGATTTGGATTCAGAAACCAAAAGCGTCCTGCGAAAAAAATATAATTCTTTACCGGAAACTCAGCGTAACGCTCGGGGCACAATTGTTTTTCTGATAGGTCGAAATCTAACAGATCCCGCTGACTATCAGTTCTTGGAGCAAGTGCTCGGTGAAGCCCCTTGCTTAGGCATGGTTCAGTGCACGCAGCCCATGAATGCTACGGGCTTAGACGGGCACGAAGAAAATGGGTTTGGTGTGGTGCTAGATTATCCTCAACTAACAGCCTTAAAGGCGGTTGAAAATCATCCTGCCAAAAGCGAATCTTTAAAAAGACTTCAAGACGAAGTTCTTCAGATCGCAAAGGCCTCAAGATCTGCGAAGGTTTCAGAAGCCGCTGAGGCTGTTTTGAAAAAAATCAGATAGGTTTTTGGCATCCTGCTGGTCATAGAAAAAATCCAATCTTTGTTCACGAATCGCATGAAAGATATTTTCCTGATTTAAATCAGAATAAATTTTTGTCTTCCAAGATGACAAGTGCTTCATATGATGAAAATCACTAGATGCAATCAATGGAAAGCCAGAGGTTAAGATCTCTGGACAAATTGTTTTTCGATGATTCACTTCCCAGGCGTCAATCAATGATGCCAGGTCTTTTTTTCTTGACCACAATTCGTAGGTCTGAAATTCAAGATCACCCGTATTGAACGGATGAGCGGCAATCGTTAAAGCCTCACAATCCCGGGCGGCCAGAAGGACCTCTTCAACCGAAAGGTCGGGTGAAATAAACTCTTCAGTGCCAAGGACAAGGATGTGCGCTGAGCGATTATTATTGATAGAATTTTTAGTGATTTCAAATCCAGGAATCAAAAGCATTCCATATTGTTCCAGGGCGCGATGGCCTTCGTCTTTTAATGTTGTCATATAATCAGAAAAATTATCCTGAGTCAGGCTGTAATTCATTTTCCTGGCGACCTGGCCGAGCCAACTTTTTTTCTCGCAGATATGGTCAGTGATGGCAATCGCATCAAATCCTAAGCCTCCAAAAATATCGACAAGTTCGGCAACCGAATATTTGCCGTCACTGAGGTTGCTATGAATATGCAAGTCAGACTTAATGATTTTTTTCATATGTAAAGTCTAGCTCAAGTTCAGAGGAAGGTTTTTTTGATTTCTGTTAGGATCCTGTTCCTAACAGAATCCTGACAAGACTTTTAAAAAAATCGCTATCAACCTTAAGATAAGTTAAATCGATCTTCAAGGGAGGATTCCTATGAGAGCATTGATGGGCCAGATGAGACAAAATGCAAAATTGCGTTGGAATCGCGTTCATGACTTTAGCAGGCAGATCTGCTTGGAGGTTGAATTTGGTCCTTATATTTTAAAAATTGCTGATTCTGTTGATGAATTGATTGAAAGTTTTAAACTTAGACATGAAGTATTCCATGTTGAATTTCAAGGGTCTAGCCCAGGCGGAATGGATTTTGATAAATTTGATCGGTGGTTTGATCACCTTATTATCATTCACAAAGATTCTGAAAAAATTATTGGAACTTATCGGCTTAATTCCACCCTTGAAATCAGAAATTCTTATACGGCCTTGGAATTTGATTTGGCTGAAATCTTCAAAAGACAGGGGCCTTTTTTAGAGCTAGGCCGCGCTTGCATTCGGAAAGACCATCGAAAAGGGGCCGTGATATCTTTGCTTTGGCGGGGTATTACAGAATATATGAATCTGACCCAAGCTCAGATTCTATTTGGCTGTTCAAGCATAAAAGTTAACAATGCTCGAAACGCCGCTTTGATTTATCGATATTTGATCAACTCAGGCGGGGTGACGGAAGACGCTTTAGCAAGGCCAACAGAAGATTTTAAAATGAAGGATTTCAGTGAATGGATTTCCTACTTTAAGAATCAACTGACCCAGGCACAAACCGATGAAGCCGAAGCTTTGATTCCGTCACTTTTAAAGTCATACCTGCGTTTGGGGGCCAAAGTGGCCGGCGAGCCTGCTTTTGATCGTGACTTTGATTGTATCGATTTGCTGACTGTTCTGAAACGGGAAGATCTTTGTCAGGCTCTGACAAAAAAGTTTGCGGTTAAGTAGCAGGGGCCAGATGAAGGAAAAATGCATCAAGAAATAGAACAACTGAAAGAGTTAATTAAAAAAAATGAAGTATTGAAGGACCTTGTTCTCATCAGGGACAAAGATTCAGTGGTCTTTAAGTCCCAATCATTTTCACAATCGTCTTTCACCCTCGGTTCGATGGACCCCCAGGCACCCACCTTAATTTTGACAGGTGGGGTGCATGGTCTTGAAAGAATTGGCGCAGAACTTTGCCTCAGTTTATTAAAATCGACCCTTGAGAAATTAACTTGGGACAAATCTTTTCAGCAATTGCTAACATCGATCCGATTAGTTTTTTATCCTTTGATCAATCCTGTCGGCTATTACAATGACTCCAGAAGCAATGGAAATGGCGTCGATCTGATGCGCAATGCGCCGGTAGATGCCACAGAAAAGGTTCCTTTCCTAATGGGAGGACAGCGCTATTCAAATTTACTGCCCTGGTATCGGGGACATGCAGGCGTCGTTGAAAAGGAAAATCAAATTTTATTTAAAAAGTTTTTTGAAAATTGCGAAGAAAGTCGCTGCATTGTTTCTATCGATTTCCATTCTGGATTTGGTTTGAAAGACCGCTTGTGGTTTCCATACTCAAAAACGCGCAAACCTTTTGAGCATTTGGCGGAAATGCATTCATTCACGACCTTGTTTGAAAGAACTCATCCTTACCATATTTATCAAATCGAGCCGCAAAGTGCCGGCTATCTTTTGCATGGTGATGTCTGGGATTATTTATATTTGCAGCATCTAAAAAATAATTCAGGAACTTTTCTGCCCTTGACCTTAGAAATGGGATCCTGGATGTGGGTGAAAAAAAATCCACTGCAACTAATTTCTCGAACTGGATTATTTAATCCTATCAAAACCCACCGAAAGAAACGAATTTACCGCCGGCACCATATTCTATTTGATTTCGTGCTGCGCGCCCTGCATTCATTTCCTGTGTGGGCTGACCTTAGTCCGTCAATGCGGAAACAGCATCAACAAATGGCCTATGACCGTTGGTATGCTGCTGAAGTGGGCTCAAAATTGTAAGCAAAAGCCTGAGGATCATCCAAAATCTGATACTGTTCCTGAATGCCTTTTTTTTCTGGATTTAACCAAAGCGCTAAATTCTTTTCTTTTAAGGCAATAATCAGTCGGTCATGTCCTGATTTTAAAATTTCCGCAGTGGCGTCGCCGGTGATGGCGGCAAAGGAATAAAAATCATTTTCTGAGGACGTGCCCCAATGGTCGTAGAGACAAGCGACGAACATCACTTCACCGTCCGGAGGATGATATTGCAGGACCTTATTCGCCGAATCGGCGCCCGCGACATTTTCGAAGAAGCTGGAAACAACAAAAAAACCATGTTGATGACCAAATATATTTTTCCAAAAACCTTCTAGGCTATCGCGCCGGGCATTGTAAAGCCCATTAAATTTATAATCTAAGGACTCGGGCTGACCTGCAGGTCGGCAATGGTACCGAGCCAACCGGATCAGACGCTTTTCTTTTTCGCCGCAAATGATGGGAGCGTAAGTCATCGGAAAGAGGCGATCATCCGAGGGGCGTTGCTCTGTCCTTTGCAGGTCAGAAATTTTATCGAGGTGCCATTGGATTTTTCGAGTTGCGATCCGCTGGTCTTCTAAGCTCTTTTTAGTTTCTTTCAGGTGTAATTTTTTTTCAGCATCACTAAGTCTTATTTTTTGTTTAACAAGTTCGACTTCAAGAGCATTCATTTTATTTGACTGATAGGTATCGATAAGATCTTTGATTTTAACTTCAAAAGGGGACTGTGGCTGAAGAAAGTTAAATTCCAGACCTTTAGATAATTTAATGCTGTCATCCGTGATCCTGCGCTGAAACATGGATTCAAAGTTTGACTGATCAAGTTCGGCGCCAAATTTAAGACTTAATTTTTTAAGATTCTGATCGACGTTAGCACTAAAGCACACAAGGCACCCCCAGAGTTTATTTTAATCCAGCCAAAAAATTCCATGGGTGTTCGTCAGCAATGGCGAAGCATCTAGCCAATATTGATGGTCCTGACAAGCAAAGCCTTTTTTTGCATAACCTGTACAACCTGTATCTTGAATCAAGAATTGGCATTGGCCATTGCGCCGTTTTCGACCGACAACGACAGCCGAATGATTCAATTGATCTTTACAATACCACTGATCCCCGTTGAAGCCTCCTTGATAGCTGGAATCGGTCACAACATTAGAACAAAAATTAATTCCGAACGGAGTTTTTGCCATTAATAAATTATTCATTCGATCAAGAATTTGAGCGGGGCCCACTTGTGGTTGAAATAAAAGTTTCAAGACTGGCAGGTTGTCTAACATTTTATTATCCGAACAAAAGTTTAAAAGAATTTTTGTGATAAATTCATCTTGGCCCATGATCAGGTCTTCTTCAATCTCATCTGGTGATAGAAGGTCTTCAGTTTTAAGACCCGCATTTTTTAAAAATTGATAGATTTTTTGGGCTGCTCTTGTTTTTGTATCTTTCATTTGAAAAGATCGTTGATAAAAGATTTGCAGATTTTTTAAAAGGGTATCAAGGCTATAGGGTCCCAGCTTGTCAGAAATGATTTTAGCACTGCAGCTGCCGAACTGGCGTGCGGCGGAAATCGCATGCTCTACTTTGCCGCCAGAAAAAGTGCTGCCAAGATCATTAAAATTTTCGACAGTTCTCATGGCTAGCAGCAACGGCGACGTCGTATGTTCAAAATCCTTATCACCATGTGAAAATCTGTACTGATCAATCAGGGTTGCAACTGAAAAAGCATAACACATATGGGTCGTCCCTTGCGACCAACGGGGCCTCAGCGTGCTAAGATTCACCTCGGAACAGTCCGACACAGATTCAGGGCCAGAGATTGAGGCGACTCCAGAAGATCCAATGAAAAAGAGCAGAAAAAATGTCAGAACAAAGGGCATGAGAAGATGCTAAACATCTTTCAAATGATCCGAAATGCAAAAATATAAAAGCTGACAAAGGTCCAGCTGTGCAAATTTTAAGAGACAAGTTTTCACCGGGCTCTAAAAATTTAATGTCTGACAGTTGAAGAGCTTGCTTCTGATTTATGAGAACTAAATCCGACTTTTTCTTTCATTGTATCAATGCCTTGATCAATCATATCCAAAGCAGCGCCCGTTTGTTTGGTCAAAATGCCACTTTTATTTAAATATTTTAAACCAAAGTACGCGGCTGCCCCATACAAAAGCCAGCTCAAACGAAAACCCCGGATGAAACTGGGAGCCATCGTCGAAGCAGCGGCTGTTTTAAAATCTGAATTCATAAAAAGCCTCCTTTTGGAATAGGAGGCTGCATGAATCTTGCCAATTTAAAACTTTGTGATTCATAAGAATTTTAGTGGAGTTTTTGTTTCTGGGCCTCGACATAGTCTTCATAGGAAATATATTTATCTTCCTTAAGTCCAACATCAATTTCAATCACACGGTCAGCGATGGTATGGATAAACTCATGGTCATGAGACGTAAAGATCACGGTGCCTTTAAATCTTTTGACGCCTTCATTGACGGCCGTGATGCTTTCTAAATCTAAGTGGTTGGTCGGTCCATCCAGCAGTAAAACATTGGCGCCAGACAGCATCATCTTGGCAAACATGCAGCGGACTTTTTCACCACCAGAAAGAACATTTGGTTTTTTCAAAGATTCGTCGCGACTGAAAAGAACTTTTCCTAAAAATCCGCGAATAAAAGATTCATCTTTTTCTTGCGAATACTGCCGGAGCCAATCAACCAACGTTGCGAATTCTGAGTTAAAATACTTGGAATTATCAGTGGGGAAATAACTTCTTAGTGTCGTCACGCCCCAGGTGAAAGAGCCCGCATCGGGCTCAACCTCGCCAGCTAAAATATTTAAAAGCATTGTTTTCGCCAGATCACTGCGCCCCAGTAAAACAATCTTGTCGCCCTTTTTGACGTTAAAGCTGATGTTTTTTAAAATCACTGCGCCATTCAGTGACTTGGTCAAACCCTTCACGCTCAGTAAATCATTGCCGGCTTCTCTTAAGGGATCAAAACCGATAAAGGGTTGTTTGCGGGTCGACATCGGCAGATCAGACAGGTCTAATTTTTCAAGTTGTTTTTGTCGCGATGAGGCCTGTCTTGATTTGGACGCATTGGCACTGAATCGTTGGATAAAACTTTTTAATTCTTCGGCTTTATCAGAGTTTTTCTTACTTTCATCAGATTTCAATTTCTGGTTCAGCTCGGTGGCTTGTCTCCAAAAATCATAGTTGCCGCTATAGACTGAGACTTTTGAAAAATCAATATCAGCAATATGTGTGCAGACCTTATTTAAAAAATACCGGTCGTGGGAAACAACGATGACAGTATTCTTAAAATTAAAAAGAAACTCTTCCAGCCATTGAATCGCATAAATATCTAAATGATTCGTCGGTTCATCCAGCAAAAGAATATCAGGCTGACCAAACAAGGCCTGCGCTAATAAAACTTTTACTTTTTGACCCGAATCCAAGTCCTTCATTAATTTACTGTGCGTGGAATCATCGATGCCCAGGCCCGCCAGCATAATGCCGGCTTCCGATTCGGCTTCCCAACCGTTCAGTTCGGCAAATTCGGTTTCTAATTCAGAAGCTCGAACGCCGTCAGCCTCTGAAAAATCAGGATTGGCGTAGATGCAATCTTTGGCTTCCATGATTTTATAAAGTTTTTGATTTCCCATCAGCACGACTTTTAAAACTTCGATCTCATCAAAAGCGTAGTGATCTTGTTTAAGGACAGACAACCGCAAGTTCGAAGGAATACTGACTTCCCCTGTATTGGGGTCAATTTCTTTGGCAAGAATTTTTAAAAAAGTCGTTTTGCCGGCGCCGTTAGCCCCGATCAGGCCATAGCAATTTCCTGGTGTGAACTTCACATTCACGTCTTCAAAAAGCTTTTTCCCACCGTATCTTAAACTGACATTTGTCGTGCTGATCATAGGGGACTATTTGTAAGGGAGTTAAGGGTAATTATCAACCCGCAGTGTAAAAAAACGCTAGTTCCGCAAGGCTCGGTAGACAAAAGGGCAGACTTGGGTCGGAATTTTTGGGGATTGCGGAATATTATAGGTGATCAGACCAAGCTGGGGGCGTCTTTGAGCCTCAAGGTTCAGGCCGCAATAAATCAGCTGCTCTAAAACCACAGTGTCTTCAGCATTATAGGTCATAAGGGTTTCTAAGGCTTTCGGGACCCCTCGCAAATGCAAATTCCACAATCGAACCGCATCAAATCCATCGATATCCATCGAACGACGCTGATGAATTTCGCTGAATGCTTTTTGAACTTTTTTAAGGCCGCCCTTGTAATCAAGGCGAGCCATCCAATACCTTAAATCTAAATGAGTCTGTCTTAGGAGCAGACGGAACTCACGCCGAAGAAAGGGCAAATCAAAAGTTCCTCCATTAAAGGTCACAAGAAGTTCAGCTTCTGTTTGAATTTGCTCTAAAAGTTGCCGCTTTTTTTGCCGGTCGTGTTCAATGTGCAGTTGGCCCTTGAAAAGAACCGAAATCGTCGTCGATTGACATTGGGGTGGAAATCCTAAACCAGTGGTCTCGATATCAAGGTAGGCGATCGCCGATTTTTTTTGGATCAAAGAGGGAAGAAGCCGCCACATTTCCGCGCTTTTAAATTTTTCTTGAAAGTATTTTATTTCGCCAGCCTGATGAGCGGCTTGCGATTCATCTAAGGCAAAGGCGACTTTCTTAGCTTTTTGTGGGCCAAAAAGACGAGATAAATTGAGGGATAAATCATCCCAAGTTTTTAACCCTTGATCCCAAAGCTTTTGCTCGGTGTCAGCACCAATTCCAGGAAGATGAACAAAACTGTTTTGCAGCATTCATGAAACCTACCAGGAAAGGTGGGCCCCATCTATCACTTTGTACATCCATTGGCAGGTCATCTCTGACTGAGTCGCCGTTCCGCCAGAAGAGATGATAAGCGTGCTGGGCATAAACCCTGAGTCATCATGGGTGATTTTTAAAATCAAATCGTTAGAAGTATAAACAGTGTGAGTTTTATTTGTTAATTCCGAAACATTTTCTTCCAGCCACGGCGTCGGCGCGCGGTGGGGAGACATAGTTTCTATAAAAATGGCATTTTGTCCGCTAGCTTTGCGAAAAATATGGGCTCGGAAAGATTCATGGTTGCATTCGTAAAGGGGCGTCGACGTTGAGGGTGGAAGGTGATCGGCAAAGGTGGTCAGACTAAAAACTGCCAATAAAATCATCATGATTATTTTCATTGATTCCTCCGTTGAAATCTAAAAATAGAGAAAGCAAAATGAAGGCCATCGGCTGACTGATGACCATTTGCATTACAGCCAGAATGTGATGCCAAGTTGGGGTAAATGATCCATTTTGGATCTGAGCCGGTGACTTTTTTGAACTCGACTTAGGTAAAGGACTTTTTAATGAAGAAAATTTTTGCAGCTAACTGGAAACTATTTAAAACACCCCATCAAACTCGGGATTTTTTTAAGTCTTTTGCGCCGGAAGCAAAAAATATTAAAGACCAAATTATATTTTTCCCACCGGCGACTTCTTGGGAAGCGGCCAGTGAGTCACTAGCCGGAACTACAATTCAATGGGGCGCACAAAATATCTACAGTGAAGGACAAGGCGCCTTCACCGGAGAAAATTCTGCGCTGGTGTTAAAAGACCTGGGTGGTCAAGTTGTCTTGATTGGTCACAGCGAACGCAGAAAAGTTTTTGGTGAATTAGATGCAAGTCTTGCCAAAAAAGTTTCCTACACATTGTCGCTGGGATTAACTCCGATGTTATGTGTTGGCGAAACTTTAGAAGAGCGAGATTTAGGCAGGACTCACGCTGTGACAGCCGATCAACTAAAAAATGGGTTAAGTACCTGCCCTAAAGGCTCTTTGATCATCATTGCCTACGAACCCGTTTGGGCGATTGGAACGGGTCGCGTGGCCACTCCAGAGCAAGCTCAGGAAGCCCATGAGAAAATAAAAATGAAGCTAAAGGAATTGGGCTTTGAGGGCACCGCTGTTTTGTACGGCGGCAGCGTCAAGCCTGACAACGCCAAGGAGTTGTTATCAAAACCTGGCATTGATGGATTTCTAGTTGGCGGCGCCTCTTTAGAAGTAAAAAGTTTTCTAGAGATCTGTCGCAGTCATTCTTAACTGCGACTTATTTTCGTCCGGTTTCAGGTGCTTTTTTCTGCCCCACATCTAACTTTGTAGAATCGATTTTTTTAAGATCTATTTTTACATCATTGCGAAGTTTTAAAAGCCGCTCGCGGGCCCAACCGCAAGTTTTTTCAATATCCTGTTTTACGTGATCTTGGTCAGTGCGATTTTTGGATCCCTTTTTCTTGGTAAAAGAATTTTGAGCGATCTTTTCTTCGTCGCAAAGTTCATGAAATGAATTTGTATACTCATTCCATGCGTCAGGATTGGCGTGAATGAGCAAAGCTGTATTTTCAAGATTATGGGGGCTTTTTTCAGCCTCTTGAAGGCAGTCTTTTGTCGCAGAGTTGCTTTTCGGCTTACAAAAACCCTTCATGTCGATCAAACACTTTGCATCCGTCTGTTTTTTCATCTTAGGAACAACAGGACACGAGCCTGCTCCTCCAAAAATCAAAGGATTGCAAAGCACCAATGATTTATCACAGCTAAAATGATCAGGCGTGATTCCCACCAATTTTAACTCCTTGGGCAATTGGGTTGGGGCCTTGCAGTCTTCTTTCAAAACAAACCCAGCATACATACATCTAAAAAAGTCTCCGTCTTTTTTCTTGGATAATTTTGCGGCGGCTGCACTGTAGGCAGTTTGGGCCGAAGAAAAGTCAGCTTTATTTTTTTTAAATTCTTCAGCGGCACCTTTTAGCGCCGCCTTATTGTTAGCAATTTCAGCCGATAGTTTATTATACTCTAGAGTTCCAGGGGTTGATTTTGCCAAAAGCTTTTCAGAGGATGCAATGGTGGTGCTGGCTCGGGAAAGTGTTTTAAAAATATTATCGACTTTTTCAATCTGCCCGATCTCTGCAAGGGGAGGATTTAGTTTTTCATTCACAAGATCTTTACGAACGACAGCCCACTTTTTATAGGTTGCGGCTGCTAAACGCTCGTCTTTGATCAACGAAATCCCATAGCGACTTTGCTCGATGATCTGCGCCGCCTTTTTTAATTCAGTGGTTTTCTTTTTTGTATCTTTAATTTTATCGGCATTTTTTAAAGTTTGGTCGGCGGTCAAAAGATTATTTTCTGTGACTGTCACGTATTGTTCAGAGAGGTCGACAGAAGCGCTGGCAGGGGCTCTTGTTGATGCTGTTTCGGATTGGGCTTGAGCAAAAAAATCTGAGCGCTGATCCATACTAGCCATGACTTGTTGCAAATCCTTCAGATATTGAAGCTGCTGATCTGGAGGTAAAGAGCTCCACTCTTGATAATTTAGAAGAAGCGGACCTGTTTCTGCCATGGCGAAGCCAGAAAAGAGACAAATCCAAAGACCGAACCCAAGAAATCCCAAAACGACATTTTTCATAAAAATCCCTCATGGCATGAAGATTCATCGGAAAATTCACAAAAAAATGAATGGGGACGTGAAACTTCTAAGGCATGAAAAGGACGCAAAAAACGTCGTAATGCGTCAAGTCATTGGTCATATTGTGGTGTGAAAACAACAACTTATATTGGTACGCACTCTTGCACTACTAAAGCCTAAATGAGAGCCTACTCTTGTGTGGGCAGAAAGAAATGAATGACGACTAAGGTGCATATTCGGCGGTGCCATGTTTGCGGCGAGTGCAATGAGGCTGAGAACGAGTTGGTGAAGGAGTGTTTGTATTGTGGAAAGCAGCTGCCGACGTTCTTCTATTTCGATGAGGGTGTCGCCATGGGCCTTAAATCCCAGGAAGACGCCGCCAAAGAATATAAAAGTTCAGCGCTGCCTTTGCGCGAATATCCGCCTTTGACAGGTATTTCAGTCTATTGGGATAAAGAAGATGCAAGTCCCGGAAATTAGTAGCCATGGAAGTGATCGATGAAAGTTTCGTTTGAGGATATTTTAAAAGCGCGAGAAAAATTAAAAGCCATCATCAAAGACACCGAGACTGAATTGTCACACTCGGCGTCTGAGAAGTGGGGCGCTGATATTTATTTTAAATACGAAAATCTTCAGCGCACGGGAAGTTTTAAAATTCGCGGTGCATTTAATAAAATCGCCAATTTATCCGAAGCCGAAAAAAAACGCGGCGTCGTCGCCAGCTCGGCTGGAAATCATGCCCAAGGGGTCGCCTTAAGTGGAAAACTGGCTGGCGTAAAAACAACCATTGTGATGCCGGAAACGGCTTCCTTAAATAAAATTTCAGCCACCCGTGGTTATGGCGCTGAAGTTATTTTACATGGTGAAATTTATGACGATGCCTACGCGCATGCGCGGGAATTAGAAAAATCTAAAGGCTTCACGTTCGTGCATCCTTATGAAGATTCTTTGGTCATCGCCGGTCAAGGAACCATCGGGATTGAAATTTTAGAAAAAATTCCTGACCTGGACTTAATAGCGATACCGATCGGCGGCGGCGGCTTGATCAGCGGGATCGCGACAGCCATTAAGCATTTGCGACCCCAGTGTAAAATTATTGGTGTGCAATCAGTCCAAGCGCCTGGCATGAATCAGTTGTTTCACAAGCAAACGTTAACCCAGCAAGCCAAAAGAATATCGACCATCGCTGACGGGATTGCGATCAAAAATCCAAGTCCATCCATGTACGAAAATTTCATTTCAAAGTTAGTCGACGATATTGTCACCGTCACCGACGATGAAATTGCCGAAGCGATTGTTTACTTATTAGAGCGCGCAAAGACTGTTACCGAAGGCTCAGGGGCGACGGCCCTGGCCGCCATGATGAATCGAAAATTTTCCCTTGGCAAAAAAAATTGCATTCTTTTATGTGGCGGGAATATTGATCTTAATATCATTGCTAAAGTCATCGAGCGGGGTCAAATCCAGCGCGGACGCCTAGCGCAGATTTCGGTCGTGGTCGATGATCTGCCAGGAAATTTAAACCGCTTAACAAAAGCCATTGCCGATGAAAAAGCCAATGTCTTAGAAGTGCATCATGATCGTGTTGGGCAAGGGCTTTATTTGCGGGAAACTAGAATCGATTTTAACCTAGAAACCACCAGCCGCGAACACGTCGAAAAAATCAAAGACGCCTTAAGAAAAGCCGGCGGACGAATCCTCGAATAAAAGGGGATTTTTAAAACATGATTTAAGGAGCGACTTTTTCTAATGTAGCTTCCGTGACCATCGCGCCGATACCACCGCCGGCGCCGTAATAAGACTGAAGTTGTTGTTGGCCTTGAGGCCCGACGATCAATCTTAAATTGTAAGCATATTTATAAGCCCCATCTTGGGAGATCGTGATCATCGTGGTGTCGTTGATTGTGCCCACTTCTTCGCCGGCTTCGAGCACTTTTCCATCTTTAAGATCTTGTTGGATGGGACCCCATTTTGAACCAAACAGAGCGCAATCGGATTGATACTTTTTCGTCACGATCTTATCGGCGTCTTGCTCAATGATAATTTCAACTTTAGAGCACTTTGAAGAAAGTCCGATATTGCTACTGACTTTGCCCTCCGTCGCGACCCAATGCCCAGAAAATTGAGCGGTCGCCATGGCTGAAACAGAAAAATCGACCAAGAATAGAAATGAAGCAAGAAGAAGTATTTTCATGGCTCAATTTTCAACCTCATTTAATAAAAATACCAATGATATTTTTAGCATCAATTTATAAAAGTCCGCCGCCACTGCCAGAGGCTAAAGTGACCCTTTGCCCGGCCTCAACCCATTGAAAGCCGGCCGAGGGGTTGAGTGACGCGGGCCCTTCTTGGTCGATCAGTATTTCGACTTTGTCAGGTGATGTTTGGTTTTTTTGAACTGGAAATCGATGTTGGGTCAGCTCTGAAAGCCAATAGATTTCGCCTCGTTTTACAAATTCAATATTGTGGATCAAGCCCCGGCCGCCAGAATTTTTTCCCTTCCCCATGCTAGAATTTCTTAAATCCATTCGATGAAAGCGAAGGGGCCAATTATTTTCTGAATGTTCAGCTGAAAAATACACCCTTTCATTAAAGGGATCTAAGCCGCAGGGGCCATCAGCTTCCGCCATGGCGCCGAATCCGTTGGGAACAAAAATTTCAAAATGCTTTTTGTCGGGAAACTGAAATTGCACATAAAGACCACAGTAATTAGTGACCCCTTTTGTGGGCTTTGAATTAATTTTCGTTAACGCCGTTTCCAGTAAGGTGCCCATCACACGTGGTCCCAATTTATAACCCCGGGCCGTGGGTGAAGGAAATTTAGAACTTAAACAAGACGTGGTGGGCTGGCTGACTTGAAAAACTGAAAAAAGTCCTTCATTTAAAAACGGAACCAGGCCCGTGTACTGCGAAATAAAAAACTGACAACAGCCTGCCAAAGCCGAAGGCGGTAAGAAAAATTCTTTACCGGATGTCGTCCCCACAAAATCAAGGCGCACCCCTAAGTCGCTCATTTCTAAATTCAACTTGATCAGTTCGCCCGTATCAAGGTTGATTTCAAGACGGGTTTCGCCCCAGGGCTTTTCCTTTAAATGCATCAGTACGGTCAATCTGGTTTCTTCAATAAATGTCTGTAAAAATTTTGGCGAGAGCCAAGATTTCGGAATCACTTCAAAGCGTTTTAATACATGTCCTGCTTTGGCGACTTCTTTTTCAATGATGTCCTTTAAACCCGTTGGTGCCAGCGGCGAAGAACACATCGCTTCTAAAAGAGCCATTTGAATCACGCCCCCTGGGGCGATGGGTGTGAGTGGCACCTTAAAGGGATTTTTTCCAGGATGAATAATATCTTTAAAATCAATGGGGGTCGAAAAGCGCTGTCCTAAATAAATTCCTGACTTGTTATCCACAGGTTTTTGCAGACAAGTGATAAAACTAAAAACTGAAAAATCATTTCCTCCGGCATAAGGGTCATTAAACATTAAAATATCGCCCTGATTCATAGGGAAATATTTTAAAGCCCAGCGAAAAGCTTCTCTCCACGTGCCAGGGTCAAAGGCCGATGAATTTTTCATATACAAAGTTTGGCCTCGATGATCACACAGGGCCGCGTTGTCGAGGGTCTGTGTGATATTTTTAAAGGCTTGCTGCAGTTGTCCATAGTGGCTCATAGGTCCAGCCCCATTCCCAGGCGAGCCGCCATCTCGGCCATCGATCTTGGATGTTTAACACCTTTAAAATACGAAGCCATGAGCTCGGCCCAGAAGCCATAAAAATGCAAAGGTCCCTTTGTCGTGTCAATTTCAAAAGAAAGTCTTTGCACAAACTGATCGCGCATCTGCGTTTGCAAAGCCGTTTCGCCAATATGATTTTTCGAATTTTTTGAAAGTGCGGATAAACCCGAACGAATTTTTGATTGTGCCGTCGGCGCCAGCCAATCTTTGAGGTCTGCCCGAAGAATCAATTCTTCAAAATAAAGGTCAAAAACGGTTAATTTTTGACCGCGACCTAAAGCGACCGGTCCGGGCTCATAACCTTCGGGAGTCAGTGAAAAATCAAGTTCGCCCCAAAGGTTCATTTGTAAAGACTGCGTCGGTTGGGTCGAGAAAACGCGTTTTTCACATTGCGGCCTGTACAAACGGCCCCAGGGGCTTTGCCAGAACAGCGAATTTTTCTTCGGATCAATTTGCTGAAAAGTTTCAAGACCCAAGTAGACAATATTTTCGTGCGGAACAAAGCTCCAAAGATGATCCAAGCTGGCCAGGCCTTCAAGGGCATCTTTGCTGTCAATTAAATGTTGAAAGCCCTTGTTAGATAAAACAAAAATTTCTGGCGTATGGTCTTCGGTTTGAACAGCGGCGATCAGATCCTGTCGATAATCTTCCCAGGTTCCATTTAATGCAGCACTTAAAGAAAGCCTGCGATTTTTTTCTAAGCTGAAATCAGAATCATAATCGGCCGAGTGTACTTCGAAACCATTTTCAATAAGAATATTTTTAGCAGCATTCAGATGGGCTGGATTTTTTTGCGAATGTAAAAAATGAATGCAAACTCTTTTTACATCCATCAATTTCATTTTGGCCGCGATCGAATGAATAAACTGGCCGTCGATCGCTTGTAAAATTTCACCGTCCGCAGAAATTCTTTCTTTGATGCCAAAAACTAAATCTTGGGATTGCACAGAGGGAAGGCGG
Organism: Pseudobdellovibrionaceae bacterium; assembly: GCA_043779385.1. Lineage (GTDB taxonomy): Bacteria > Bdellovibrionota > Bdellovibrionia > Bdellovibrionales > Bdellovibrionaceae > JAYWDA01. Next base: position 25,259 of record JAYWEU010000213.1, read on the forward strand.
ACCGGCAACATGGAATTAAAAGTGATTTGCGAAAGCCAACCCTGATTTTCCCAACCTTCAGTGATCAAGTGAGCCGTGCTGCCACCCAGCCGAAAAGGCGCCATTTTTTCAAGCAGATTTGAGACAAAAAAAACTTTTTCAATTTTATGAGCAACAGGATTTAAACTTAATTGCGCTTGAACAAATTTTTGCAGACCTGTTTTTAAGGACAAGCGTGGCATATAGATGCGCTGAGTGGCTAAAATCTGATGGGACTGACTGTCCAAAAGGCTGAACTCTGCAAAAGAAACACCAATGTGAAGCCCTAGAATTGCCATATAACTAAGAGTTCCTTGCTTGCACCGAAAATTAAAGTTAGATCCTATTCTTCATGCTTTTTGTTGCAAAGTAAAGTGGAGGCTGCGTTTGAAGATTTCTCAGGAAATTTTAGATTTAGTTCCCTACAAGCCAGGGAAACCGATCTCAGAAACTCAGCGTGAGTACGGCGTCAGTCGCGTCATCAAGCTGGCCAGCAATGAAAATCCTTTAGGCCCAAGCCCCAAAGCTTTAGAGGCCGTTCGCAAAAATTTAGAGCAACAACATCGTTATCCAGATCCGACTCATTACGAATTGATCCAACTTTTGTCAAAAATCTGGAATGTATCACCTTTGCGGATCGGCATTGGAAATGGCTCGGATGAGCTTTTGGATTTACTCATCCGAATTTATTGCGAACCCCGTGAAGGCATCTTAACTAGTGAAAGTGCCTTTGCGGCCTATGAGGTCAGTGCCCAAGCGGCGCGAGTGAAAACTCACAAAGTGCCGTTAAAATCTGACGGACGTTTTGATTTAGAAAAAATCGCTGATTATTTTTTAAGCCATCTTGATGATAAAATTCGTTTGATTTTTATTCCCAATCCCAACAATCCAACCGGCACTTACGTAGCTTGGCGAGAGATCGTTGCTTTTTTAAAGCGGCTTGGAAATCGGGACGATGTCTTGATTGTTTTTGACGAAGCTTATCACGAATTCGTCCGTGCCAAGGATTTCAAGTCGGCGCTTGAGTTTCAACAACACTACAGCAATGTCATTTTATTAAAAACATTTTCCAAAGTTTACGGTCTGGCAGGTTTTCGCATCGGCGCCATGGTGGCTCCGTTACAGACGATTGAAATTTTTAACCGGGTTCGCAAGCCTTTCAATGTCAATGATTTGGCTCAAGTGGCGGCCATCGCTGCCATTCAAGACAAGGAATTTATTGAAGCTTCGCAAGCTGCGACATGGCAGGCCCTTGATTATTTTTACGCAAGCCTTGATAAATTGGGTCTGCCTTATTTTCAATCAGAAGCCAATTTTGTTCTATTTGACACTCAACGGGACGCAAAGTTAGTCAATGAAGCGTTGCTAAAGCGAGGAATCATTTTGCGGCCCGTGCAAAACTATGGTTTTAAAACACACCTTCGTTTAAGTGTAGGTTTGCCCGAAGAAAACGAAGCCGCCATCCAGGCGCTTGAAGAAGTTTTGGGCGAAGTTTCAAAAGAAATAAAGTGAGAACCGCATGGGAATAGTTGTCACAATTGATGGGCCAGCGGCCTCAGGAAAATCCAGCGTCAGCCGCGAGTTAGCTCGAAGGCTTGGCTGGAAATGGGTTTCCACCGGCGCTTTTTATAGGGGCCTAGCCTTTGCAGCTCTGCAGCTGCATATCGAATTAGATGACGTTAAATCTTTAAGTGAACTTTCCCAATCTGACATCTGGCAAGTCACAATGAACGACGACATGACCCGCGTGTATTTTAAAGCTCAAGATGTCACAGAAGCCATCGGTCACGAAGATGTAGGGTCCTTCGCCAGCCGAGTTTCATCCTATCCAGGTGTGCGAAAAGCCTTGCTTGAAAATCAACGAGAATGCAGTGCAAATTCTGGTTTAGTCGCGGAAGGCCGGGACTGCGGAACGGTGGTTTTCCCCCAAGCCGAAGTCAAAATATACCTGACCGCCAACAGCCAGAACCGCGCCCAGCGGCGGGCCGCTGAACAGGGGACCTCGGCCGAAGAAATTGCCGAATCCCAAAAAATCCGCGATCAACAAGATTCCACCCGAAAAACAGCCCCCCTCCAAGTCCCTGAAAACGCCCATGTTATCGACACCACCACCATGAATTTAGAACAAGTCGTAAATACTGTTGAGGCTTACGTTCGGCTTAAAATACAACTTTAGAAGTTTTTGGCTCTTAAGCCTCCATACAGTCCCCGTAAAGAGCCCAGTTAAGGGACCAGCTAAAGGCAGAAAACCGCGACTTTCTTTTGACAAGCCCGCGGCCCCTCGCGTAGAAAAGTCACTCATAGGAAAAAGATCCGGCCCTATCGATACCCAAGATTTGGTTATGAGAGGTGTTTTTCCCCAGGAGGTATATATTTTAACTATGGGTAAAAATTTAAACAAAGCCGAGCAGGAGCGCCTTAAGGTGCTTGCTTTACTAGATGCTGAGGACTCTGCGATTCCGTCTAATCCTGGATTAGACAGAC
>JAYWEU010000214.1:0-10949 GCA_043779385.1 Pseudobdellovibrionaceae bacterium
GCCTGAAGATATATTTATGTGTCTGACTTATTTGATTGTGGCTTGCATCATCGGATTTTTAACCAACCGGATTAAAGTTCAAGAGCAATTAGTACGCGAGCGTGAAGATCGAACGAATCTTTTATACCAATTTTCACAAGATATTTCTTCAAGCCAAAAAAAGTATGATTTTTTATTGAAGATATCAAAAAGGCTGGGTCCCTATTTAAAGGGCGAATGCGCAATTTTTTTAAAAACCGAGGCTTTGAATCAGTTAATGGCTGTCGATAAAACTGATCAAAAGAGAACTCTTGATAGTGGGACTTTAAGCCGAGCACTTCAGGTTTTTCATTCGGGGCAGATGATCGAAATAAATCATGAGAAGGGTCAGCCAAATTTGGAAGTTTACTGGCCGTTAAGAAATCCACAAGGAATTTCTGGCGTCATGATTTTCAGATCTGATCAAGTTTTTGGGATGAGTGCCGATCAAAAGAATTTTGTGGATTCAGTCCTTCGACAGTTGTCGGTTTCATTAGAAAAATATGGCCTGGAAGAAAACCTCAGGGAAGCTGAAAAGCTTCGGCAGTCAGAGGATCTTCATCAAACCCTGCTGAATTCAATCTCCCATGAAATGCGGACGCCTTTGACCGTTTTAATGGCGTCCGGTGCGATGATGACCGACCCCAAGGTAGCCAATGATTCAAAGGTTGTCCTTTCGCTAGGGGAAGAGGTCTTGCGGGCCAGTGATCGGTTGAATCGGGTCATTGAAAATTTATTAGACATGAGTCGCTTGAACTCAGGGTTTCTTGAGTTGAAGCTTGAATGGCATGACGTCGGCGATCTGATTGGCGTGACCCTTCAAAAGTTGAAAGTTCAAATCAAAACCCATGAGCTGAAAGTCGAGCTTCAAGAGGGGCTGCCTTTGATCAGAATCGATTTTCGATTTATGGAGCACGCTCTTTCGAATTTGATTTTAAATGCAAGTATGTACTCGCCGCCAGGAACCGATATCACCGTTCTATCTGAGGTCGACGGGGAGAGTCTAAAATTAGAAGTCAAAGATCAAGGCCAGGGAATTCCCCACGATTCCCTGCGCCGAGTTTTTGATAAATTTTATCGAGTTCCCGGTTCACCGACGGGTGGAACAGGATTGGGTCTATCGATCGTAAAAAGTATCGTTGAGGCTCACCAAGGATTGATTTCTGTGGAAAATAATCCTGAACAGGGTGCCCGATTTATTCTGACAATTCCAATTCATGAGATGAGGGATTTTCCTTCTGAGGAGCCAGTGTGATTCATAATTCGCAAGTGCGAGTCTTAGTGATCGATGATGAGCCATCCATTAGAAACCTGGTTCGAACAAGTTTACAGACGCATGAATATGTCGTTGAAGAGGCAGGGAATGGTGAGGACGGCCTCTCCGTCACGGCCTCATTTCATCCCCATTTAGTGATTCTTGATTTAGGCTTACCAGATATTACTGGACTTGAAGTATTGCGTCGATTGCGAGCTTGGACGGCTGTTCCCGTTATTATTTTAACAGTCGCAGATTCTGAGGAAACCAAGGTTGCCCTTTTGGATGCCGGAGCTAATGATTACCTGACAAAGCCCTTTGGACTTCAGGAGCTTCTTGCAAGAATCAGGGTTGGACTTCGCCATCAATCCTTGATCGAGGCCACGCCGATTTTTATATCAGGTTCATTGCAGATTGATTTAAATCAACAAACCGTTTTAGTCGATGGTAAAAATATTAAGCTGACCGCCACAGAATTTCAACTTTTAGCCCATCTTGTTCGTGGCCAAGGGAAAGTCATTTCACAAGACTATTTGTTGCATTCGATCTGGGGGCCGCAATCTCAGGATCAAAATCACTATCTCCGGATTTACATTGGGCAACTGCGAAAAAAGTTAGAGACCAATCCGTCCAATCCTGTTCATATCATCACCGAACCTGGCGTTGGCTACCGAATAATTTGATTGATTCTAGAAGCCTCTTCGGCAGCCGTAGTAATTGGAACGTACTGAGATAAAATTTCAATTAATAAATTTCTTTGAATTGGTTTTGTCAGAAAATCTGTAAAGCCAGAGGCAAGGCCCTTGATTCTTTCTTCCTTCATCGCATGGGCCGTTAAAGCAATAATCGGCTTTGAATAATTGGCTTCGCGAAGTTTCTTTGTCGCTCCATGGCCGTCAAGAACAGGCATTTGAATATCCATTAGCACCACATCAAAATCTTCAGCTAATGCGGCTGTTAAGCCTGATTGACCGTCGGAGGCTGTCTTCACATCAGCACCTTCCTTCCGAAGGTAAGTTGTGATGAGCATTTGATTGTCCAAAGAGTCTTCAACAAGTAAGACCTTCAGGCTGCAAAGGTTCATGCCTATTTTATTAATGTTTTGTGACTGCGTCTTGATGACTTTGCGGGGGTTTACGGCTAAAGCCTTGGCGCTTAAGACGGAAGTAGTTTTCACTTCAATTTCAAAAGTACTGCCTTGGCTGTGATGACTTTCTAATAATTCCAATTTTCCCCCTAGGGCTTCGGCCAGACGCCTTGATAAAATCAGACCCAAACCCGTGCCGCCAAATTTTCGAGTGGTGGAGGGGTCGGCCTGAGTGAATGGCTGAAAAAGTTTCGAAACTTGATCTTTTGAAATCCCAACGCCCGTGTCTTTGATAATTATTTTTAGAATTGGATCCGTAAATGAGACGCTTAGGTTGACGCCACCTTTTTCAGTGAATTTCACAGCATTGCCGACAATATTCGTGATAATTTGCCGAAGCTTGACCGGATCTGAATTGATAAATTCAGGAATTTCCAAATCAGATTTAAAGTGAAATTCAATGCCTTTTTCTTTGGCCTTAAAAGTCATCAAGCACTTAATATCTTGAAGCATTTCCGTCAGCGAAAATTGAATATTTTCAATTGTCATTTTACCAGCTTCAACTTTAGATAAATCCAGAATGTCGTTGATCAAGCTAAGAAGTTGTTGAGAATTGCGCTCGACAATAATGATATAATTGGCCTTTTCTTCAACCGTGCAGACTGGATTTTTCAATAAATCTAAAAAACCTAAAATGGCTCCTAAGGGTGTTCTTATTTCATGGGACATATTGGCCAAAAACTGAGTTTTTGAACTATTGGCTTTCTCGGCCTCTTCTTTGGAAAGGTTTAAATCAGCATTCAGGCGAGTGATGGTTTTCAGTTGATTTTTTAATTCCATTTTTTGATCAAAAATTTCGACGAAAATATTAACTTTACTTTTTACGGCAAAGGGATCGAGTGGCTTAAGCAAAAAATCGACCGCTCCGCTTTCATAACCCTTAAACGAAAAACCCTGGTCCTTCGCTGTGGCCGTCACAAATATAATCGGTATATTTTTTGTTTTATTTGAGCCCCGCATCAGTTCTGCCAGTTCAAAACCATTCATCTCGGGCATCTGCACATCGATAAAGGTTAGGCAAAAGTCATGCAACATCATCAATTCCAGGGCTAAGTACCCAGAAAGAGCTTTGATGATAATAACGTCGTCCCGTTGGAGCAGGGCATTCAGCGCAAAAAGATTTTCTGAAACGTCATCAACAATTAAGATTTTAAATTTATCTTTTTCTTCTAAGTGTTCAGAAGGATGGTCAGATCCGGTCCCTTTTAAAGACATCTTCATTGCGGCATCCAAACACGGATCAAGGATTGCAGCTTATCAAGATCAACTGGCTTAGAAACATAATCATTGGTTCCGGCCTCTAGGCATTTTTCTTGATCATCAAACATGGCTTTTGCTGTCACAGCAATAATCGGCAAATTTGAAAATCGTTTTTGCTTACGAATTCTGCGTGTGGCTTCATAGCCGTCCATTTCTGGCATCATGATATCCATCAAAACCAAATCGATTTGTGGTTCTTGATTCAGTTTATCTAAAGCTTCTTGGCCATTTCGTCCAACAAAAATAGTTGCGCCTTTTTGTTCAAGAGCTGAAGTTAATGCAAAAATATTTCGAATATCGTCATCGACCAGAAGGATCTTTTTACCTTCAAAAACCTGTTCTCGACTTCGAACAGTCTTTATCATTTGTCTCTGGCCTTGAGTCATTTTTGCTTCGGTTAAGTGAAGGATAAGGGCCAGCTCATCAAAAAGAATTTCCGGGGATTTGGCTTCCTTGATAATCATTAACTTTGAAAGTTGTTTGAGCTTACTTTTCTCTTCCAAAGAAACAGGTTGATCATTAAAAACTATCAGAGGTGGCAAGGCTTGACCGTTTTCAATGGTTATTTTTCCCAAAAGATTTCCGCTGACAATCATACAGTCGTACGTTTTATTTGAAAGTGCTTTTAAAGCCTCTTCCGCGGATGAAACGACTGTCGTTTCGACGCCTTCAGAGGCAATGGGATTTAAAATACTTTTTATTTTATGATGATCATTTTCTAAAATTAAGACGTGATTTATTTTTTGAGTAAACCTTGCTTCTAATTGCTTAAAAGAATCTTTCAGTGTTTCATATTTAATTGGTTTTGACATAAATCCAATGGCGCCCATTTGAAGAGTTGTGCTTTCAAAATCCTCAGCTGACATGGCAATCACAGGAATGTGTCTTGTTTTTGGATAACCTTTCAGGCGGTCAAGAACTGTTAGCCCCAAATGATCCGGAAGTTTTACATCTAGTAAAATAGCGTCTGGATTATAAGTCAGTGCTAAATCGAAGCCTTCATCGGCGGCTTGTCCAACAATACACTTAAAATGCAGTTGATGGGCTAGGTCAAAGACGACTTTAGAAAATTTAACGTCGTCCTCGATCACAAGAAGGGTCCTTCCTGGCGAGTTTAGATCAGCGCGATCATCAATAAACGGAAGTGGCAAATACTTTTCAATATGTTTATGGGGAATGGTTTCTTTTTTGTAAGGTAGCTCAGGGAGTGAGTCATGATCGATCGATAGGTCATTTAAAGTTTCCGGCAATATAAGAGTAAAACGACTTCCTTTTCCGGCCGAACTTTCGACTTCGATACTTCCGCCTAAAAGTTTCGCAAGATCCCTAGAGATAGAAAGACCCAAGCCTGTGCCGCCATATTTTCTGTTGGTCGTGCCATCAGCTTGGCGGAAAGCTTCAAAAATAATCGCATGTTGTTCTTTTGGAATTCCTATCCCTGAATCACTGACTTCAAAACCAATGGTGCCTTTTGAATGACTAAATAATCTAATCTTAACAGAACCTACTTCAGTAAATTTTAAAGCATTAGAAATAAGGTTTTTCAAAATCTGATCCAGCCGTTGTCGATCCGTTTGAAAGGAGGGGGGCATATCAAGATCTTGAGTGGCCTCAAAAATTAATTTCTTTTCTTGGGCGATGGATTGGAAGGTCTGCTTTAATCCTTCAATAACTTTGGCTAAAACAACTTTCTCAACACGGATATCCAACTTGCCAGCTTCAACTTTAGAAAGGTCAAGAATATCATTGATCAGATTTAGCAAATCTTTACTTGAAGAATAAATAGAGGCTGCAAATTGAGTTTGCTCCTCGGTCAGATTTTCTTTTGTATTATCCATCAACAATTTCGCTAAAATTAGCGAGCTATTCAACGGAGTTCTTAATTCATGAGACATATTGGCCAAGAATTCTGTCTTGTATTGACTGGCTCGCTGGACTTCGTTGGCTTTTTCTTCCAGCAAGACCTGGGCTTTATTCAGGGCCTCATTTTGTTTTTGAACTTTTTTACGAACTTCGGAGGTGTTAATGGCAATGCCAATATTTTCAGACACGTGACTCAAGAACGCCCTTTGATGCTCTGTAAAGGGATGCAATGAACCAAGCTCGATGACTCCAGTGACTTCACCCTCATACAGAATGGGGCAGATTAAAAGAGATCTAGGCACTAATTCACCTAGAGCACTTTGAATTTTATTAAAATAATTGGCTGGAACATCTTCTATTAGTAAAGACCTCTTTTCTAAAGCCACCTGTCCGACCAGGCCTTCGCCAAAATCGACGGTTCTCTTTAGCTCTTCATCTTTAGATAATGCATAGCCACTGACACGTTGAAGTTTTTTATCATCATAAACTAAGTAAAAGGCACCGACCTGCGCATTCGTAAAAGGCACTAAATGGCTTAAGATACTTTGCCCTAGCCGGGAAATAATTTGTTCTCCACGCATACTTTCGGAAAGCGCAATTTGTCCGCCGCGCAGGTAATCAAGTTCACGAAATTTTTCCCTTAAGGAAGCTTCTGATCTTTTTCGTTCTGAAATATCACGCTCAGTGGTCGCAATTCCGGTTAACTTTCCTTTATCATCTGTCAGCTTCGTATTGGTCAGCCAGACGTCAACAATTTTTCCATCTTTGGTTTTTCGTTTGGTCTCAAGATTTGGAACTAGTTCGCCGCGTTTTAAAGAGGCTAAAAATCCCCGGGCTTCTTCTTGATATTCCGTCGGAACTGTATCGACAATATTTTTTTTCAAAGCTTCGGCCTCAGAATAACCGTACATTAATTCAGCGCCTCGATTCCAGGCCAGAATATTTCCTTCTAGATCTTGAAAGGTGATGGCGTCATTGGAATCCTGAATCACCGTGGCCATGCGGCGAAATTTTTCTAAGGTTCTGGTTTGCTCTGAAATATCACGCTCGGTGGTCGCAATACCGGTTAATTTTCCTTTATCGTCTGTTAATTTTGTGTTGGTTAGCCAAACGTCAACAATGCGGCCATCTTTGGTCCGTCGCTTCGTCTCTAAATTGGGGACAAGCTTTCCACTTTTTAATGAGGCTAAGAACCCGCGGGCCTCTTCTTGATATTCGGTGGGCACCGTATCAACAATGTTCATGCTTAGGGCTTCAGCTTCCGAGTAGCCATACATCATTTCGGCGCCTCGGTTCCAGGCCAAAATATTTCCCTCTAAATCTTGAAAGGTAATCGCGTCATTGGAATCCTGAATCACCGTGGCCATTCGGCGAAATTTTTCCAGCGACCCCATACGTTCTGAAATATCTCGTTCAGTGGTGGCGATGCCTGTTAGTTTTCCTTTATCGTCTGTTAGCTTTGTATTGGTCAGCCAGACGTCGACGATTTTTCCATCTTTTGTTTTTCGTTTAGTTTCTAAGGTAGGGACTAATTCGCCGCGCTTTAAAGAAGCCAAAAAGGCGCGCGCTTCTTCCTGATATTCGGCAGGCACCGTATCAACAATATTCATTCGCAGGGCTTCAGCTTCCGAATAGCCATACATTAATTCGGCCCCACGATTCCAGGCTAAGATATTACCTTCTAAATCTTGAAAGGTAATAGCGTCATTGGAATCTTGAATCACCGTCGCCATCCGTCGAAATTTTTCAAGAGAGCCCATGGCCTCAGCGACTTCCTTCGGGGGCTTTGCTGATTTTGTTAATGGATCCTTGTTTAGTTCTAGAACTGGTTGGCGTTTGATCGGTTTCTTGGCCATTTTGTTTTCTCGTGATTCTTTGGTGTTGAATCGAAAACATATTCGACTCACAAATATAAGAAGTGCTGCTAAGTTGGAACTTGTTCCTGAGACGCTAGGTCATTCCTTGGATATTAGCTAATTAAATAGATTGAATCTTAGTGGTCTAGTATCAAGGGGCATTATACCCTTTTCAAAACAAGCCAAAGTCACCAAGCTCCTGGCCGGGAAGAATGGGGCCTGATCCCTTCAAAAAAGAGCTAAGGAATCTTGGTTTCGAATTGTTTAAGAAGGTCCGTGACCTTCTTAGGCGACTTCAGCAAAAAATTATGATCGCCGGGGAATGATTTGATTTCAATATTTTGTCTGTGTTTTAGTTTCTGTAAATCGCCCGTTGATGAGTAAGCATCGTCCTTGCTGGAGATCAGAAGAATCGGAACATTTGAAACATTTTCAATCAAGTCAAAGAATCTTTGATTCTGTAAGATATTTTTTAATGAGCCATTAAAGCTTTCCCAGGTATGCTTAGTGACATCCATGGCAACTTCTGATGGCAGTTCTGGATCAAAAATTCGGATCATCGGATAAAAAAGAATCGGCATTATTTCATGGATGGCGCAAATCAATTTTCCCCAAGTTTTATTAAATGTCATCCCTACCATAAATTTTGAAGACGATTCTTTCAGGTCATTTTTTAAATCATTTTCAGCCGTGACAATTGGAGGATTGATTAAAATTAAACCTCGGACTTGGCCTTTAATTGAATTTGCAATATTCAAAGCAAGGATCGCGCCCATGGAATGACCAATAAGTATAATCTTCTGATTTGAAAGGCCAGCCTCTTTGAAAGTTCGAAGTAAATATTCCACATGATCTGCCACTGAATACTCAAGGTAAGGTTTCGGAGAATCCCCAAAGCCCAATAAATCCACCGCGATCACTTCGTGTTCATCACCGAATTGATTTAAAACAGGATTCCAGTAACGATGAGAACCCAAAAGACCGTGCAGAAAAACCAAGGTGGTTTTTCCTTGGCCCCCCTTATTAAAAACTAAGGTTTTCTTGGCTAAATCTGATTTTTTTTGCGAATCAATGATCCAAAAACGGGTCAGCACCAAGGCCAAGATTACAACTGAAAATGCGATTATTTTGACCATGACCGTGGAAATAATGAACTCCTTAGTTGATGATCAAATGGCCCGACAGCATATCCATTCCGCAGGCAAAGCGAATATCACCTTTTTGTAAGACGCCGACGTCAACAAGCACTTCTTTATTCAAAGGAAGCTCAGTTTTTATTTTCTTCTCCTTGATTACAATTTGCGTGGCGCAAGTTTTATCGGTTTTGCGAGTGACTTGAAGAATAACATGGGTTCCAGGTTTAACTTTTATTTCACTGGGTTCAAAGCCTTTTTCAGTGACTTGCAAGGGGACTGTTTGCAAGGCTTCTTTGGCAAAGGCTTTTTGAAAGCTTAAAATACAAAATACGACAAGCATCAGGTTTTTCATAAAATCTCCTTTTGGGGTTGTGAAATTTCTTTGGCTTTCCAAATATAAAATAGGACGGGATATATTAAAAGTTCAAGAATGAAAGATGTTAAAAGACCACCGATCATAGGTGCGGCAATTCGTTTCATGACGTCAGCGCCTGCACCTGATGACCACATAATTGGAACCAGACCCATAAAAAGCGCTAAAACAGTCATCAGTTTGGGACGCACACGGTGCACAGCTCCTTCGATGACAGCGTCATGCAAGTCTTGCAAAGTATTCATTTGATTTTTTTTCTGACGCTCTTCATAAGCCAAATCTAAATACATTAACATAAAGACGCCGGTTTCGGCATCCAAGCCAAGCAGAGCAATCATACCCACCCAAGCTGCAATCGAAAGATGGTAACCAAGAAAAACCAGCAGCCAGACAGCGCCAATGAGTGAAAAAGGCACGGCTAATAAAACAATGCCAGTTTTAATCCAAGATTTCGTATTAAAATGCAGCAATAAGATAATTAAAATCAGCGTCAGCGGAACAACGAATAACAGTCTTTCTTTAACTCGTTCCATGTTTTCGTATTGGCCGCTCCAGTTTAAAGTGTAGCCGGTTGGAAGTTTAATTTTTTCTTGGACTATTTTTTTAGCTTTTTCGACATAAGATCCAATATCAGTATGGTCTAAATCGGGATCGATATAAACATAACCAACCAATGATGCATTCTCATTTCGAATCATTGAAGCCCCTTCATTGATTCGAACATCAGCGACTTCATTTAAAGGCAGCTGGGCCCCGGTGGGTGAGGATAAAAGAACTCGGCGAATGCTTTCAATATCTTGGCGAAAATCGGGCGCCATACGAACTTGAATAGGATAGCGCTCGCGGCCAAGAAGGGCTGTCGAGACATTTTCACCGCCGATGGCGCCCATCGCTTGGTCCTGCGCCATCTTCAATGAAAATCCATACTTTTGAAGTTTATTTCGATCAAATTGAATATCTAAAAAATAACCACTGGCAATCCGCTCAGCCACCACCGTTCGAGTCCCAGATATGTCTTTGACCACTTGTTCCACTTGCTGAGCGACTTCCTGGATCGTCTTTAAATCATCACCATAAATTTTAATTCCTAAGGGACTTCTGATCCCCGTCGAAAGCATATCGATGCGATTTTTAATCGGCATCGTCCAAATATTAGGCATGCCAATAAATATTAATTTCTCGTTCATTTCGCTGATCAGCTCTTCTTCTGATAAAGTCGAAGACCAAAGCCAAGAGTGCCAAGAATCCTTTTTTCGCCATTGGTCTTTATTTTTTAGAACAATCGTTGTTTCAATCATCGACAGGGGCGCAATATCTGTCGAGGTTTCGGCTCGCCCGGCTTTGCCATAAACACTTTCGACTTCCGGAAAAGTTTTTAAAATTTGATCCTGTAAAGTTAAAACCCGCTGCGCTTCCGTGATAGAAATACCAGGGAAGGCCGTCGGCATATAAAGAAGACTTCCTTCATGCAGGGTCGGCATAAATTCAGAACCCAGCATTAAAAATCCCGGAATGATGGACAGGACCGCGATCCCAGCAAAAATAAGGACTGCTTTCTTCCTCATCAGCAGCCAATGTAATACGGGCTCATAAACTGCAAACAGTCTTCGACTGATGGGATGTTTATGTTCGGAATAATATTTTCCTACAAGCAGTCGATTGCCGAGGCCGTTCAGCCATTTTTGGGGACCTTTAAATTCATCCGCTCTGGCAAAAAGCATTCTCATGGCAGGGTCCAAGGTGATCGCTAAAAGCGCGGCAATAAACATCGTTAAGTTTTTTGATAATGCCAAAGGCCTAAAAAGGCGGCCTTCTTGATCAACAAGAACAAAGATAGGAATAAAAGAAACGGCAATCACTAAAAGTGAGAAAAAAACCGCCGGACCGACTTCTTTCAGAGCTTCTAGGCGAACTGTAAAGAAATCCTCTTTTCGACCGTTCTCATCCCAGTGTTGAATCTTTCGATAGGCATTTTCGACTTCAACAATGGCACCGTCAACCAGCACGCCGATCGAAATCGCAATACCGGCCAGCGACATGA
>JAYWEU010000215.1:0-4137 GCA_043779385.1 Pseudobdellovibrionaceae bacterium
TCGCATGAAAGAAGCGATTGAAAGAATCCAGAAATTTACTTCAGAAATTGTTTAAAGAATTAGTTCACTAAACATTTATAAGTCATATCTAAGCGCACGCCGGCCGGTAAGCCTGGCGTAAACGTGGCGCTCATGCCTTGCAAAGTCAGGCGATAGTTCGTATTGACGGCACCATTGACTTTAAAGCTAATGTGATTTTGATAAGGAGTGCACTCCAGTGGAAATGAATTGATCGAAGTTTGAATAACATCTTTGAAATAATTCAAACTGCTTGAAAAATCCGCCGCACAAATACTTCCAATGCCCCCAGCCGTCATTGTGCTAAGCTCTGAATATTTGCGGCCATAGTGGGACTTTGACCCACCCGCATCCTGGGTTGCCATACACTGGGTGTCATCGGGCTTCGTAATAATAGAATTAAAGCTAAATCGTTTGCTGACTCCGAAGATATCCTGCACTTGACCTATTAATGTGGCTGGCAAATCGTCCGTTTCAAGGGGCTTGTATTCGTTCGCATAATATTGATCGGCTTGAACACCGCCGACACTGCGCTCATCCTCATCGGAAATTAAAATCATCGAAAGGGCCGCGTCGTTTCTGTAACAGCCACTGTTCCCAGAATACCTGGTATCGCCATTCCATAAGTGCCACCAAGCGGCTTTAATACCCCGTTCGTCATCAGTGCCGGACCAGCCTGCGCCAATGCTATTGATGGTATCACTGAATATACTTGAAAGATTTGTAGCGCCAGGTTTAAGAACCCAATTGCTCACGCCGGCGGGTGGAACATAATTAGACCATAAAACAGAGGCGCCCCACTTTGGAGTTCCGCTGACGGTCAATTGAGATGTCACGGTCACACACATCTGCCAGTCAATTTGGGAATTTTTTAGATCAGTCACAAAGGTTGAAAGTTTGGCGGCCAATTTTTGGTTGTCGGCCAGCATCGAGTTTGAATTATCAATAATAAGAAGCATGTCTAATTTATTATTTGGCGGTGATACGATATTTGAAAAGTTCACATCGCGAGTGAGCGTTGAAGTTGTTCCGCCAGCGCCACCGCCTGCAGCAACTCCAGTTCCGTCAGTGCCACTGTGATCTTGAGTTGAAAATCGCACAGGTCCACAGGCCGAGAGAAAAAATACAATTAAAATTGGTAGCTGAGCTTTAAAAGTCTTCATAACCACTTCTTCGGATGACAAAGGTCGAGCCTGTAGGTCCTGATCGTCATTTAGTTAAAATCTCGACTTGAGACAGGTCGGGGAGGCCCTCTAAAATGGTAAAAAGGGGGTTTTGTGACATTATGGGTACTGGTTCAAGTTTTATTGAATCTCCTTTTTTTCGCCGGCATCGGCGCCGCCTGGATTCGCTTAAAAAGACCACCTTCGGAAGACCCTCGGCTCAGTCGTGGCCTTCAACTTTTGCAAAGTAAAATTGCGATTCTTGAGGACCTTTCTGATCGGACTGACTTGCAAGTCAAACAATTGAACGCCCTACTTGAAGGAAAATGTGTCGAGATTCAAAATAAAATGATCGAGGCTGAGAAAATCATTCGTATGATCGAGACCTCTCGGCAAAAAAGTTTAGAAACTGCGAAAATGTTTGAAGATAAGATTCCACATCAGCAAATTGTCGAGCGCCAAAACACCGTCAAATATGTCAAAGCAGCGCGACTTGCACACCAGGGTGTATCGATTGCAGAAATTTTAAAACAAGTGGATCTGTCCCAGGCAGAAGTCGAATTTATCGCAAAAGTGAACAAAGATCATTTGATGTTCAGTGAAGAAGGTCTTCCTGATTGGGCTCAGGAGCCGACGGGAGTTGGGACCGCACCAAAAATCGAATCCTTTGGACATGCTTCATCACCTTTAATGACCGATACTTTAACAAAAAAAGAGAGTGGCGCACCGAAAAGTGAACAAATGTTGCGTCGTCTTGGTGAAGAGTTTCAAAAAGCGGTTCATATCGCAGGCCAAACAAAAAACCTGAGCTTGAATCCCGAGACTGAATATCAGATTCCAAAACAAACTTTTATGGAGCTGAACATTGATCGGTCACAAGCCGTCGCTCCGGCCAGTCATTCTGAAACGGGTCTGACTTTAGGTGGGAAAACGGTTCAATTTAAGCCGTTTGAATTCAAAAGAATTCAACAGCCCTAACGGCGATTCAAAATATGAAATCCCTTTTAGGAATTGTCATCCTTTGTCTTTTTTCGGCCTGCTCCAGTGTTTGGAAATCTTCTGAGGCGAAGGCAGCAAAAAAATCTGTTCTTTCTGTCAAAGTCAGTCGCGAAGACGCTAAAGATTCCTGCGAGGCCGTCGCCATCGTCAAGGGCACTTATCTTGGTTTGAAGCCCAATCGAATAAAAGCATTAGAAGACATGCGGCAAAAAGCTTTCGATAAAGGCGCAAACTTTGTCCGTTTGGATTTACAATCAGAAGCGGGAACGACGGCCCAGGGAATGGCTTTTAAATGCCCCGAGCCCAAATAGTATTTCTTGAATTAGCGAGCGCTTTCTCGAATAAAAAGGCCCATGTAATGACGAACTAAATTTTCTTGCTGAAAATGTTGGCCTTTAAAGTTCCAAAGAATTTCATCAAAAGGACCCCAAGTGGATTGCAGTATATTTTCAGTCATTAAGTCTTTCACCGTTGAACTTGATTCAGTTGCACCCGGGGTCGTCATAAACTGAGTGCCAATAAAGTTAAATCGAATACCAATCTGACCAGGCGCTTTTAATGAAAAAATCATCTTAAAGCCATTTCGAAAAAGCATGAAATCGCCATGAGTTTTTGCAATTCCGTAAACCTTGATTCGACCCACCGGAGAGGTTTTTAATTCATTAAAAGCATTGGATGAATCGGTGAAATCATTTTTTAGGTTCAATAAAAATTGCAAAGTGGCGTGCGTTAAAAGGCGATCACGGTCTATGCCGGAACTCATTTCGACCATGCCGGACTCTTCCATTTGATTTTCAGACTTCACAAGTTCTTTGATCCAACTGACTCGATCTATCATTCTTTCCATAGAATGCCCCCGCTCTCTAAGATTAGTTTTTCGGTCCCCTGGATCTTTGTCAAGGGGAACAGGCAATTAGCGGGCGGTTCCAGCCTGAAGACTCAGTCCAAGAGTGCCGGATTTGGCAATATCGGGATTTTGGCCAATATAGTAGCCTACAACAAAGTTGATCGGCAGGACATAGCCCAAGGTAGTTTCTAGGCGAACTTCTAAACCAGCACTGGAAAAAGTCGCCTCAGTGTTCACCCGTTGAAAAGCCAAGCTTTTTGAATTGTAAGCAAATCCGTCCAATGCGATCCCGTCGAAAACCAAAGCCCCATGCAGACGATGCAGAAAATAAGGATCAGTTCCTGTGCCCTGATAAAGGTTTCGGATGGGAAAGCGATATTCAGCGTTGATATTATAGACTTTGCGCCCAACAAATTGTCCTGTTCCATATCCACGCATCAAATAGATGGGCATCGAAAGATCTTGCGCTGGAGTGTAGGCGCTGGAGGCCGCCCCAAAGGCGGGATAAAGATCTTCATTCACATAATAGCCATTCAGTTTCAAAAATATCGCATGCCGGGAGGGCAACCATTTCGAATGATAATAGGACCCGCCAAAAACGTACTGAGTGTGATTCACGTCATCTGAGTTATAAAAATAATTAGTCGCACCCAAGTAAGCACTTTGACCACTTTCCGGCGAGATTTGAGTGCCCGCTTGTGTGTAGTCGGAATAAATAAAGCGCGTAAAGGCTCCATGGCGGGTCGGCGTGCGATTAAAAAATTCGCTGTGTAAATAGCGGGTGCCCACTTCCCATAATAAATTACGACTGAGACTCCAAAGTTCGGGCCAAACGGAAAGACTGCCCATCGTGTTAGTGACTAAAAAATCTTGCGAGTACAAATAGCTTGTCACTTGCGAGCTTTGTAAAAGAATTGGCCAATCGAGTTGATTATTTTGATAGCTGCCCAGCACTGAACCACGCCGTACGCCCGTTTCATAAATACCTGTCAGACTATAAACATGTTTTTTCAGGGGATCAAAGCCACCTGTCGATGCTTGCAAGGCAAGGGAGTTATCGATTGTCGAAGTGTACAAATAAGGCAACCAATAGTGCGGCCAAAGGTAAGA
>JAYWEU010000216.1:0-27664 GCA_043779385.1 Pseudobdellovibrionaceae bacterium
GGTCTAGTCTTTCTTGGTTATGGCTTAGGCGAATGGATCAAAAGTCTTGGCGAAAAAACTTTGTCATTTTTTAAAAATGAAAAACTTTTCTGGTTTTTATTGCTGGCATGGACTCCCTTCTTTTGGGGACCCTACTACAGCATGGTCGTCGGAAATCGATACTCGTGCGAGGCTATGCGCCAAGAACCCATTGTGTTTTTTGCTCATAGCCTGCCCGTGATGTTTCTTATGCGCATTTCCCTTCTTAACCAAATCAGAAGGCGCCTTGAAAAAAGTGACTTGATGGCGAAGATCTCGAATTTAGAGATTAATCAAAACTTTGGGATCGCCTACTTCTTTCACTTTTTCTTGATCGATCTTTACGCCCATATCAAGACTGATCTTCTACTGCAAAACCCTTTTCTTGCAATGGCTGCAGCGATCAGTCTTTTACCTTTGACTGAGATCAGCCTTCGATTTTTTAAATGGGCTTGGACTAAATATAAAAAATCAGTCGTTATTGCCAATAAATAAATCCCAGGGAAACGTAATCCTATAATAATAAAGAAAACTAGGATGAAAAAAAGTGTTCGTCATCAGACCTTGAGTCTGAGCTCGGATAAAATCTTCGTCCCGATAAAATTCCATATATCGCCGGGACAAAACCCAATTAGGATTTATAAAAGAATATTTCCTTAAATCTTGATCATAGGATGTAAGATCAAGCTTATCTTCACTTAATAAAATGAGACCATAATGATCGTCAATGGGATCTAAAACACGGTGTGGAATTATGTTGAATCCGGCTTCCATCATCGTTTTTACCACGCACCAATAGGCGGGGTTGTTAAAAAAATCAACTTGAAAAGAGATTACTCCACCCTTATTAATTAACCTTTTTAAATCCCGTAAAAACTGCAAACTGTAACTTCTAGCCAGTGGCAGATCGATTCCCTCTGGAAAATCGACAAGGATCACATCAAATTTTTCTTGGCTTTGCCTCACCCACTGGAATGCATCGGAGACAACTAAATGCACCTTGGGATTATTCAGAGAATTGAAACTGTGCGCTCGCATCAAAGGATTAGTTTTAGTAAAATGAACCCATTCTCCATCAAGATCGACATTTGTTATATTTTGAACTTCAGGATACTTTAAAATTTCTTTGGTTGGCAAACCATCGCCTCCTCCTAAAACCAAAATATTTTCCCGTTTTCCGGCAAGTACCATCGCCGGGTGCACAAAAGCATGATGATAAAGATCGGTCTCACTTCCTAAGGGCGAAAAAGCCTGATTAAAATTGTTTAAATAGATCGATATCCAAGGAGCTCGTGTCCCTGCACCCGCCTCGTTGGGAATCTGAGTCTTATACTTTTCAGCGACATCCTGGTCGGGGGTTAATGCAAGAGTCACTTTTTGATACCTTGTTCGAAAGGTCGCTTTGATTTCAGTTGTTGGGGCGTTCTGAAAAATATTCCGATCCAGTTCTTGTTGAATTAAATCGTGTTTTAATAAAGTCCAACTACAGGCCAAAAAAATAAAAGTTATCAGAACGACCATCATTTTCGAGGGCCTTAAGGCAAATCCATATTTGAACAAATAAAAAGTAAGAATGATCAGGTTTAAAAGAGCGACAAAAGCTCCTGACCCTATTAAATCAAGTTTTGGAAGTAAGATAAACGAAAAGATAACCGCTCCGAGCAAAGCTCCGAGATAGTCAAAAAATAATAGATATCCAAAGCGGCGATCCTTTTTCACCGTGTCATCGGTGATTGAATATATAATTGGGATTTCAACTCCGGCCAGAAATCCGATTGTAAAAATGAGGACAACAGCCGTAATGCTTGCTAAAATACCTTTTTTTGTAAGCCCAGCCATTAATAAAATCGCTGTGCTGCAGGAGGCTCCCAAAGCAGAAATGACAATTTCAGCCACCACCAAATTAAAAAAAGAATTTTTTTGAAACCATCTTGCCGAGGCTGAACCCAAGCCCATAAACAAAATAAAAAGGGCGATTGTCAGCGAAAAATAAAAAATGGAGTCGCCAAAAAGAAGACCCAGAGTAGCTGCTAGAATCATTTCATAAATAAGAGCGCTTCCCGCGAGAACACCAATCAGAATATTTGCATCAAGCTGACTAATTTTTTTCATACATGATCTGATCGATTGAGTTTTCTAATAATGGCGCTTTTACAAAGGCCGCCATGATTAGAATTGTAAGGACGATAGCGTAAGCCATATATTTACGATTTTTTAAGGCCAGTATTTTAACTGCAAACGCAGAAAAAATCGCATTGAATGCAGCCGCCAAAAAAACCGCTTTAAAAATTCCTAAAAATGGAAACAGGATGAGCGGAAATGCGGCGGCTCCAAAAAAACTTCCCACATAATCTATCGCGAGGATTTTTGAAAGTTCTAATTTAATTTCAGAACGATTCGATATGATTCTTTGTAAAAGCGGCAATTGCATCCCAATTAATGTTCCAAAGACCACTTCCGCAGAAAGACCAACGACCCACAAAGAAAAACCTGCTTTTCCGACTGAAAGGTCTGCGTTTAAAATGAACGATTTGGATAATTCAGCGTGCAATAAAAAAATCAGAGGAAGCGCTGAAAAGCCAACAGCGGCTAAGCCCAATTGGCTTCTTACAAAATAAACTTCAGCCTCTGTTGTTTTTGAAACAAGAGCTGCTCCTAACCCCATCGAAAAAAGAAAGGTCCCGCTAAAAACTGAAAATAGCACTAAGGTATCACCTAAGATAAAGGTTAACGCCGCAATGACGGAAAATTGATAAACCATTGCACTTGCGCCGATTCCACCAAGGACTAAAAATAACTTCGTCTCAATTTTCATTGGTAATATATTTTCAGGTTATTTTCATTTTCAATAAGAATGGCCTGTGGAGAGTAGTTAAATTCTTGCAAGATTTTTCGTAACGGCGCTCTTAGTTGCTCGCCAAATTTTTTACTAGGAAAAAGACTAGTCACGACATATTTCTCAGTTTTTGCTTTCGATATAACATCCCAAACTTCTAATGTTCCCGGTGCCCATAGATCTTGATTTTTTCCCTCAAGATTCCTAATTTTAAGCCACTTGACCTGGTCGATTTCTTTTTTATTTTTATACACAATCTGAATCAAACTTAAATCTTCATACTCAGAGCTATTTTTGACTGAAGCCTGTTTTAAATAAAAAATACTGATTTCGCCCTTATCCAAGGCCCATTCGATACCATACAAAGCCAGGTCTTTCGTGGGTTGAAGTAGGGGTAGGCCTTGCTCGTGCAGAATCTGCTTCAAAATTTCTAATTGATCTTTCTTCCCGTCGGCGATAGAAACAAATAAATTTCCATAGGTCAGGTTCTTATCTTTTGATTCTACCTCCCAGCGAATCCTTGGCATCTCAGTGCGTGAATCTATCAAATTTGTTGTTTGACTGATCTCATCGATCAATCCATGGACCATTTTTTTTTCAAGCGGAGAAAGTTTCTTATCAAAATCAAAGTACGTCAGATTATACCACTTATAAAAACGCTCTAAGAGCTCTTTATAATAGCCGATTTCCGGTTTTTCAATGGTTGATAAAATCACCATTCCTTGCGCCTGAAAACTAAGGGCGGCCATGCAGATAAAAATCAGCCCCAACGTTTTAAATTTATTTAAAAATAAATTTTTGAGGTTTAAAGATTGAATTAACATAGTTTTTTGAAATCTCCGCACTTGTTAAAGCATGATTTAAAACTGATAGGTTAGCAATCGTTTGATTTTTCAACCACTTGGGTAAAGTTTCATAGTCAATTTTTAAAGGCTGGTCGGTGGCAGAAACTACGTAAAAACTTTCGGTCAGCCCAAACGCATAAATTGAATTAAAGTGGGCGGCGTTTAAAGTGCTTAGAATGATATCTTGCGGACTGGGATGGGGCAACGCTTCAACAAGGTCAGACTGGATCACAACAGGAGCATCAAAAACAAAGAAAGCCTTCTCCGTCATTGATTTTCGTAGCGACCGATAAAATTCTAAACTGTACAACTTAGACAGATCATAGCTTGTCGGAAAAGGGAAATCGATAAATATCGCATCAAATTTATCTTTTGTTGTGCGCACATAGTGAAACCCATCTTCATAAATCAAATGGACTCGTTCTTTTGAATAGGCTGCTTGATTCAGCTCCCTAAGAACAGGATGGTAGGTCGCAAGCTCAATCATTTGGGGATCCAACTCGACTTGAGTGATCGATTTCACGTCATCTAATTTAAGAAGCTCTGAAAGAATAAGCCCATCGCCGCCACCCAAAATAAGAACATTTTGCGGGATTTTATGAGCGATATTGATCGACCCATGCACCATCGTTTCATGATACATCTCGTAATTTTTTCGACCAAATTGAACCTGATTATTGAGGTAAACCACAAAGCCGGTGTCCTGATCGTATTTATCCATAAATTGATCGGGTGTCATATCAATAATCTGATAGTTAGTGATATAGCGCTCAACATTTTCAAGTGATGAAAAGAACTTCAGCATCGTTTCAATATTTTGAATCGATATCTGAGGAACTTTGATATTTACATAATAATCTTTTAAGAAAAGCTGCTCTATTTTCGGTGCCCATTGGATAATAGCCAGAGCCATAGCAAAGGGAATCAAAATAAATAGCAAAATCATTTTTTTAATTTTATCGATAGCTACAACAATCAAAATTGTTGCGGCCAGCAGACTGAACAGTCCAATCAAAACACCGGATGAAATAAAATCAATTTTTGGAATTAATAATCCGGCACTAAAAAGGGAACCTAATAAAGCACCTAGGTAACTGAGGGCCAGGACCCGAGAATCAGAGAACTTTGAAGCTTTATTTTCTTGGGCCATCGCCATCAGAAGAGGCAGTTCAAAGCCAGTCAAAAACCCAATAAGGACGGTAAATACTTGTAAACCGAAAACAGCTGTATTGCCGTAAAATAGGGCGTTATTAGCTAAAAAGAAAAAGATATTAATCCCGACATGGAACAAATAAATAAGCGGAACCAGTAATATGCCAACGCAAGCTAAGGTGATTTCAATAAAATACAATTTAAGTCTGTTGTCTTTTAAAAAAACCTTGTCCGCCAAAGCGGCCCCTAGTCCCATTGAGAGAAGGTAAAATCCCAAGGTCACACTTTGATTCAGGACTTCATCTTGTGAAAACTGAATCAGGACGCGACTGATTAAAAATTGGTAAGAAATTCCGCAAGCCGAAATTAAAATGATACTTAAACTAAATAAAAAGTTGGCTGGCATAATCAATGATTCTTTCTTGGTTAAAGAGGGCCAGGCCATCAATGACTAATACGAAAATAATCGGCAGATTTCGAATTTGAAAGCTTTTCATTTTTAAATAGCTGATGCCGACCATGGCGTTCAGTGCGCTGGCGATCAGCATCGTACTGATCACACCAAATATCGGCAACAGGAAGATCGGAAAAAGCAGGGTCCCCGCAAACATTCCAAAATAATCAAAAGCAAGAACGAGTCCTTTATCTTTAGAATCAGAAACTGACATCAATAAAGGCAACTCAATTCCCGAAAAGAAACCAATCATAACGATGGGCAAATGATTGAGAATCATATTTTCAGAGTGCGCGCCGATCAAAAGCCAAGGACTGCACAACCCTATCCAAGCTAAAATATTTTGAAACATTGGAAATATGGTTTCAAAAGTTGATTTTTTATAAACATATTCGAACGCCAATGCGCCTAATCCTAAAGTTGCCGTAAATAATCCAATGGTGACCGCATAGCGAAGAACAGTTCCTCCTAATGTCGCAGAAAGAATCTGAGCTAAGCCTAATTCATAAATGATTCCCGCAAAAGCAACAGCGAAAGAGCTAAAGTTAATTGCGGTTTTTGAGATTTTCAATGGACCTCATTAATTAAGGGCGGTAGGGATTACACCAGTTGCAAATATATTTATTTTGTCCGTTCATATTTCCAAGATATTGAGCTTTATATAAAGTATACCCGGGGGGATTCGGGCAAACGGCAGTTGGGTATAGACCGTCGGGCGAACCAATCCGAGTGGCAAAGCAATTCTTATCTGGATTGCACCGATAACCTTCAAGGCTGACTGGCATCTTTGGATTGTAAGTTCCTCCCGTCACGACCTCACAAGATTCGGCCGGGGAATCATAACCATGACATTCCCATATTTTTCCCGTCGAATTTCTGACTTTGATAAAAATATTTATTTTTTTTTCTGCAAGATCGGCTTTCCATGGAATGCTATCGGTATAAAACCGAATGACCGCTGAGTATTTGGTTGTCGCTGCTGCAGCATTTGGAGCCACCGGTGTCGATGAGTACGCAAATCGCTTGTCACTGGCAACAAGACCTGTGCTCTGAATTGTTATCTTTTTAAGGCTGAGGCCATTTTTAAAAGTGGTCCCCGCTTGAAGAACGCTGTTCGTATCCGCCCCGAAGCTAGAATAAATAAATAAATTGGTTTCAGCCCCTGGGGCCGTATAACTATTTGCTAACGAAGGCGGTGTTCCGGCAAGCATCAAGGAACAATCGACCGAATCATTCATCCGCATTCGAAAGGACGAAATGATCTCCATTAAATCTTCTTCTTTTCTTCGAGTGACGTTATACTTTTCTGAACTGGAAATAAGTGTCATCAACGCTAGAGCTGAGACCGCCGCAACAGTCGCGACGATCAAAACCATAATAATTGCCGAACCCTTCTGATTTATGTGCATTGGAGACAGACATAGAAGTAAGCCGTATTCGCTTTTGGTACGCATCCGCGCTTCGGGCATGGTGGGGTAATATAGGTATAGTTATTTTGACCAGATGAGGTGGGCGTACCCCCCTGTGAACAAACTGACGGGGGCGGGGTCATGGCTGCCGCCGCAGAGGCGAGATTAAACCTAATGGCAGTGGGAAAATTAACGCCTGGGCAAGAGGCCGTCGGAGCGCATCCGTAAGCCGTTCCCATAAAACGACAAACTGACAAAGGAGTGCAAATATTCGGTGGAGTGAAGGCGCCACCCATGGCTGCACAAACTTCTGAAGTCGATGCATCAATTCCACAAACATCAATCATTCCAGAAACGGGAGATATTTTTGTAAGAACTGGAAATTCGATGTAACGCTCGAGAGGAAAAATATCCTTTTCCACAGTGACACTCATCTCAAGCTTTATTTGCGCGATAATCCTTCGATAGGTGATCCCCTGGACAATAGAGTCTGTCGGAGGAACTCCTTTATTTTTGAGGTTCAAGGAAGTGATTTGCAAATGGGGCGTTACATTTTTTCCTTTTTTTAGAACATCGTTAAGAACACTGCTGCCATAACCATTGTAATTATTAATTGCTATTTCAACTGCACCAGGTCCTGGAACTGGCTGACCAACAATACTGGCAAGACAGCCTAATCTGGACGACAAGTGTTTTGAGAGTGAATTTGTAAATTCAGTCGCCGCTATTTTCTCTGAAATGTTAACTCGTGATTTATTGATTAAATTTGAGACGACGCCCACTATTCCGATCGCAAATCCTAATATTCCCACAGCAATAAGGACTTCAACCAATGAAAAACCATGGCTTTTTTTGCACCCAAAAAAATAATTTTTCATCATACTTTGTCCTCAGATTTCAAAGGCATTTTAAACAAATATAAAAATAAGCGTAGTTTGTAAATGGGACCCCTCGTCCATATTTGTCAAAAGGTGCAACTTCATAAGAGTACGTCACTCGACCCGAAGAAGTTGGAGTGCCACCAGCAGGACACATTGCTGCAGGAGGAGTCGCCGTTTGCGCTAGAGAACCAAACGTATATTTTGTCGCGGCTGGGTAATTTGTCTTTGGACAACTCGGATCGCTCCAACAGCCATAAGACATTCCTTTAAATTGGCACGCCGCCGCCGGAGTGCAAGTACTAGGAGGAGTAAAAGCTCCTCCTGCTGCCGTGCAAGCATCTTCGACCGTCATTTCAGCATTACAACCGTTAACCAATCCGGACGGTGGACCTAGTTTTTGTAAAAGCGGCACCTCAATATATCGATCGCGAATTTCTGTTGTTGTATTTCCGATTAATACATCCATGCTGAACTTAATCTGAGCAATATTTCTTGAGTATTTTGAGCCATTCTTAACAAGAATGATCGGCGCTAGTCCCTTGTCTTGAATTGTCAGCGTTCTGATTTTTAAGCGCGGAGTAATTTGAGAACCGTTCGCCAAGTCGACCGATTTAAAACCGTAACCAGAGTAACCTCTCAAAGTAAAATTAGTGGCCAGAGCCGTCGGGAATGGCAACCCTACTAAACTTGAATCACAGCCCTGCTGGGATAATAAATATTTTGAAACAGAAGATATAAACTCATTGGCTTCGCTCTTAGCAGAAAGTTGTGTTTGGGCTTTAAAAAAATTATAGCTTAAAGAGACGACGACAGCCGTTACGATAGATAATATCGCCATCGCCAGCATGGTTTCAACCAGCGTCATTCCATGGCTATCTGATTTGGTACAATTCCATCCCCAAGACATCCTTAAATTGTCATATAAATAAGTGCTATGAGCAACTTAGAATCGCAAATACAGTAGCTTTTAGATAAAATCTAAGGACGACTCAGGGGCACTCCAATTTGAGACACCCCTCTAAAAAACACTCAATTTAGGCTTTATAAGCTCGATATTCCATGTGCAGATCTTTCGCGACGGGCTCGTAACAGACGTAGCCGCCGTAAACATTCAGACCTTTAAACAAAGCTTTGTCTTTGGCAATTGCATCCTCGACACCCATGCCTGCTAACATGGATGCATACTTCAACGTCACATTTGTCAGTGCGTATGTCGAAGTTCGCGGCACTACACCTGGCATATTTGGAACGCAATAATGAATCACGCCGTCCACTTCGTAAGTTGGATTTTGATGCGAAGTTGGCTTGCAAGTTTCAATACAGCCGCCTTGATCAACAGCGACATCGACAACCACAGAGCCCTTGCTCATGGAGGCAATCATTTCCTTGCTGACTAACATGGGCGCTTTTTGCCCGGTGATCAAAACTCCACCGACCAGCAAATCACAATCGCGAACCGCTTCTTCAATGTTTTTTGCATTTGAAAATAAAGTCGTGCAGCGACCTTGAAAAATATCATCCAAATATTCTAATCGTCGCGTGTTCACATCTAAAATTGTTGTGTGAGCACCCAAGCCCACGGCCATTTTTGCCGCGTTGGTTCCAACCACGCCGCCGCCGATAATCACAACTTTGGCAGGACGAACCCCAGTCACTCCACCTAACAAAATGCCTTTGCCGCCGTGATCTTTTTGTAAATAGAAAGCACCAATCTGAGTGGCCATTCGTCCAGCCACTTCCGACATGGGCGTCAGTAAGGGTAAAGAGCCGTCCTCGGCTTGAATTGTTTCATAGGCGATGGATTTTACTTTTCGTTCAGCTAAAACTTTGGTCAGTTTTGGTTCTGCAGCTAAGTGCAAATAAGTGTATAAAATTTGATTCTCTCGCAACATTTCGTACTCTTCTGGCAAAGGCTCTTTCACTTTTACGATCATGTCGGCTTTGGCGTAAATTTCTTTTTTAGTGTCTAAAATTTTGGCCCCGGCTTTCAGATACTGATCATTACTGATCAGACTTCCGACGCCAGCATCCTTTTCAACGATCACTGAATGACCTTCTTTAACAAGCTGGCGAACACCCGCCTCTGTCATTCCGACTCGATTTTCACTGATCTTAATTTCTTTTGGCACGCCAATAAGCATAAATTTCTCCTCTGTGGCGATGATATTGCACGGATCCGATCAGGGAAGAAAGTCTTGCTTCAGAGCATCATGCTTCTTAGCACCAGCAAGAGTACACTTTGAACTGTCGACTTTATGCAACTCGAGGACAAAATTGGACAAAAAAAAGTTAATCGCTGCCATCTTAAAAAGACTTGAACATGACCTGAACACGGCGATCACCGCCGCCCGAGCCGCTTTGGATGAAGCCACTCACCCCGAAAATAAAGCCGAAAACCAATACGACACCCGCGGCCTAGAAGCCGGCTACCTGGCTGGCGCCCAAGCCGAGCGCGCCGCCCAAATTGAAGAGCAAATCCTGATCTACAAGCACCTAGAACCAAAGGATTTCAAAGAAAAAGAACCGATCTCATCCACCGCCTTGGTCGAAGTCGAACTGAACAACAAAAAAAGCTTCGTCTTCGTCATGTCAAAAGGCGGCGGCCTGGTCCTAGAGTTTGAAGGTCAAGCTATCCAAGTCGTCACCCCCAATAGTCCCCTCGGCGAAGCTATCCTAGGCCTTAAAGCCGGCGATGTAGCAACGGTCGATCTAGGAGCTCGCACGCGCGAGTACGAAATCCTAAAAGTCCAATAAACAAACCAAACACTTAAGAAGCCCCCGGCACTGTCCAACCAGCATACCGCTGCACACCTTCACTGACATCAGCCCCCAGCTCCACATGTCGAAAAGAGCCCGTCGTCGACCTAATTTTTTGCACTAACTTATTCATCACATCGTGGCCAGCTTTGTACAAAACAACATGCCCCATGAGCGGCATTTCCAGCGTCACAAGGTCACCCAAAGCATCCAAAGTTTTGTGCCTTACAAATTCATCATTCCAGCGCAAAGGTTGGGGGTTCACCATTTTTTGTTCGTCCAATACAATGGCATTATCAAGACTGCCCCCGCGAGCAAGGCCTCTTTTTTTAAGCTCTTCAACATCTTTTAAAAAACCGAAAGTTCGAGCTCCCGCCACCTCGCGTGCAAACGTCTGCTCGTTGATATCTAAATCCATTTTTTGTTTACCAATCACAGGATGCGGGAAATCAATGGTCACTGTGACTCTCAAGCCATGATAGGGAATCACGTAGGCATGCTTTTCACCTTCAGAAAAATAAATCGGCTCGGTCACATAACAATATTTTCGAGGCTGATCCTGCTCGGCCATGCCAACAGCTTGCAACGCTTCCAAAAAATGAAGCGCGCTGCCATCACAAATAGGAATCTCGGGCCCGTCCAGTTCAATAAATAAATTATCAATTCTTAAAGCCGATAAGGCTGAAAGACAATGTTCCACCGTCGCCACTTTGAATTCAGCCCCACCCAGTAATGTTTGGTAGGACGTGGCTTCCACATTGTTTGAACTGACTTTCAAGAAGGGACAACCCGGAAGATCAGCGCGAATAAAATAAACGCCTGTGTCTGGCGGGGCCGGTCTGAAAGTTAACGTGCAAGGGTCTCCCGAGTGAATCCCGATTCCTTTGACCTCAGTTTTTTTACGAATTGTTTTTTGCAAGAACATATTTTTCCGCTCTTTTTAGATCATTTAAAAAGGACTGCCCGCCACTTTTAAAAAACCCACGACATCGTTTCTTGTATTGCGAAGGACGGGCATCGTCCACTGCTTTAAATCCTGGTTTTCTTCTTCTGTCAGTGCCCCGTGCTGGCGAAAGATCGCGGCGGCAGCGACTTCAGCGGCTCGGCTGTCACCATCGGCCACCTTCAGAGCAAAGGCGTAGCCTTTTTCTGGCATCACACCACAGTAAGCCCCTTCCGCACCGGGCTTTAACAGAGCACGGCCTTTTGTTTTCAGAGCTAATTCACTAGAAAAATCACTAGAGCCCGACACATAGGTCGGATTGTAGCGCCAAGCGTGAAGAATTCTTTGCAATGATTTTCGACGAGGATCCGATAATTCTTTTTGATCAAAAAATTCGGACATCCCTATCGCAATATTTTGTAGCGGTGTCGCATGCGTAGGAATAGCACAGCCATCAACTCCGACGGGCATTCGTTCGATCGAAATTTTCATCAGTTCAGATAATACTTTTCGCAATCGCACCTGGGCGGGATGTTCGATACGATGGTAATCTTGATAACTTTCACCAAGCGCTAGACAGGAACTCAGAATGCCAAGATGTTTTCCAGAACAATTATTCAATAAAGGGGATGCCGCTTGACCTTTTTTAATCATCTCGTGGTGACTGGCTTGATGGGACGGATAAGCGGGGCCACAATACAGATCAGTTTCCTTCAGTTTAATTTTATCCAGCCAAAGATGAAGACTGACCAAGTGATGTTTTTCGCCCGTGTGCGAAGCACAAGCCAAGGCTAACATTTTTTCGTCCAACCCAAACTTTTCCATGGCTCCAGATTCGACCAAGGGCAAGGCTTGTAAAGGCTTCACAGCAGATCTAGGAAAAGTCAGATAATCAACATTGCCCCAGAAGCTGGACACCAAGCCACGCTCATCAGCAACCACCGCCATCACTTGATGTTGTGATTCAACGGCGTTGCCGCGAACCACTTCGATCACGAGCGGATGGCGACTTTTCATAGCGCCGTCTCAATCACTTGCTTGCGACCAAATTCTGTCAGCACGCGGCCTCTTGGGGTTTTTTGAAGGTAGCCTTCTTGAATTAAAAAAGGCTCATACATTTCCTCTAAAGTTTCTTTTTCTTCACTGAGGGCCGCGGCCATGGTTTCAATGCCGACGGGTCCGCCATTGTACTTTTCATGAATCAGCTGCAGAATTCGGCGATCCATCAAATCTAGTCCCCATTGATCAACACCTAATTTATCAAGAGCATAAACCGCCAACTTTTTATCGACATGACCTTGACCATCAACTTGGGCATAGTCCCGCACCCTTTTCAAAATCCGATTAGCGACACGCGGAGTGCCCCGCGCCCGCCAGGCCACTTCTTCGGCAGCCTCTGAACTGATGGTGATTTTTAAAATTTTTGCGGACCTGATGACGATTTCTAACAACGAAGCTCTGTCATAAAATTGCAACCGCTCGACAATTCCGAATCGATCCCGGAAGGGTGAATTTAAGGACCCCGCACGGGTTGTCGCGCCCACCAAGGTGAAGGGCGCTAATTGAAACTTCATCGCCCGTGCCCCCATGCCCTCTCCTGTGACGATATCGATATAATAATCCTCCATCGCCGAATAAAGGTATTCTTCGATCACGGTGTTTAAACGATGAATTTCGTCGATAAATAAAACTGAAAAAGGTTTTAAGCTTGTCAGCAAAGCGGCCAAGTCACCTTTTTTGTCCAGCGCCGGACCCGACGTCACTTTACAATCAACACCCAAATCTTGCGCAATAATTCGCGCTAGGGTTGTTTTTCCCAAGCCCGGAGGACCGCAAAGCAGAGTATGATCCAAAGGTTCTTTACGAAATTTTGCAGCTTGCGCAAAAATTTTTAATTTATCTTTGATGTCCTGTTGACCCACGAATTCAGAAAAATCATGGGGACGCAGCTCGTTCTCCCAAACTTTTTCACTGTCACTGCCGATAGCTTCAAGAATTGGATTCATAAATTTTCCTTAAATCATTTTTGAAAGTCGACTGAGGCCTTGACGAACGCCCTCTTCGACTTCAATTTCAGGGGGGAGATTTAAAATAAATTCCTCCACACTCTGAGGTTTAAAACCTAAATTCACAAGAGCGAAATGAATTTGCTCTAGATGACTGGCTCGTTTTTGCTGAGGACTGTTAATGCGCACAAGCTGCCCTTGCAAGGTTAGAATAATTTGTTCGGCGGTTTTTTTTCCAATCTTTGGCAGATTGGATAAGGCTTTGGCATCACCGGCCTCGATAAAACCAATGATTTTTTCAGCAGCGGCCCCCGACAGAACCGATAAAGCACTTTTCGGTCCAACACCATTTACCTTCAGCAGCGAAAGAAAAACTTCTTTTTCCTGACGACTGCCAAAACCAAAAAGCTGCAAGGCGTCTTCTCGCACATGAGTATAAATCCACAGCCTTAATTCTTGCCCGATTTGCATTCGCAGTTCATCCAAAGTTCGACCTGAGCACAAAGTCTCATATCCGACGCCCTGGACATCGATCACAGCCGTGTCGGTCGTCACTTCCAAAAGTTTGCCTCGCAAATATGCGATCATCGAATCTCCAATCCGCGCTGCATCCGAGCTTTCGCAATTTCAGCCACCGCATGATGATAAGCCACAGCGACAGCATCAGAGGCATCCATTTCGTTGAAACTTGAAATTTTTAACAACATTTTGAGCACGTCTTGCACCTGTTCTTTTTCAGCTCCACCCGAACCAGTCACTGTTTTTTTTATTAAACGGGAACTGTATTCAAAAACCGGCAAATTCTGGAGTAACATTTCATAAGTAATCACACCCCGTGCATGACCCAATTTAAAAGCGCTGTCGGCATTCTTTCCTAAAAAAATACTTTCCACAGCCACGGACTCTGGTTTGTATTTTTCAAGAACCTGGCGAAAACCAAGACCCAGATGATAGAGCCGCTGATGGAACTCAGTTTCTGTCACAGGTCCCGATCGGCGCACATCCACCACGCCATGCGCGATATGAAAAATATCTCCGGCAGAAGTGTATTCCAAAACTCCAAAACCGGCAACGCGAGAACCCGGATCAATCCCTAAAATTCTTTTTCTCATAGCCTACTTTCCCGCGTTCAAGGAATTTACGTCAATCAAACATTGAGTTTTTCTAACCAAGGTGCCATGCTTCAAGGATGCATAAAATTGATGACAATTCGATGGAGCGCTATAAGAAAATCTTGTCGCAATCCCCTGATTCTCAGGCCTTTGCGCCCCTGGCTGAAGGCTTTCGAGAGCGCGGAAACCTTCAAGAAGCCGAAAAAATCGTCAAAAATGGCATTCAGCGTCACCCCAAATTTGCTGGGGGCCTTCTTGTTTTTGCAAAGATCCTTAAGGATCAAAAAAAATATGGTGAAGCTCGCCAGCACTTGGAAAAAGTCATTCAAATAGATTCAGCGAATCTGTTAGCTTATCAAATCTTGGGTGACCTTTGCTTACTGCAAAATGAACCCAAAGGCGCACTTAAGTATTACAAGATGGTTTTGTTTTTTAATCCCGAATCGACGAAAGCGCAAAAAGTCATTCAGAAATTAGAAAGTTTAACGGCTGACGAGTACGACGAAGAAGTTTTTTCGATGGCCCCCTTGCAGACGATGCCCGCTGAAAAAATGTCTTTGGCGCCGGTGGCAGTGGGTCCGCAAACACCTGCCAAATGGCCTCAAGGATTGCAGAGAATGCTTTCCCTGGTCGATGCTTTTGTCGTTCGGAATGACCTTTCTAAGGCGCAATTTTTATTGACCGAAACT
This sequence comes from Pseudobdellovibrionaceae bacterium, assembly GCA_043779385.1. Lineage (GTDB taxonomy): Bacteria > Bdellovibrionota > Bdellovibrionia > Bdellovibrionales > Bdellovibrionaceae > JAYWDA01. Next base: position 15,103 of record JAYWEU010000216.1, read on the forward strand.
GAAGTGGAATTTGGCGACCACCCAGAGATTCAGCACCGTCGAAAACTTCTTTATAACCGCCAATCTTCGCAGCTTTCCAGAGAAGAGGATGAGGTTGAAAGCCTTCGCCCTATTTTAACTCGTGAAACTGCGATTCGGGATCGGAAGCTAGCTGTATTAAAATCTGTGCTTCGCGTTATAGAACGCAGCCAAATCTAAGCCTGGCCCGCTAAAATATTGCCTCTGACGACCCTCTGCTTGTATCTTCGAAATTCTCAGAAAAAATTCGAGGAGTCGTCGATGTACGAAACAGCAGATTTTAAAAAGGGCCTAAAAATTTTAATGGATAACGATCCTTACACGATCGTGGATTTTCAGCATGTTAAGCCCGGCAAAGGAAATCAGTTCACCCGAACTAAAATGCGTAATCTTTTAACTGGCCAAAATCGCGAGATGACTTTTAAGTCTGGTGAAAAATTTAGCGTTCCCAACGTTGAAAATAAAGAGATGTCCTACTTGTACAAAGACGAAAATGGTTACAACTTTATGGACCAAACCAACTTCGAACAACTTTTAATGACTCCCGATGAAGTGGGTGATTCGTCTGATTTCTTAATTGAAAATCTGAATGTTGTGATTTTATTTTTCAATGATCGGGCCGTGGCCGTCGATGTTCCGAAAGCGGTGAATCTAAAAGTGGCGCAAACAGACCCTGGCGTTAAAGGGGATCGAGTCACTGGTGGAACCAAGCCTGCTACCATGGAAACAGGTCTAGTGGTCCAGGTCCCATTGCATATTTCAGAGGGCGATCTGCTGCGAGTTGACACCTTCACCCGGGATTACGTCGAGCGGGTTAATCTAAAGTAATAAGAGCTTCGTTCAAAGGCTGAAGACGGGACCTTTTTAGCGCTCTAATGCGCAGTGTTAAGTCTCCTGATTTACTGATAAATATCTCAAAATAAGGGGTGGCCATAAGAACCATGGAGGGCTCCTTTTTTGTCCATCAATCTCGAGCTTGAAATCAAGAACTTTTTACTGAAAGAAGGTTCTTTAGATCAAGCCATCGAAAATATTATTCAAATGGTTGAAAGTAACTCCGACGGTTTGGATCCTTCGGATGTCATCACCCTTTGTCGATTTTTAATTCAAGGGCAAGCCTATCCGGCCGTGGTGCATTTTGTTTTCAAACATTGGGATCAAAAAGATTTTATCATCCCGTGGCCCTATTTTTTGAAAGCCTTGGAACCAAGAATGACGATCGAACTTGCCGAAATTTTATGGGAAGCGATTTCAGAGACCAAAGGATTCACCCAAGCTTGCCGAAGTTTTTCGATAGATCGCTTCTATCCGCCGATGATCGATAAGCGCCATCTCCGGCGAAAACACTTAGTTCAGAATGTTCAAAAACGCCGGGAAGAAATTGAAGCTGAACTTTCAACCCTGCATGATCGACAACTTTTTGAAAAAGAAAAAGCCCTTTTACGACGCCTGTTGCGTATGTACCCTAACGATCCTGAACTGCTTAAAAAAAGTTCTGACTTACGCGAGCGCAGTGCTTTAGAAATTATCGCAAAGCATGCCCCCTTGCGAAGGTCCATCATTTGGGACGACGAGAAAAAAAATCCTGAAATCGAAGCGGCCGCTGAGTCTTGGAGCCACTGCTTGCTAGAAACGGCGGCCCGCTCACCAGAAGTTGTTTATGAACTTTCCATCGCTGCTTACATGATCGGACTTTTTGAAACGAGTTTAAAGATTCTAGATTTCGAGCCGGATCAGAAAAAACACCTCTGGTTTCGCCTTGAAGTTTTATTGCAAAGTCGCCGCTACCTAGAACTTCTGACTCGGATCGCCCAAGTTGAATTGCATTTTTCATCGGATCCCGAAACATTCTTTGCTACCGCTTACTTGCGAGCTCAAGCGATGTGGGGAATGGGACAAAAACAGACAGCGTTTGAAATGATAGAAAGCCTTTTGACAGCTCGGCCCGGTTATCGATTAGGACTGACTTTGTTAAGTCAGTGGAGAGATCGATGAGGCGGGTCTTTTGGATTTTAATTACGCCTCTGGTGCTCATTTTTATACTTGGTCTGATCGTCGACTTATTGATTTTTCCAAAGGTTACCGATTGGGCGCTCAATTACTCAAAAGACGTCTTACGCAAAGACGCCCACGTCGAATTTTCTGTGGGCGAAACTCATATGACTTTACTGCGTTTTTCAATTTTCTTAGATGATGTCAAAATTGTTCCGCTGGCTGATTCAAAAATTCCCTTGCAAAACATCCACGTTGGACAAGTGCAATTACGCCTGGATCCCCTGGAGCTTCTTTTAGGGCAGATTCGCCTTGCGGTGATTGTCCTTGATGACCTAAACCTGATTGTTGACCTGGATGGTTTTCCACAAAACAAGGACGGCCCGAAAGCTTTGCCCATCAATGAAATTTTTAAATGGAGTGAGAAAATTCCAATCTCTAGAATCGGCCTCAGGAAATCTAAAATCAGTGTGGTATCAAAAAAATTCGACCTCGAGGCCTCTCTTTCCCCCTTGGATGTGGTGCTGTCTAATAATTCTCAACGATTAACTTTGCGAATTTACTCACCCACCGTTTCACTAAATTCCCAAAGATTCGCAGAGCCCGCAGCCATAAGCCTTGAAGCCTTGGCCATTCTTGAACGCCGTCAATTGACTCTTCAAAGTCAAATGATGTCGATGGGGCAAACTATCAACCTGACAAGCACATTGAAAAATCCCTCCCAACTATTGATTGAACCCACAGGGGAAATAAAGTTCAAAATTTCATCCGACCTAAAACCATTGGGTGAAAAGCTTAAAAATTTTATTTCTGCCACTTTTCCAGAATTATCAGGCCAGGCTCAACTGGAAAGTGAAATGACAGTGAAAGGCTGGCGAAACTATCAAGGTCGTATCGACCTGAACACCAAAGATATCAAAATTGGAAATTTTGATGTTGGTGACCTTAGAACGAAAGCCCAAATCGACGACCAAGATATCCGCCTTGACGAAATTAAAATTAATCATCCGGCCGGCCAAGCCACTTTAAGAAAAAGTTCAGTGAAACTTGTGGCACCCTACAATTTTAAATCCAACATCAGCGTTACAAAATTGGATTTACAACAACTTCTGCAGTCCCTCAATCTGCACCGAGTTCCTGTTTGGATGAGCGCGCAAGGTGAATTCCCTTGCGAAGGGCAGTTCACAAATTTTGAAATGAATTGTCGTGGGTCGATGAAAGTTCAGGACCTCATCGTGAAAACTGGGATCGCTGAAACTGAAAAAGTCATTGTCGAAACTCCCGAAGGAGGGGCTGAAGGAACTTTGCATGTGGACCTTGATAAGGTCAGTCTAAAAACTCAAACTCATTTTGGTGATGGCCACGGACCTGTCGATGGGGAGGTTTTTTACAAAAAGGGCTTCGACTTCAGATTTAAAACTGAGTCTTTGGATTTTAAAAATATCAAGCAACTTTCAGGCCTTGATTTAAAAGGCGAAACGGCCTTGGATGGATTTACTCGCGGCGATTCCAAGAGCGCAATTTTAAATTTGAACACTCATATTAATAACTTTGTTTTTAATAAATATATTTTGGGAACATTGAAAGGCTTGATTCGATACGAAAAAGGGCATCTTAATGTCAGTCAAATTATTGGCGGCTTGCCCAGCACCAGCTACAAGGGGCAAGTCGATGTTGATCTGATCGATTCAACCTTAAAAGGGGCCTTCCAATTCAACAAAACTGATTTGCAAGACGTGGCCTTGGCTTTTCAAAATATCTACAAATTACCCTTGGCCGTCAGTGGTGCGGGCACAGCCAATGTTGATTTTGAAGGACCATTTAATTTTTGGAAGATGAGTTACCATCTGACCAGTCAGTTTCGCACTGGACAGCTTCAGGGGGAAAGCTTTTCAAATTTTACCTTCAACGTCGACAGCCACAATGGACTGATCGAAGCGCAACAAATTGAAATGCAAAAAGGTGGCAGTCAGATTCGTATATCAGGAAATATTCAGCCGGATCAGATGGCCAAGTTAGCCTTCGTTGGCACCAACCTTCGGTTGGAAGAATCTGAATTGGTGAATAAAATTAAGAATAATTTATTGGGCGCCTTTAATTTTACCGGCGACCTCACCGGTCCAATCATGAATCCAGATTTGACAATCAAAGGCCACATCGCAGAGCTGATCGTCGATGAACAAGAATTGCCCAGCTCATTTTTTAAAATTAAACTCAACCGCGAATCAATAGAAGTCGACGCCAACCTTTTTGGAAATAAAATTCAAGGCGAATTAAAAATACCCTGGGGATTATCCCACCAGCCGTTAAAAATTCGAGCCAAAACAATCGATTGGAATTTTGCCTCTGTCTTAAGTTTAATGGGAGCGTCCCAGCTGCAAGAGGAATATGAATCCCAACTAACATCAGATATAGATTTAGTCAGCGAAACGGGCGACTGGACGGCGATGACAGGCGATGTGTCAATTAAAAATATTTTCCTGAAACGTGGCAGCTCATCTTTGAAAAATCCTGAACCCCTCGAGGCGAAGTTCAACCAAGGATTGATCAGGCTTAAGAAATTTAACCTGAAAGGTCCCAGCACCGACATTCAAATCAAGGGCGATGACTTTTCTTTTAATAACTTAAATATCGCAATCTCAGCGTATTCTGATCTTCGCCTCGTACATATTTTAGTGCCCTTTTTGGAAGACCTTGGTGGGCCCTTTCAACTTCAAGCGACTTTGTCGGGCAGTTATAACAAACCGGAAGTTTTAGGAAATGCTAATGTCGAAAACACGTTTGTAAAGATCAAAGGCTTCCCGCACCCGCTTGAAAAACTAAAGGCCGATATTTTGTTTTCGCACACTAAAATTGTCATTCAAAATATCAAAGGCTTCATAGCCAATGGAAATATCACAGGCGATGGAGGGGTTTTAATCAATGGCCTTAAAGATTTTCCCACTCAAATACGAATCCACGCGGAAGGATTGAATCTTAATGTTCCTGAAAAGATCAAATCCCAAGGCGATGCAGATCTGACCTTTACGGGCCGGTGGTTTCCATTTGTTTTAGGCGGCGTCTATAATGTTTCTTCGGCATTGATTGAAAAAGAATTTACTGACAGCAATTCAACTAAAAATCAGGTTCGGGATAGTATCTATCTGCCCAAAGTTTTAAAGGAAGCCGCCTTTGACCCAGTCTTATTAGATTTACAGGTGAACTTGCAGCGCAATGTTCAAATCAAAAATTCGCAGATGGATGGCTTGATCACTGGCCAAGTGCAGGTCAAGGGACCGCCAGCAAATCCTATTTTAACTGGTCGGATCAACTTAGAAAAAAGCTCTAAGTTGATGTTTAAATCTAATATCTTCGAAGTTCAAACCGGCAACGTCAGTTTCAATAACCCCTCTGAATTACAAGCAGAACTTTATATTTCAGCCCAATCTCGAGTTTCAGATTATGACGTTAATCTTTTGGTTCAAGGTCCTTCTTCGAATCCATTGATCAAATTATCCAGTGTTCCACCCCTGCCTGATCAAGAAATCATTTCTTTGTTGGCACTTGGCGTGACGTCTCAGAAGTTAGAACAAAGCCAATCGCGCGATCAAGCCACCCGCGTGGGTTACGAAGCAGGAGCGGTCTTTTTAAATCAAATTGGCCTGAACCGAGGATTGCAAAATTCGCTCGGAGTTAATTTCGAACTGAGCTCGGCCTTTGATAATACAAAAAACGTCAATGTTCCACGCGTCACTTTTCGAAAAAAATTATCGCGCAAATGGAGCACCAGCTACAGCCAAGGTGTTGAGTCCGGCCAAGGTCCGCGCGAAGTGAAATTGCAATATCAAATTAATTCGAACCTGTCTGGCGTCGGATCCTGGGAAAGCCGCGATTTCCAAGAAGGAACATCCGTGCGAAGTGGCACTAAAGATCAAAGTATTTTTGGCATGGATTTAGAATTCAAGAGGGAATTTAAGTGAAAAAACTCTTGAGTCAAATTATTTTGATCATCCTGATGCCATTAAGCTCTTTCGCTTCTTGGCAAGTGCAGTATCAAGAAATCCCAGAAAATATTCGTACCCCGCTTCTGAAACAATTTCCGCAAATACAAAAAGAGCGTCTCAGCAAAGCTCAGATGGATGAAATCATCAGGTGGCTGCATGATCAACTTCAAGCCGACCGCGTCGTCTTTATTGAAGAGTCGCCGGGTCAGGCCAAACTTGAGATCAAGCGAATCCCCCGCATCAGCCAGATTAATTTTTCAGGATTGTCGGCCCTTTCTGAAACAGAGGCTCGAAGTTACATCGCGTTCAATAAAAACGATGTCTACGATCAAGAGCTTTTACTAGAAAGCGGTGAAAAACTGAGGCAAGCCTACAAAGTCTTGGGCTTCCTGAGTGCTGAAATCGATGTCGACATGCCCACCAATGAAAAAGGCCAACTGATCCTGAATATTCGCATTCGTGAAAACAAGCGCACCGAAATCACTGACATTAAAATCGATACGACCAACGCCGAATTAAAAATTCAAATGGGCAAAAAACTTCGCAATTTCAAAGGCAAAACTTTTACGGATTCAACAGTCAATGAAATGACCCAGTATCTGCGGGAAAAGCTGAATGAAGACGAACGTTACTTGACTGAGGTGACGGGCCCTGAAGCTCGTTTTAATTCTGATGAAAGCGAAGTGGTTCTTTTTTACAAGCTTGATAAAATTGATAAATTTGATATCGATCTTCGCGGCCAGCAAGCCTTTACCAAACCCACCCTTTTAGAGGACGTCTTAGATCTTAAAAATTATAATTCATCCAGTCCCAACTTAGTCGCTGATCTGACTCAAAAATTACGAAATTATTATTTAAAAGAGGGTTACGCCCGGGTCGATGTTCGCGCTGAAGAACAGGAAGGTTTTGGAAGCTACAACCGTCGGCTGATTTTTTTGATCGATGAAGGGGCCCATATAAAAATCGATCAGTTTGTTTTTGCAGGAAAGTACACGCAAGCTCCGGACACCTATATTGATTTTATTCGTAAAAATAGTTCGCCAACTTTAAAAAGAGGCTATTACGTTAAAGAAGATTTAGAAAAAGGATTTGCTAATTTGCTCACTGATTTACGCAATCAAGGCCATTTACTGGCCAAAATTGTTTCCAGTCGAACTCAGTACAACCGCTCTAAAGATAAGATCACAGTTTATGTTAATTTGGATGAAGGACCCGTGACCACCGTCGACACCATTGAATTCAGTGGCAATGTTGTTTTTCCAAAAGAAAAATTGCTAGAAATCTTAGACCTGTCGGCCAATGAACCTTTGCGACTGAATAAATTAGAACAAGCGATTCAAGATTTAAAAACTTTTTATTTTGAGAACGGCCATATTGAAATGCTGCTTCTAAATGAAAAAGAAAACCTTGTCTTTTACAATGCCGATAATACAAAAGCGCAACTGAAGTTTCAGATTTTCGAGGGTCCCCATGTTCAAGTCAGTTCAATCATTATCGACGGAAATTACTTCACAAAAGATTATGTTATTTTAAACGAGATTGACCTGCAGGTTGGCGATACGGTGACCCCTTCAAAAATTGAAGAATCGATTGCCCGTTTACAAAGAGTCGGACATTTTTCCAGCGTTGAAATTAAAACTTTAGAGGAAAAAACCAAGGTCGCGCAAAGAACGCTGATCGTCCGCGTGACCGAGCGCGAGCCCGGTGTTTTTACCATGGGCCTAGGCGCGACCAATGAGCGGGGCTTAACCCTCAGGGGTTACAGCGGCGTTGGTTACAGGAACTTATTGGGAACAGGTCGAGGAATTTCGCTCCGGCTTGAAGGAAACTATAATGTGGCTGATCTTAAATACTTTGAAAACAAAGTCACCGTTGGTTATTTGGAGCCCTATCTTTTCAACACGCGAGTCCGCGGCCGAATCAATGTGTCACGTTCAAAGGCCGTGACCGATTATGATCTGCGCAAAGGCACGGAAGTCAATCAAACGACGGGCACTCTTGAAAAGGATTTCACTTCGCATATCGTCGGAGGATGGGATATTTTCTCGATCGCAACAGTCCGAGATTTTCCGATTGATTCAAGATCCACCGTCGAAGAAACTTTAATCGATATTGGGTCCACAGGGCCAACTATTGACTTTGATTACCGCGATAATATTTTTAATCCTACCCGAGGCACTTTCACTCGCCTGAGTGCCGAGTACGCCTCTCCGGCTTTGCGCAGTTCTAAGACAATAGAGTACTGGCGCACCACGGCCACCTTTAAGCATTATTTGTATTTGGCCGAAGGGCCCTGGGTCTGGGCCAATTCCATTCGAGCGGGCTATATTGAAAACTTAAATCGCCTCCCAGAAGGCGGCGTTCCTTATGATAAAAAAGGATTTATTTTGGGCGGCGAGTCCACCTTAAGGGGCTTTGAGGCAGGCACCTCCGAAGTTTTCCCAAGCCATTCTGATTTGCAAGATGATTCGATTCATCCTTTTTTGCTGAAAACGCGAGCGAAAACAGGTCTGATCAAATCGGAAATTCGATTTCCCTTGTGGGGCGCCATTTCCGGAGCCGTCTTTTACGATGGCGGCTATGTCGAAATTGATGAACTTAAATTTTTAGATAACTACCGTGACTCGGTGGGCTTTGGCGTGCGTTACAACACCCCTGTCGGTCCTTTGAATCTAGAGTTTGGCTGGAAGTTAGACCGTCGCGAAAATGAAGAGCCTTGGCGCTTTCATCTTTCGATTGGAACCTTTTAATCAGCAACATTTTAATTCATTCTTGACTGGTTTACCCCCCCTCGCTAGCTTGATGGAACTTTGATCAAACCACCGAGGCTTGTATGAAAAAACACTTAGTCCGCGTTTATCCCTCCAAAGAAAAATTAGAGCGTAAAGAACAGTTGGCTTGGAAGATGGCAGCCATGGCCGCTGATCCGACTCCTATCAAGAATGATGTGATCGATATGGTGATCAATCGAATCATTGATAACGCTTCTGTCGCTGTCGCTTCTTTAAATCGTGGACCTGTTGCCTCGGCTCGCGCCCAAGCTTTGGCCCATCCTCGTGAAGGGGGGGCCACATTATTTGGCTTACCAAACAATCAAAAATTCTGTGCTGAGTGGGCCGCGTGGGCGAATGGCACCGCCGTTCGAGAGCTGGATTATCATGATACTTTTTTAGCTGCTGATTATTCTCATCCCGGCGATAATATCCCGCCCATTTTAGCAGTGGCTCAGCAATTAGGAAAAACAGGCCAAGACATGATTCGCGGAATCGTGACTGGTTATGAAATCCATGTCGACCTTGTCAAAGGCATTTGTCTTCATAAGCATAAAAAAGATCATATCGCCCATCTTTGCCCCGCCACAGCCGCAGGTTTAGGGACCATGCTAAAACTTCCCACGGAAATTATTTACCAAGCGATCCAGCAAGCCGTGCATGTTTCTTTCACCACGCGGCAATCTCGGAAAGGCGAAATTTCTTCTTGGAAAGCTTATGCCCCAGCCCACTCTGGAAAATTAGCTATTGAAGCCGTTGATCGAGTGATGCGCGGCGAAGGGGCCCCTTCTCCCATTTACGAAGGCGAAGATTCTGTGATCGCTTATATGCTGGACGGTAAAGACGGGAAATATGAGGTTCCTCTGCCAGAGGCTGGTGAAGAAAAACGCGCCATTCTTGAAACTTACACAAAAGAGCATTCTGCAGAATATCAGTCGCAAGCTTTGATTGATTTAGCGGCGCGCATGAAAAGCAAAATTTCGAACTTCGAAGATATTCAAGAAATTGTGATTCACACATCCCATCACACTCATTATGTGATTGGCACTGGTGCAGGGGATCCACAAAAGATGGATCCAAAAGCGTCTCGTGAAACCTTAGATCATTCCATCATGTATATTTTCGCTGTCGCCTTACAGGATGGGACTTGGCATCATGTCAAATCCTATGCCCCAGAGCGGGCCCAGCGCCAGGATACTATCAAATTATGGCACAAAATTCGAACTCTTGAAGATCCGCAGTGGACACAAGCTTACCATGACCAAGATCCGAATAAAAAACGCTTCGGAGGCCGCGTCGAAATTATTTTTAATAACGGCGAAAAATTGACCGATGAGTTAGGTGTTGCCAACGCCCACCCAGCAGGGGCGAAACCTTTCAAGCGGCCAGACTATCTTCGAAAGTTTGATCTTTTAACGGAAGAATTAATCAGCAAAGATGAACGCAATCGTTTTATCAGTTTGGTCGAAAGACTTCCAGAACTGACAGCTTCTGAGCTTCAGCAATTGAATGTGCAAATGCCCATCGAAAAATTAATCCATAATAAACGCGACACCAAAGGAATATTCTAATGCTATTTCCAGCTGCTTCAGCCAACGAAAAACGCCAAAGACTGCGCGAGGGCCTTCGAGGTGGAAAGATCCTTCGCTTTCCAGGATCTTTTTCTCCCCTGTGCAGCATGTTGATTGAAAAAAAATGTTTTGAAGGTATTTATATTTCAGGTTCTGTTCTGTCCAATGATTTGGGTTACCCCGATATTGGCTTAACAACTATGTCTGAAGTGGCTCAACGCGGCCGCATGATTGCCCGGGCGACAAAACTGCCTTCGATCATTGATATTGATACCGGCTTTGGCGAGCCCATGAATGTCACCCGCACTGTCCAAGAGCTGATCGAGCTGGGTTTAGCCGGGTGTCATCTGGAAGATCAGATGAACCCAAAACGGTGCGGCCATTTGGACAGCAAATCGCTCATTTCAAAAGAAGATATGCTCAAAAAAATATCGGCGGCGGTGAATGGCAAACAGTTGGATAAAAACTTTCTGATTATTGCTCGAACTGATTCAAGGGCTTCAGAAGGTCTTGAAAAAGCCATCGATCGTGCCAAAGCTTATGTTGATGCCGGCGCCGAAATGATTTTCCCAGAAGCCTTGCAAGATGAAAAAGAATTTGATGCTTTTAGAAAAGCCATTTCCGTTCCTTTATTAGCCAACATGACAGAGTTTGGAAAATCAAAACTTTTAACAACCCAAGCTTTGCAAAACTTGGGTTACAATATGGTGATTTGGCCTGTTTCAACTTTAAGACTAGCCATGAAAGCTGTCGAACGCGGGCTGGATCATGTGATTAAAGAAGGATCTTTTGCCGCCCATCAAGATGAGATGCAATCGCGCAAAGAACTTTACGAATTGACCCGTTATGAAGAGTATAACGATTTCGATCAAAGTATTTTTAATTTTAAGCTTTAAGGAGACCATTATGGCAGAATATGTAAATCCTGATTACGTTCCAGAGCCCGAAAAAGTAAATACCAAAAAAGGCTTAGAGGGCGCTGTGATTGACACGTCTTCAGTTTCGAAAGTGAACGCCGAAACCAATTCTTTAGTTTACCGCGGCTACCCTGTTCAGGATTTGGCTGAAACCTGCCGCTTCGAAGAAGTCGCCTATTTAATGTATCATAGCGAACTTCCCAACCAGACACAGCTGGCAGATTTTGAAAAAAAAGAGCGCGGCTACAGAGACATTTCAAAAGACTGCCTTAGCATGATCAGACTTTTACCAAAAAAAGCGCACCCGATGGATTCTATCCGAACAGGCGTCAGCTTTATCGGTTGCGAAGATGACAGAATTTGGGATGCTACACCCGCCACAAATTTAGATAAAGCCATTCGCATGTTAGCGAAAATTCCAACAATGATTGCCGCCGACTACCGTTTTAAAAAAGGCCTGGAATTTATCCCGCCGAAATCCTCATTAAGTATTTCTGAAAACTTTTTTAATATGTGCTTTGGTCAAATTCCCCAAAAGGAAGTTGTTAAAGCTTTTGACGTGTCGTTAATTTTGTACGCCGAGCATAGCTTCAATGCCTCGACCTTCACCTCTCGGGTTGTCGCTTCGACTGAGTCTGATATTTATTCGGCCACCGTCGCTGGTATTGGTGCGCTGAAAGGCCCCTTGCATGGCGGTGCCAACGAACAAGTCATGCTGATGATGCAAGAAATCGCCGATCCTGCCAAAGCTGAAAAATGGATGCTTGATGCCTTAGCCAACAAGCGAAAAGTCATGGGCTTCGGTCACCGTGTTTATAAAAAAGGTGATAGTCGTGTTCCGACGATGAAGAAATATGCACTAAAAATGGCTGAAGTGACGGGCGAATCTAAGTGGATGAAGATGTATGAATCCTTAGAAAACGTGATGGTGAATAAGAAAAATATTTATCCAAATTTAGATTTCCCGGCAGGGCCCGCCTATTTTATGATGGGTTTTGAAATCGATTTTTTTACTCCTATTTTTGTGATGGCTCGCACGTCCGGATGGTCCGCGCACATCATGGAACAAAGAGCCAATAATCGAATTATCCGCCCTTTAAGTGAGTACGTCGGGGCTGCTCAACGACAAGTTCAACCCCTGACAGCGCGCCCCTAAAGTGCGCTTGGAGTTTCATAAAATGTTTTCTAAAGTGACTATTTATTTAAAAACGGCATCGGGTCTGCTCCTGGTTCTTGGTTTGTCATCAGGCTGCCAGCATTTTTCCAGATCCAGCGACGGCTCAGCGGGTGGCGGTGGCGAAAAGTCGACG
>JAYWEU010000217.1:0-10891 GCA_043779385.1 Pseudobdellovibrionaceae bacterium
CGAGTTAATCCAAGCACACTCAAGTGGAGCAGTTTCTAAGTCTTAAGCACGGGGCAGTTTTTGAACGGCGTCTTCATATTCAAGGACCATTTTTTCAATAATTTTTTCGCAAGATAAAATGTCGTGCACTAAACCCACCGACTGCCCAGCACTCCAGACTGTTTTCCAAGTCGGAGTGTTTGCGGCCGCTTCAAGCTTTTGCATGCCTAACCAATGAATCAATGGAACCACAAATTTTTTACTGACTGAATTTTGCTTTAAAACTTTGATCAACCAGGGAAGATCCGTTCCTATTTTTTCAGTGTAAGGCGTTCGAATCACAGCCGCCGGTGTCCCCGAGACTCGGCTGGTTAAAAAAATATCTTCTGGTGTCGACTTTACGACAGCATCTTTATAAGCAGAATCAATCTCGGCCTCAAGGCTTGCAATAAAACGCGTTCCGACGCTGACGGCAGAAGCTCCCAAACTAAGACAGGCCGCCAGTTGTGATCCGTGCGCCACACCGCCCGCCGCAACCACTGGAATCTCTAATTTTTCTTTCAGCCACGGTACCAAGACCAATGGCGATATCGGACCGGCATGGCCTCCTGCTCCGGCGCCAACAGCAATCACGCCGTCGGCCCCCAGATTCTGGACCTTCATGGCAAATTCTAAATTCGTGACGTCACAAAAAACTTTTGCTCCGTTACGATGAGCGACCTGAATAACATCTTTAGGATTCCCGAGGGATGTTATATAAAGTTCAACGCCAGCCTCTAAGCCAACGGCTAAATCCTGATTCTGACGAAGATTGCTTTTATTCGCGATGATATTTAGGCCGATGGGCTTCTGTGTTCGCTGACGAATTGTTTTTAAAGCGTCCCTCAGTTTTTCAGGCGATCTGAAATTCAGAGAAGGAGTCGTTCCAATTCCGCCAGCCTCACTGACAGCGACAACCATATCAACGTTACTAACTAAAAACATGGGAGCGCCAATGATCGGATATCTGATCTTAAAAAGCTTGGTGAAATCTGTGGAAATATTTTGAATCATTGGCCTTATCTTGACAAAATTTTTGCTCTTGAACAAGAGGGATCTAAAAGAGACCACTTTTTAATTTCAGCCTGCAGGGGATCAATCTTGGCCTTAAGGTCATCTCTCAAAATGGGACATTCTTTTTTTCAACCTCTGTAAGTGTTCAAAACAGGTCATCTTTTTGGTCCGTTAAAAAATATTAATTCGGCTTTCATAAGATCTTAAGGACGAAGGAGTATTGTTAGATCAAGCACAAGATCAACCCACTCCAAAGGAGTCTACTATGAAGAACTTATTATTAATCACCGCATTTATTGGCTTTGCAGGTTTTGCTCAAGCTCAGGAACCCAGCGCTCCCGCAGCCCCAAGCACTCCAGAACCAGCCAAGGTTGAAAAAGTAGAGGCTGGAAAAATGAAAGAAAAACCAGCAAAAAAAGTCAGCAAAAAATCAAACAAGGCGAAAAAAGAAGCTGCTAAAAAATAAATTTTATTGAACCGGGCCTCGACTAGAAATAATTTAATAAGTCGAGGCCTGAACCTCTTAATCTCCGGAACATTCCGGAGATTCCCACTGAAAATTATCCCCGTCTGAAAGTTTTAAATCCAAAGCGGAAACACTTTTCTTAAAGGCTTTTAATTTTCCACCCTCAGCACACTGCTGATATCCCTTTAGCATTTTGGCCATTTCTAATCTGACCGATTCAGAACGCAGCAGGCCAACATTTTGAAACAAAGATTCATAATCTGCCTTACTTAAGGGCTTTGAACTTTCAGATAAACTGATTCCTAGCAAGTAAGGTGTGTAATCACTTAAGTGTTCGATCGAACAAGACGCCGCCCAAAAATCTTGAGAAACAAGAATTTGAATCATATCTTCAGGATGCCCCCGCATGCTTTCGATACAATTGAAATCGCGAAGATAGAAATTTTTGCTGGCTTGGTGATCTTGGACAACGGTAATTTGAGCATCTTCAAAAAACTTTAAAACTATTTTTTCACACCGCAGGTCTGTGTACCCGTCAAAGGTTAAACTTTCCCGAGCCTGGCAAGCTTTAGTGAACTCTTTTATATTTAGGAAACCTTCACGAACAGACGGACTTATTTTTTGAAACCAAGTCTTAAATCGTGGATCATTCTCTAAACCCAAAAGAGTTGCCATTTTATTAGGCTCGCGACATTCTTCCGTCAAACTAAATTGCAACAACCAATTATTTTTTGCACCGAAAACAGTGCCTGCAGAAATATTCGTATCAATTCCATCAGAGACATAAAGACCACGACGAACTTTTCGAGGGCCCGATCCAGGATCACCGCCTGCCAAAGAGGCCTCCCAACTCTTTTCACTAAAGCGCTGATCTTTCAGATCTTGAATTAAAACTTCTTTCCTTGAAAAATGAAAGACTTGGGCTGGAATCATTTTTTTTTGAGCTAATATCTGTTCAGCTTCATATTGCGGGTCGCAAGCCACAGCTTCCAGGTGCTTATTTGGACTGATCTTTGCCGGTCCTGTGGTTGCACACCCAAAAAAAGCAATGGCAGAAACTAAAAAAATAAACTTAAACATGTTCATGTCTTTGATCGTAGCGAGGGTCCTTTTTTTGTCAATGGCCACATCTTAAGCCAGTGATCCAACTGACTTAAGACCCATTCAGGATCTTCTAGCGCCACATCATGACCAGCCTTTGGATGAGTCCTGATCGGAAGTCGCCATTTGGCGGCGATTTTCCGCGAACAATTTGGATGCACGATCTTATCTTTTTTTGAGACCAAAATTAAAATTGGTAGAGCCGGCGGCTTTTCTCTTTGCGAAACCTGTGACGCAAGAACCAGCTGGCGAAATAAGTTCTGAAGCCTGACGGGATAGCGAAGACTTTGGGCTTGCCACTCTTTTGCCAAAGCTTGAATTTTTCCGGCAGGTAAGTCGGTGATCAAGTTTAAAATCATTTGCTCTTTGATCGCTTTATTTTTTGGATGGCTGGCTTTAAAAAGATGATTCCATGCCGCCCAACGAAATCGATGATAAAACTGAGAGTTATTAAGGCTGGTATTGATCAAAACCACGCCCGCGACTTCGTCGGGATGGGCATGAGCCCATTCTAAAGCCAACATTCCCCCTAAAGAAAATCCAACTAAAATTTTTGGCTTTTTGCCTGGAGCTTGGCAGCGAAGCCCTTCGATGTTTTTTGCCACACTGAATGGCGTATTTTTTCTAAAGCTTTTGCCGTTGCCGACAATACCGCGAATTAAAACCCATTCCATGGCAATAATTTAACATGGATAAAGCCCAAGGCAAGATGAATCAAAGCGGATGTCTGAACCACTAAAAATGATAGGTCAGTCCCAAACTAAGGCTATCGTATTTATCATAAAGACCCAGCAAAGTTTCCTCTGGGCCTTGTAAGAATTGACTGTCGATCTCTAAGGAAATGGCATCGTTCAAACGCAAGTTTGCACCCAATCGGGCCAAGGAGGATTTTCCAACGGTATCAAAGATGAAACCTCCCAAGAACTGCAAATCTTCACCCCAGGGAATTCTAAAACCAAGGGCCCAAGCGTTTTCATAAATTGATTTTAAAAAACTGATTTGATTTTTTGCCTCACGCTTTTGCACTTCATGCTGAAAAATCAACGTCACAATCCCTTTTGAAGTTTCAAAATTTTTTTCAAAACCTAAAACTCCTGAAATCACTTCGCCAGGCAATCTAGAATCGTCGCTAATAGGTTTTGTTTGGCTGGCTCCGCCTTTGATGGACCAGGTTTCTAAAGGCACAACAAAGGTGCCTGCCAGCGCTCGATGCTTAAAAAATAAAGGCTTTAAAATCACCGGCGAATTCATCAATAAAATAAGCTTTGGCGAGAGCGCTATCAAAGTCCCCGAACTATCAATCACCACATTAGGGTCCTGCGACAGACCTTCATAAAATACCAATTGCCCTTCGAAGGAAACACCCTTCCCCCCAAGCCTTAAGGCATAATTATTACTGAGCGAGTGATTGATGTCTTCCCCGTCTGCCACAGTATATTTTATATCGGAAGGAACTTGAAATTCAGTGTCGTTAGATTCAATCGGAATTCTTTTGCCCCGAGGCCACCAGGGACTGCGATCGCCTGGAAATCGAGGTTTTGTTTGCACCGGAATAAAAAAAGCCTCCCACTGCCAAATAGACCCCTCATGGGATAATGAAATTCCAGCCGAGCCCAAACTTCTTGGGTTGGTGGGATCTTTCCAATCCTTCGAATGAATCACATCCGCAGGATTTAAAAAATCAGGCCCCTCGGGAATGATTGTTTGAAAACCAGCTCGCAGGACCATCATTGAAGATTTTTTTTCTAGATACAGACTGCGCGGGTTAAAACGAAATTTTTCTGCCGCATCTTTTGAGACCTGATCCGTTTGAAAATCAAGGTCTGTTTTGAAACGCCAGCTGGATTTGGATTTCAAATCAAACTTCAGATCGCCGTTAAATCCCGCCGCGGCGTTGGCGGACTCATCGTTGGGACTTAAAGCAAATTGTTTGTAGTATCCTTGGATGGCACCACCGGTCTGCGCCTGAACCAAGCATTGAAAGCTGAAGAATGAGAAAAACAAAACCCATAAAATCGCCTTCATATTTTTAATCTTCCTTCAAAGCCCCTTGCGAAAAATCTTTTGTGCTCAGACCTGAATTCACTTTGACTTGCGAAAATTGAACTTGCGTCGATCGCCCGTTCAAATGATTCTTCACTTCAATATGTTGAGCTCGCCAAACGGTTCCAAATTTCAAGTACTGCGAAAAATTCACCGTTTTTTTTATTTTTGAACCCACATAGTATTCAGTATTTAAGGGCAGTGAATCCTTTTTTGAAATCTGCGTGATCACTTTAGAATAACTGGAAGTCCCCACCGCAGGAATGATTTCAATCCACCACGCCTGGTCGTCAACTTTTGATAATTTTAAATTGGAAGACTGAATCGCTTCAGAACTTAAATCCTCGGGGCTGATTTCAGAGCCTAGAAGTCCGGCTTTTGTTTTGCCAGTGACCACCCTTCGAACTTGTCCGTTCGAGGGCAAATAGATCCACTGGCTTTCTTCGCCTTTTTTAGTGACCTGACCTAAAAATCCCATTCCTTTAATGTCGGCCGGAGCTTCAATTTTTGCGAGCACATAGAACTCTTTATCCCGCAGGGTTTTTAAATGCATCAAACGAGTTTTTACTTCCCCATTTTTTTCGACAATCTTCATTTCAACATGCGCCTGATCATCATGAGCGTCCAAGCGTGCCTGCGATTTTTCTAGGATCTGCTTCGGAGTTTCTGCTTTGGCCGTCGGCGTAAAAAAGATCAGAATAAAAAGAACATAGCCTGCAACTTTTCGCAAGGATCCAGCGGTTGAATCTTCGACCAATACAGGGGGCGAATGGTCTTTTTTGGTCTCAAGTAATAAGTTCGGAAATATTTTTAAAAGGGCTGGCAAAAACAAAAGATCCCCCAAAAAACCTGCGACAATTGAAATCATCATAAAAACTCCAAAAATTTGATTCATCGAAAAACTTGAAAAAATAAATATCGAAAATCCTACCAGCATTAAAAACGATTCAAACAGGCAAGGATTTGCTTCCATTAAAAGAGCCCGCTTCAGTGGGAATTTATCCTCTTTCATGAGTGTGCGTAAACGGCTCAGCAAATAAACGGTATTGTTAAAAGCAAAACCCAAGGCGATGGAAAAAATTAAAGCGACACCTGGCTTGACTGCAATGCCTGTCAAAGTTAAGGCTCCCATTAATATAGCCGGCGGAATAAAATTTGGCAGGCACGCCACCAGCGCCCAACGTAAGGATCGAAACATGACCACTAAAAACAGTCCTATCACAACAAGAGATTGCCAGAAGCCATACACTAATTCATAAGCCACATCATGATTGATCGCATGGGCTCCAACAGCAGTGCCCCCTTCAAGAATGCTGACCCCTGGGAAAGCTTGAGTAATATGGGCGCGAATCTGTGAACGGGCTTGATCGACCAGATGGCTTGGAACATCCTTCAGACGAATGATGTATCTTAAACTTTGGGCATCTTCAGTGAGGATTTGGTTTAATGGATTTCTTTCGGCCATCGAGAACATAAAAAATGTTTCCGCCACTTCATTTTTTTTCTGTGGAATTCCAGTTTGAAAAAAATCAGTTAAGGTGACAACACTTCCCACCTCGGGAATCTGGCGCAGGTCTTTAGACAACTGAGCTAATCGACCTAAGGCGATTGGATCCTTCCAAAACTGGGCCTTGGGAGCTTTTAAAATAACGTCATAGGGAACAATCCCACCATAATCTTTGTCCATCCACTCCGTCGAGACTCTGACGGAATCACCCTTTGGCAGGTCATCAAATAATTGTCCCGAGAAATTAAGTTTCGCTGAAAGGCCAGCCCCAAAAAAGGAAATCACAATCAGTAAAACCATGATGACCCGAGCGTGCCGCAAAGAAAAAATCGCCCAAACAGCGGGCTTACTAAACCAAGTTCGCATGCGAGGCTGAACCCAAGGCAGAGCTACTAGTATGATCAATTGGCTATAAATAGAAATCGCAGCCACGACCAAGGCGACTGCCAGGCCATACTGATGAATCAATGGAATCGGTGAAAAGACCAAGGCTAGAAATCCTAAAGCCGTGGTCCATGACCCCAAAAGATTCGGCGTTAAAAGATCAAACCAAGTGTCGATGGCGCCTTGCCAGCGTTTTTTATCATCCATACTTTTTGATAAGGGATTTTGCGACCAAAGATGCAGTGTGTGAATTAATAAGCTCATCATCGCAACGCTGACAATCACCGGTAAAGTCACCAGCACAATATTCATTGGAACTTTAAAAGCCGCCAGCAAAGCCAGCGCAAAAATATTTCCACTTAATAAAGTGATAAAAGCACAAGCGATGGCTGTCCAATGAGAAAATAAAAAATAAAAAATTCCACAAAACACAATCACCGCGATCAGTAAAAATTGACTGAGCTCGGATTGAATCAATTTTGAAAGTCGACTTTGGATCAACGGTACACCCGCCTTCAGAATTTCAGCTTTTGGAAACTCTTTCTGGATCAGATCTTTCATGGTGTCGTCAAAACTGGCAATCTCACCACTGCTGATCGCTTTGGCTTCAAGAGCAATCACTGTGGATTTAAAATCGGCTGTCACCAGTGATGGGTAAATCAAAGGGTTTGCTAGGATGGCTTCTTGCCAATGTTCTTCAGGCACCCGAGAAAAAATATTTCCAATCTGCAAGGCGTCCTTATCCAGTGACGCCCCTTCAACAAGGGGCATCGATAAGACATCTGCGACATCTGGGTTTTCTTGAAAGTCTTTCGAAAGATTTTGTAATTTTTCAATCTGCGTTTTTTCAAGCCAAGATTGGCCATCGGGTTGTGTAACAATAAACAAGTACGGAGATTGCTCACCAAGTTGAAAAGTTCGACGAATCTGTGCATCATTTTTTAATAATATGTGATCTTTTGGATAAAATTGGCGGATTGAATACTCTGTTTGCAGTTTTGTTAGACTTAAGACACTCCAAATAACAGAGACCACCAGCAAAGTGATTATGACTTTGACAGTCTTCCCGGAATTCAGAATTCTCTTTAGGAGAGCGGCTTTGGAGCCGATCAGACCTTGGTCCATTTCGCTTCCTTGTAAGGGGTTTTAGTTTATGAATTATAAATCGGCGCTTATCACCCTTTCCTTGATGATTTTTGCAGCAAAAAGCGAAGCATACAATGTTGAAGTCGCACAATGGTTACCATGGAAATTTGTAGAGCAAGAACTCAAGAATATTCCACTTCAGTTTAGCCTGCAACCTCGCGATCTGACTCTGCATTGGCAGGACTGGCAGCCTTTGCTGAAAGGCACCACATTACAAGTCAATGGCGCTTGGACCCAATTACAGGTCCAGTCAACAGGAATCAATGCGGGCGCACAAAACATGTCGGTGCAGGTGAAAGTACAGCAGCTGGTTGTCGATCAAACAATCATCAAAGAAATTGGCGGAAATCGAATTGAAATTAAAATCAATGCGATCTGCGAGCCTTTTGAAATTAAAGTTCCATCGGCTGATCTTGCTTTACAAGCTTTGTACTTGCGACAAAATGAAATGTTATCACCGAAAATTTCCCAACTAAAATTAGCCATTCACGAAGGGTGGACAATCAGCCCCTTAGTTTGCAGCGGACCGCAAGGTTTTGATCAAGCTGTCAGTCAGTTATTGCAAGACTCTTTGAAAAATTCTGACTCGATCGCAAGCCTGCTGCAAACTTTCCTCAGCACGACCCTAGAGGAAAAATGGTTGGGCGCTTGGAATCAGATCACCACTGTCGGATATCAAAACTTAAAAGTGACTTCCATTGATGATCCCAGCGATCAAGGTTTCTTTATCCGCGGCGAGATCCGATCGAGTGCTGATGTTAAAAAAATTGAATTGCCACAAGTCTTAGTGGCCCCCGTAAAATCAGAGTTCCCACAACTGGTTTTAACTTCGGAAGGATTTACGGCTTTAGCCAAAGAAAAAGCCAGTCACTTTTCAATATTGCGCTTTAATCTGCAAGGCTTTGACGCTTTTCATCAGCTGATGCAAAGTCGCTTTAAACAGTTTTTTGTCTGGCCTGATTTAATGAATTTTTCAAAATCAGCGCCTTTTTTACTGACATCGGATCCAAGCCAGATCGTTGATTTAAAGTCCTTAGGGCAAGGAAAGTGGTCTTTGAAGTCGCAAACCAAGGGAGTCATCGAAGCTCCGCGGGACCACCTTGAGCAAACCTATCTTCATTGGGGCTTGGGCGCCAGCTACGCCCTGAGCACTCAGGTGAAAGACAGTGTTTTAAATCTTCACGTCGATCAATCAAAAACAAATATGACTTGGCAGTTTGATGCAGATTATTTAAAAAAATATCGACCCAGCCAAAGAGTTTCATCCAGTCTGATTAAAAAAATCGGCGAATCTTTATTGACTGGACGCAACTTTCAAATTCAGCTGCCCGTCTTAGATTTAAAATCAAAAACCTTAAAGCTTAACAACTGGGTTGAAAACCAAGGTCTGATTTGGATGGACTGGAAATAAGTCCTTTATTTTATAAAAGTTCCCGAAGCTAGCATGGCGCCGCCAAAAATCGTTGCGATGATTCCAGACCAAAGCTGGATATCTAAATCCTGCACGATCTGATGCATCGGCGAAAAAGCAACGGCCAGCAAAATAAGACCCACAATCACAAAAAATAAACCAATCACATTTCGTAAATCAATCATCCAGCTCAGCACAAAAACCTCATCCCGTCCTATTAAGAAAATATATAGTTTATCACTAGGGTCAAAAACAACACTCCAGAACCAAGCACCATGGGGCGTTTCCAAAACGGCAAATGCCCAGTCTGTTGCTTCGGAGTCAAACTGTAGACCAAGCCCCTCATTTGATCATCGGTCTTAGGCACTGTAAATAAGCTGATTCCGATCGTGACCAGTAAACAGGTCACCCAAGCAATGATCGCAATATTAAACGCTTGCCCCATCGCTGAAGGGTACTCATGAACGTTCGAAATCCAACCGCCTTTGCCTTCGGCCACTGTTAATCCGTGGGTCAGTGCGGCTGCGGTGGTTCCACTTAAAAGACCCCAGAAAGCCCCATGCCCAGTGGTTCGCTTCCAGAACATCCCTAATAAAAAAGTCGCAAAAAGCGGCGCATTCACGAATCCAAAAATAAGCTGCAACAAATCCATGATGTTATTAAAACTTCGCGCTAAATAAGCGGTTGCCACAGATAAAAGAATTCCAACGACTGTCGCCCATCTAGCAACAGTAAAGTAATGGGCATCTGAAGCGTCTTTTTTGACATAAGCTTGATAAATATCGTAAGTCCAAACCGTATTAAAGGCGGTGACGTTCCCAGCCATGCCAGACATAAATGAAGCCATCAAGGCCGTCACTCCGACACCTAAAAGACCCGGAGGAAAAAAGTGGGTCAGTAAGCTGGGCAAAGTCATATCAAAATCGACGCGTCCATCAGTCTTTAACGGAAGATGAAAACTAGTCCCATCTTTTGTTAAAGCTAAAGCAATCATGCCTGGTAAAATCACAACTAAAGGAAGTAATAATTTTGGTATCGCTGCAATGATCGGCGTTCTTTGTGCGGCTGACATATCTTTTGTCACCATCGCCCGCTGAACGACCAAGAAATCGGTGCACCAATACCCAAAAGAAAGAACCACCCCTAAACCAAAGATCAGTTCAAAAGATCCGACACCCATCGGGTTATTAGCTGCAACATCCGCATATTTCCAAGTGTGGCTCATGACTTCAGGCAGGCGCGTGGTCATGCGCTGATAACCACCCAAAAGATGAAGGCCGATATAAACGATTGGCGAAATCCCAAGAACAATTAAAAAGAATTGTAGGACTTCATTATAGATGGCGCTGGTCAGGCCGCCCAAGAATGTATAAATAAAAACGATTCCCGCTGAAAGTAAAATTGAAGATTCAAACTGCCAACCTAAAATCGTTTGCAGCAAAAGCGCTAAGGCGTAAAGTGAGACCCCTGAAGAAAAAATTGTCATGGCCGCAAATGAAAAAGCATTCACCGCTCGTGTTTTTTCGTCAAATCGCAAAGATAAATATTCTGGAACCGAGCGGGCTCGGCTGCCATAATAAAATGGCATCATAAAAACACCTAAAAAGACCATGGCGGGAATGGCTCCCAACCAATAAAAATGAGCCGTCATTAAACCATATTTTGCGCCGGACGCCGCCATGCCAATCACTTCTTGAGCGCCCAGATTTGCAGAAATAAAGGCTAAGCTTGAAATCCAAAGGGGGATCGAGCGTCCACTCATTAAAAAATCGCCACTGTTCTTGACGGATTTTTTAACCAC
>JAYWEU010000218.1:0-4091 GCA_043779385.1 Pseudobdellovibrionaceae bacterium
GCTGATCAGTTTCACGAACGAGTCCGACAGAGCTTCCTTCATCAAGCCAAAGCGGACGCCAGTCGCTGGCAAATTTTAGATGCAAGGCTTTCAACCGTGCAAATGTTAGAGCAAGTCATGACTAACTTAAGATCAAAAAAATGGCTGCCTTAATTCCCGCTGTCGTTGGACATGGCCGAATTATTTCAAATTGGCTCATTGCTAAAGCCCATCAAAGATTAGCCGGTGTTTATTTATTGGCAGGCCCTTCAGGTATCGGCAAAAAAACAACGGCGTGGGCCTTAGCACAAGCTTACCTTTGTGAGGTCAATCCATCGGCTTGCGGTGAATGTCCCAGCTGCTTAAAAGTTGCAAAACACCAAAGCGAAAATGTGTTTTACACTGAACCTGCCGGCCAACAAATTAAAACTGACCAAGCTCACGAGATTTTACGTTTTTTAAGTTTAAAATCTTGGCGTGGAAAAAGAGTCGTCATTATCGATCAAGTCCAAGCTTTGAATGCCACCGCTGCCAACACATTACTTAAAACGTTAGAAGATCCACCGCCCGAGACGCAATTTTTTGTGATGGCGCCCAGTGCCTCCAGTGTTTTGCCCACGTTAAGATCACGCTGCCAAGTGCTGACTTTTTATCCCGTGCCCGCGAGTGAGATGAAGAAAAAAGTTCAAGCTCCCGATTGGATGCTTAGGGCCTCGCGCGGAAGTTTTGAAAAGCTATCGCAGTTTCAAGAAGAGACCTCGGCCCAAGTTCGAAAAACAGCCGCCCAAATGTTAGAAAGTTGCGTGCTCAAAAAAGATTTCTTAACCACCGATGACTGGCGCGAACCCTTAAAAGAAAAAGGCATGTGGTCGCAGTACTTGATACATTGGAATTATCTGTTACGGGATGCCATTTACACCAAATTAAATAGAAAAAACCAGGTTCTTAACACAGATTTAAGCGCCTTCTTGGATTTGCTGGCAGCTCGTTCGATGGACCAACTTTTAAACTGGCAAGAAGCCATCTTGACCTGGCAAAATGAGCTTTTGATCAACCGCGATCCGCAGTTGCAAATGGAAGCGCTGTCGATTCGAACTCAACGAAGGCCCTTATGACCGACAAAATGAACCAATGGATTGATTTGCACTGCCACCTGGACATGATGGAAGAGGGGACAGAGGCCGCTATTTTAAAAGCTCAGGCCGCTGGGGTTAAAAAAATGGTCACCATTGGAACCGAGCCTTCTGATCATCAAATTGTCTTAGATATTGCAAAAAAATATTATCCAGAAGTTTTTTGCACCTTAGGCGTGCATCCCCATCAAGGCGCCATTTACACCGACGAAGCGGGGGCCTTTATTGAAGCGCATTTGGCGCGGCCCGAAGTGGTGGCAGTGGGTGAAATTGGCTTGGATTATTACTACAATCAATCGCCGGTGGAAGATCAAAAAGAGGCCTTTCGGAAGCAGCTGGATATTGCCGCTCGTCACAAAATGCCAGTGGAAATCCACACCCGCGATGCAGAACCCGATACGGTTGAAATTTTGAAAGAATTTAAAGGCCGCGTGAACGGAATTATTCACTGCTTCACAGGCACAAGATGGCTTGCGGATCAGTGCTTGGATTTGGGTTTTAATATTTCCATCAGCGGAGTTGTGACGTTTAAAAATGCTCAAGACTTACGCGATACTGTCGCCGCTATGCCTTTAGATCGAATTCACGTTGAAACCGACGCTCCTTTCTTAGCGCCAGTCCCACAGCGTGGAAAAAAGAACACACCGGCTTTTATGGTTCATACCGCCCAGTTCGTTGCCCAGCTAAAAGGCGTGGAAGAAGAAGTTTTTTGTCAGCAGATGCTGAAGAACGCGCTGCAAATGTTTCCTAAAATTATTTGGTAAAGGCCGCGATTTCTCCTCCTAATCCTTGATTTTTTTATCGTTCCCAATGATATTGGGCTCTCAATTTTTTCCTGGAGGCTTGCGTGGCTAAACTTAAAGTCGGTATCAATGGTTTTGGTCGTATTGGACGAATTCTTTTTCGTGCCGGTTTTGAACATTTAGACATTGTTGGAATTAATAACTTGGACAGCCTTGATGGTTCGGCTCATTTGCTGAAGTACGATAGCACGCATGGCATTTTTAATGCGGATGTCAGCCATGATGAAAAGAATTTGATCGTGAACGGCAAGAAAATTAATTACTCGGCTTGCAAAAATCCAGCTGAAATTCCTTGGAAAGCCTGGGGCGTTGACCTTGTTTTGGAATGCACAGGCGCCTTCAAAGGAAAAGAAGATTATCAAAAACATATTACCGCGGGCGCAAAAAAAGTCATGATTTCGGCGCCAGCGGATGGTGTGGATTTAACTTTGGTGATGGGTGTGAATCATGAACAGTATGATCCATCGAAGCACGTTTTTATTTCTAATGCGTCTTGCACGACAAATTGCTTAGCGCCTATCGCAAAAGTTTTGCACGAAGCTTTTGGAATTGAAAACGGTATGATGACAACGATTCACTCGTACACCAACGATCAAAAAATTCTGGATGCTCCTCATAAAGATTTACGTCGGGCCCGATCAGCGGCTGTGAGTATGATTCCTACAACAACTGGGGCGGCGAAAGCCGTGGGTCTTGTGCTTCCAGAATTAAAAGGGAAAATTGATGGAACTTCGATTCGAGTTCCAACTCCAAATGTCAGCCTTGTTGATTTCACTTTCCGTCCCATGAAAGATTGCACAATTGATTCTGTAAACGCCGCTTTGACAAAAGCCGCTGAAGGTCCGTTGAAGGGTATCTTAGCCGTCGAGAAAAAAGAACTGGTGTCGATCGACTTTAATGGCAACAAACACTCATCCATAGTCGATGCCGCCTGCACAATGATGGTCGGTCCTAAACTTGTGAAGGTGATGTCTTGGTATGATAACGAGACCGGCTTTTCGCAGCGGATGGTGGATGTCGCTCTTTACATGGCTCAAAAAGGAATCTAAATGGCAAATGGTCTTCGCTATATAAAAACGCTGAAAGATTTTAATGTGAAAGATAAAGTTGTCTTTCTTCGCCTGGATCTGAATGTTCCCTTAGAGAACGGCAAGATCACGGACGAAACACGAATCACAGCGACTTTACCCACCATCCAGTTTTTAATGGATGCGGGAGCGAAGATCGTGATGGCTTCCCACTTGGGTCGTCCAAAAAGTGCCGAAGATACAAAATTTTCCCTTGTGCCTGTTGCAGAAAGCTTGGCTGAACATTTAAAAGCGGAAGTTCTTTTAGTGGATGACCCAAGTTCTGACGATGGCGTTAAAGGACTTCTGATCGGCCTTAAAAAAAATCAATTAATTCTATTAGAAAATATTCGCTATGTGCCTGGGGAAACCAAAGACAGTGATGAGCTTGCGCAAACGATCGCAAGCTACAGTGATATTTATATCAATGATGCTTTTGGGGCTAGTCATCGGGCTCACGCCACCATTCACGCTTTGCCGAAGATCATGAAACAAAAAGGCATTGGTTTTCTGATCGAAAAAGAAATCAAGATGCTCGATCAGTTGATGGAAAATCCCGCCAAGCCTTATATTGCCGTTCTTGGTGGGGCGAAGGTGTCTGATAAAATTGCCGTGATCGAAAAATTGATTGATGTTGTTGATGGAATTATTATCGGTGGTGCCATGGCCTATACGTTTTTAAAAGCGCAAGGTCACTCGGTTGGTAAATCTTTAGTTGAAGAAGATAAAATTAAATACGCTAAAGAGATGATTGCGCGGATCGAAGCTCGAAGGAAAACTTTATTGCTGCCAGTGGATCATGTGACGACACTCGCTTTTGGTGACACAAAAAATATTGAAACGACCAAAGACGTCAATATTCCTGATGGACGCATGGCTCTTGATATTGGACCTAAATCGCTCAATTTATTTAGTGCCGCTCTTCGAGAAGCCAAGACGATTTTTTGGAATGGTCCTATGGGTGTTTTTGAGACCGCGGAATTTTCAAAAGGAACTTTTGGTGTGGCAAAAATCATTTCAGAAAATACGGGGATGACTATTATCGGTGGGGGCGATTCTGCGGCTGCGGCTGAAGCCTCCGGTTACGCGGATAAAATGACCCATATTTC
>JAYWEU010000219.1:0-4032 GCA_043779385.1 Pseudobdellovibrionaceae bacterium
TTTTCCTGTCGAACCCCTAGCCAGGGCCCTTCTGACCATCCTGCAATCGCGCTAGCGCCCTGCTCCCTATTTATGAAGTCTCTGTCACTATTGCCTTAAAAAGGACAATCCATTTCCTATTATTTTTTGTCAGAGCTAATCTAAAGATCACGGAGGTTTTATGAAAATCGGCGAAATAACCACAGGCCATGATCCCCTGAGCGAAAAAAAATTTGCGAGCACTTTATTTATTGCCCTTCTCATTGCTATTATCATCATCGCTTTTTTTAGCATCGCGGTGGGACGCAAAGTTTCATTGAATCCATTAAGTCCGGGATCTCGAATGGAAACTTCAGAGAAATCAACCGCTCCTGGACGATAAAAGGGATCAACGGCTGAATATTGCGCTTTAAGAAGTTGAATCTCGGCTGACTTATCGTTAAGAATGAGAAATGTCCTCGATCAATCCCCATTACACGTTTAACTACTCTCAACCCGAGGAGTATCACTTTTCCCACGACTCAGTCTTTCTTTCGCGTCGAATCTTTGAGCAAATGTCAGACGTGAATTTGCAAGGCAGCAAGGCCTTGGATATTTGTTCGGGCTCGGGAATTGTTGGGCTGGACTTTTTATTTCATCGGCGCGAAGCAGGACAAAGTGTCCCGGCCCAATTTGATTTTTTAGAAATTCAAAATGAATATCACCCCCATTTTTTAGAGAACCAAAAAAGATTGGGACCCCTTGAAACTGGGTTTAATTTTGTGCATCGAAATTACAATGATCTTTTAACCGACGAATTTATAAATACCTATGATTTGATTGTCAGCAATCCTCCCTATTTTTTTACATGGCAAGGAAAGCAGTCTCCTTCAGAATTTAAAAATAGGTGTCGATTTTTTATTGATTCTGATTTGAAAAATCTTTTGTTGGGAATTGGCAATGCCCTGAAAAGCACGGGCTCGTCCTATCTGTTGTTACGGGATCTGCCCGAACACCGCTGGAATGTCCTGACTGAAGCTAAAAAAATATGCGCCGGAGTTCTAAAAATCCAATTACTGGGCGACGTTCGCGGCACTCATTTTGTGAAACTGACGCCGTTTCTTAAGTGACCTGCCTCCAAATCCCCAGACGATCATCTAGCTGTGTCTCGCAATGATAATTAGGGCGGCTATTAGTGATCACAATACATAAGTATTTACTTAAAGTCTCATTTTAATAAACGATAGATCTATCTGTTTTTATTGAAACTTTATATATAACATATTTTTTCTTCGATCACATTTGTGATTTAAATGGCAATTTTTATGGGGGCGGCCTAAACTGTAAGAGTGCTTCGATCAAACACTTTGGATTCTTCAAATTGATCGTTGAAACCAAAACCAAGGAGGTTTTATGAAATATTTTAACCAGAACGTACTTTTAGGAATCAGCGCTTTAATGGCTTTATCATCATGTGCAAAGGTTCCTGCCGAGGTGGCTTCATCAGTGCCTCTCGTGTCGGCGCCCGTTGTCTTTACAAGCTCAGCAAAAGCGCCCGGAGTGGCTTACAATAAGCCTTCACTGATGAGCTTGCTTTTACCGAAAGCAGTGGCCTTTATTCCCGCTTCATTAAGGGACTCGAATGCGGCTGTGGTCACATTAAACCAGGCCTGGGTGGCTGTTAAAACAATTAAATTTAAACAAGCTGAGCTAGCTGCTGTCGGAGAAGATAATTCAGTCAAATTTGTGGGCCCCTACTTCGTCGACCTTTTATCAACTTTGCCAATTCCCATTGATACTCAAAGCTTACCTGCTGGAAGTTATCGCCGAATTGAGTTTGTACTCCACGCCGGAACAACAATTCCTGCCGGTGTTCCCGCACAGCTGAATGGCAATAGCATTTATCTGAATGGCGCCGTCAACGGATTCTCTTTCACTTACACAAGTACCGATGGAGCTCAAATTATGATTGCGGGACCTAAAGGACTTCCGTTGGATGGAAGCAGCGACATTTTAATTTCCGTTCGCTTAGCTGATATCTTCAGCAAAATAAACATGGCTGCGGTCAATGCGAATGTCGCCATCACTCAGGCCAATCGCCTCCCGGCCGCAAACCCTTGTCCTTTAATTGATGCCTCGGCCGCAGATATTTACACCTGCATCCGTCGTGGCCTTGAGTTAAAAACCCAGATGGGGCTAGACTCAAATCACAGCGGAGAAATCGAAGCCACTGAAAGCGAAGTCCACCAAACAATATAACACCTAGTCAAGAAGGAGCCAGTCTGAGCCGGCTCCTTCCAATTCACACTGCGAGACCGAGATGAAAAAGATTGATGAAACAAAAATAGAGCATCGACCGCAGATTGAAAAATATCATGACTATTTTATTTTTCTAAAGGACTGGTTAAAATTTATGAAAATTCATGAATCAAAATTCAGTTTAAGAAATCTTTCTCGCAAAGCCAATATCGCTGTTGGCTACTTGCCAATGGTTTTAAGTGGCCGGCGACAACTTTCAGAATCAGCCTTCGAAAAATTAATGCCTTATTTAGGCTTGAACAAGCGAGAACAAAAAATTCTGAACCTTTTACGCAGCATCGGCGAATCAGAAAATCCACAAATTCGTTCAGAAGCCCTTAAGGATTTACAAAAAATAAAAGAATACCAACTTAATAATTCCCCAGAGATTGAAGTGTTTAAGTATCTGAGCCGTTGGGAAAATGTGGCGATCAGAGAAATGTTGAATCTTCCCGATTTTCAACTGGATCCCATTTGGATTCAAGAGCGCTTAAAAGCAAAAATCGGCTTAGCCGAAATAGAAAACATTCTTGATTTTCTAAAAAATCACGGTTTTATCACTCTTTCTAAAGATGGAAAATCGGCGACTGCAAAAAAATCACTGCAATGCGAAGACGGTGTTTTTAAAATCTCGTTATCCGATTTTCACCGTCAGATGCTCAGTAAAATTGAAGATTCCATTGAAAATACGCCCCGCGAGCAGCGTTCTATTATGGGACATACCCGAGCTCTCTCTAGCCAAGAGTTTACAGCGTTAAAATTAAAAATTGCGGATTTTATCAATGAGTTAGATAATAACAAAGGCCCTTCGCAAGACTTGGACAGTGAAGTTTATCACATCACTCTAGCGGCAGTTCCTTTAACTTCAACACCTAAAAGAAAGGAGATCTAAATGAAAAATTTCTGTTGGATTATTTTTTTGAACTTCATTTCGTGTCTCTTTTTAAGCTGCCAAAAAAGTGACAACGGTGGAACAACCACCGGCAATCCTGTGACGGTGAACATGAAAATAACGGCGTCATCACAAGTCGCTTCACCTGCAATCGTTAAGAACTTTCATTTTCTTCCAAATCTTTTTATCAACAAAGTGTTTGCTTTAGCACCACCGGCTTTGCAAGATTCGGCCGGCCGTGCTATCACACTTTCAGATTTTTGGATGGCTTTAAAAACAATTGAAATTAGAAGCACTCAAACCAGTGGCGGTGGAGAAACGCCGGATGTTAAATACGTCGGACCTTATGCGATCAATATGCTGGGATCAAATCCACCGTTTTTTGGATCGATCCTCATCACACCGCCGGTTTTACGATTCAAAGCTGTTTTTCAAAAACTTGATTTTGCAGCGCCAGGCGCTCCGGCTGGCATGACAAATTATGCTGTTTATTTTGCAGGACAAGTGAATGGCCAATCTTTTATTGTCAGATCAGATGAAGGCATCACTTACGAAGTGGCTGGTCCCAATCCAGTTTCGCCGCCGAATAACGCTATTCTTTTACTGTCCCTAAAAACGGCCAATCTTTTTAAAAGAATTAATTTAGCAGCAGTTACAAATGGCATGACGATTGATGCTACAAATCGCGTCGCCGCGGCCAATCCCTGCCCGACAATCAATGCTTCTGCGACGGATCTGTACACCTGTTTCAAAGATGGCCTGCACACGGAAGCCAATTTTGGCCATGACCGAGATAGCAACGACGAACTGGATGCCACCGACAGTACCGTAAAATAATGTGGACAAATAATGTGGACTAGTAAATTTCTTGCTGACCTCAAGCC
>JAYWEU010000220.1:0-4010 GCA_043779385.1 Pseudobdellovibrionaceae bacterium
GGTTATATCTATCATGGTCGTGTTCAAGCTTTGGCTGATGGCGCTCGTGAAGCTGGTTTAAATTTTTAAGGAGACTCTGTGGAGAAAGCTAATTCCGAATTAGAAGAGAGAGTTGTTGCGATCAATCGCGTAACAAAAGTTGTTAAAGGTGGACGTCGTTTCTCCTTTGCAGCTCTCGTAGTTCTTGGCGATAAAGTAGGACAGGTCGGATTTGGATCTGGAAAAGCTGGCGAAGTTCCCGAGGCGATCGGTAAAGCAAGTCGTGCAGCTAAGAAAGGTCTTACGAATATCTCTCTTAAAGAAAATCGAACGATTCCCCATGAGGTCATCGGTAAATTTGGCGCTGCTAAAGTTATTATGAAGCCTGCGGCTCCCGGTACTGGCGTTATTGCTGGTGGAGCGGTTCGAGCGGTTCTAGAGTCTGTTGGTGTAAAAGATATTTTGACGAAATGTGTTGGTACTCGGAATCCTCACAATGCCGTTAGAGCAACGTTGGATGGCTTAAGGCAACTTAAGCAGCTTAAAAATCAAGAGCAAGGTTAGGGATAGTTTATGGCTAAGGTATTTAAAGTCACATTGAAAAGATCACTGATTGGTTGCACTCAAGACCAAAAGGACACTGTTCGTTGTTTGGGTCTGCGTAAGCCTCATTCAACCAATGAAGTGAAAGACAGTCCTGCGATGCGCGGACAAATTTTGAAGGTTCAACATTTAATCAATGTTGAGGTTAAGGGGTAATTATGAGTCTTTTAGCTGAATTAAGCCCAACTAAGGGTTCTACACATTATCGAAAAAGAGTGGGTCGCGGAATCGGTTCTGGTTTAGGCGGATACTCTGGTAAGGGTGGAAAAGGTCAAACTCAACGTTCAGGCGGAAGCATCCGTCGGGGATTTGAGGGTGGTCAAACTCCTTTACATCGTCGTCTTCCCAAGTTTGGTTTCACGAACGCAGCATTTGCGAATAATTTTGAAATCGTCAACATTGGCAAACTGGTCGACTTCAAAGGTGAAGTTAATCCAGAGACAATGAAAGCTCATGGTTTCATTTCTGGTATTAAATTAAAAATTCTGGCTCAAGGTGAGCTAAAAATTGCTCTTAAAGTAAAAGCACATAAGGTTTCAGAGGCTGCTAAAAAAGCCATTGAAGCTGCTGGTGGATCCGTCGAAATTATTAAATAAGAGGTTACAACATCGTGGCGACTGTCAACAGCTTAGCTAAGAATGCCGATTTAAGAAAAAAGATTCTCTTCACTTTAGGGATGCTCGCTATTTATCGAATTGGTGTTCATATTCCGACTCCCGGAGTGAATGGCGCTGCGGTTCTTGGCTTTTTTGAATCTCAAAATCGTGGAATTTTTGGTTTGTTCAACACTTTCACTGGTGGAGCCCTGGCGCAATTTAGTATTTTTGCTTTGGGTATCATGCCTTATATTTCGGCTTCGATTATTTTCAGTCTTCTGACTTCCGCTGTTCCTTACCTTGAGCAGCTGAAAAAAGAGGGTGAGCACGGACGTAAAAAAATTAATCAGTACACGCGCTACGCGACCATTGGCTTAGCGATTATCCAGGGTTATGGAATCAGTAGCTGGTTGATGTCCCCTCATGAAGGTACGCAGCAAATGGTGACGGCAGCTTATGTTGGCTTTTTGCCATTTAAGTTGATGACGGTGATCACTTTGACAGCGGGAACTTGCTTTGTCATGTGGTTGGGTGAGCAGATCACTGAGCGAGGCATTGGAGTCAACGGGTCGTCTTTAATAATCTTTACGGGTATCGCCGCGTCTGTTCCGAAGGGAGCAGGGCAGCTTTTAGAATTAACGGCTAATGGGCAAATGAAATCAGCCGTCCTCTTATTGCTTTTGATCTTCATGGTTTTGATTATTGCAGCGGTGATTTATATGGAGACCGCGCAACGAAGAATCACCATTCAGTATTCTCAGCGGGCCCAAGCAGGAATGCAGTCGATGGCGACGCCGCAAAGCTATTTGCCGATTAAAATTAACTTTTCGGGTGTGAGTCCGCCGATTTTTGCAAGTTCGCTTTTAATGTTTCCTGCGACGATAACTCAGTTTGTGAATGTCCCTTGGTTGCGATCCTTCCAAGAGTCTTTGAATCCAAATGGTGTTATTTTTAATATTTTGTTTATTGCTTTGATTGTTTTCTTCTCTTTTTTCTACACTGAAATTGTTTTTAATCCCAATGATGTGGCTGAAAACTTGAAAAAATCGGGAGCTTTTGTCCCTGGCGTCCGGGCTGGTAAAAGTACGGCTGACTTTGTTCAAAAGATTTTAGATCGCGTGAACGTGATGGGTTGTATTTATCTTTCAGTGATTTGTATTATGCCGGGATTGTTAGCAAATCAATTTGATGTGCCATTTTATTTCGGTGGAACTAGTTTGTTGATTCTTGTTGGTGTCGCAATTGATACGGCTCAGCATATTCAGCAGCATATGGTCTCTGACCAATATAAGAATCTGACCAAGGGAGCTAAAGTCCGCAGTCGGAGGGTTCAGTTTTGAACATGATCCTCTTTGGGGCGCCTGGGGCGGGAAAAGGGACTCAATCGCAGCTATTAATTGATCAGCTGGGGATGAGTCAGATTTCGACAGGGGATCTATTTAGGGCAGCGATCAAGAATAAAACTGAGCTTGGACAAAAGGCTCAAGCTTTTATGGATCGCGGCGAGTTAGTACCTGACGCCATCGTTATTGGGATGGTTCAGGAAGTTTTAAGTAAAGGCACCAAGAATTTTATCTTGGATGGATTTCCCCGCACGGTGGCTCAGGCCGAGGCGTTAGAGAACTTGATGGGAACCATGAATCTGCGAATCGAAAAGGCGATATTCCTTGAGGTTCCCAAGCAGATTTTGACAGAGCGGTTAACGGGTCGCCGAGTGTGTAAAAACTGCGGAACAGTTTTTCACATTCAGTCCAAGCCTTCAAAAAAGGACGGGATTTGTGACTTGTGCGGTGGAGAAGTTTATCAAAGGAATGATGATAAGGCCGATGTCATTGGGAATAGGCTAAAAACATATGAAGAATTTACCAGTCCACTTAAGGACTTTTACAGGAAAGCTGGGAAATTAACGGTCGTCGATGGCAACCGAGGGGAAGCTGAAGTTTTCGCAGAAATAAAGAAGTTGATTAGTTAACTTGGATTTTGTATTAATCCTAGACTTAAATCTGTGACAATGTTAGTTTTCCGTGCTTATTTACGACTTTAAAATTTCAGTTTCGAGATGGGTGTTGGAGTATGAAAGTACGACCGTCAGTTGGAAAAATTTGTAACAAATGTAAAGTGATTAAACGTCGCGGGGTCATTCGCGTGATTTGCGAAAATCCTAAACACAAGCAAAGGCAGGGCTAGTACATGGCACGTCTATTGGGGATTGACTTACCCAGAAATAAACGAGTCGAAGTGGCATTGACGTACATTTACGGTGTCGGCCGTTCTCGTTCGAAAGAAATTTGTGAATTCGCTGGAATTCCAACCACTCTTAGAACTGATGGTTTGTCTGATGAAATGATCGCGAAAATGCGTTCTTACGTTGAGCAGCACTTCAAAGTTGAAGGTGATCTCCGTCGGGAAATCGGTCTTTCCATCAAGCGATTGATGGATTTGAACTGCTACCGTGGAATTCGTCATAGAAAAGGTCTTCCTGTTCGCGGACAAAATACGCGTTCAAATGCACGCACTCGTAAAGGACCTAAGAAAACCGTGGCTAATAAGAAAAAAGCCGTATAACTGGAGCTGGCTCAATGACTACCGAACAAAAAAAAGCTGCGTCAGCAGCACCGAAGAAAAAAACAAAACGAAATGTCCCACAGGGCAATTGCTATATCCAAGCTGGCTTTGGAAATGTCATCATCACGATGACAGATCCGAACGGGGGTACAGTGGCTTGGTCCTCTGCAGGTCATCTGGGTTTTAAGGGCAGCCGTAAAGGCACTCCTTTCGCAGCGCAAGTCGCGGCCGAAGACGCAGCAAAGAAGGCTCTTGAAGCAGGTATGA
>JAYWEU010000221.1:0-10574 GCA_043779385.1 Pseudobdellovibrionaceae bacterium
TGGCCACGATGACCCAAGCAAAGAGGGCCAATAGGAAGACATTAGAGATAATAAGAGCGGCTCGGGATAGCATTTCACACCGCTAATTAGCAATAACCATTCCCTTTTTAAACGACAACAGGATCAGGGGCATTTTTTGACAAAATCATTCAAGCCTTTTTTATCAACCATTAAAAACTTGATTTCTTTGGGTTGATCTTTGAAGGCGGCAGACAAAGGAGCCGCTGCAAAAATCATTTCTTTCTTCATCAGCAAAAGGCCTTTGTTTTTAAATTGCCCCAAAGCGGCTTTTAATTTTCTGGCCCCCGAATCAGTGATCGCAATGGACAAAGAGGCCCCTTTTTTTGTCCAATAAATAGTTTCAATTTCGCTCACTCCCAATAAATCTTGGCGATCAATATAATATTTTTTTCCATAAAATGGTTTGGGCCCAGAAAAATATTTCGTCAGGCTGCTCGTGCCAACTCTTAAAGTAAATCCTGATTTATCAACTTCGGGACGACATTCTTTAGCTAAGTTGGTCTCTGAAGTTTTAATGGCTAAAGGCGACTGGGCAGACACCCGCAAATAGGCCTCTTGGCAACGCCGATTACTGGGCTCAGCATCAATACACCTTTTATAGGCTTGGACTCTATCAATCAAATGACCAGCTTGATATTCAACTTCCAAAGCAACTAAGAAAAGATATCCTACAGGCTTCGGACTTCGAAGATCTAAAATTTTTCGGATGGCTTTAACCTCTGCAAATAAGGCCTGAGAGATTGGTTTCGAGTAAGGATAAATCGCACCAGCTAAAAACCAGGCTTGAAAAGTCACTGGAATAATATATTCGCGCTGATCCGTATAACTGGCGATCATCCGATGAAAATCTTCAACGACACGGCCTGAGTTAGCGATCAATTGCGCAGAATTTTTATCTCTCAGCGCCAGGTGTAAAGATTTAAGGCGACTTGCAATGGATCTTTCATTGCTGGAATCACAAGCGTCCTTTGAACAGGCCTCTAATAAATCAATCATAGCGGCGTCTGGATTATCAAAGTTAGTTTTAAATATTTCTGCAATATTTTTCGGCTTATTTAAAATAGCAATTTTATTGGTATCGAGTGCCACCGACCCCGTTTGGTTTTTAGAATGAACACAGGCAGATAATAAAAAACAAAAAATCCAGAAATATTTCAAAGTGCTTTCCCTTTTGGTTTAAGAATTCCAATTCTTCCGACCCGCGAAGGAAGTTCATGCTGCACTTTTTCAGACATCCAAGGATTCATATCTACTAAGCTTTGAAGATTTAATCCGGTTTTTACCTTCAACCCATGAAACATATAAACCACGTCCTCCGTCGCAACATTACCGGTGGCTCCAGGCGCATAAGGGCAACCGCCCAAGCCGCCAAGACTGGAATCAAAGGTTCTAACGCCCAATTGATAAGCGCGTTCAATATTTGCCAAAGCCTGTCCACGAGTGTCGTGAAAATGGCCTGCAATATTTTTCAAGGGAATTTTCTTTTTCAATTTTTTAAGCAGGCTTTCAACTTGCCCAATGTGGGCGACACCAATTGTGTCTCCAATAGAGATTTCGTAAGCTCCCATTTTAAACATTTTATGGGCTAGCTTCACCACACGCGCTTCGGGCACAGATCCTTCAAAGGGACAACCAAAGCAAACACTTAAGTAACCACGAACTTTAATTTTATGCTTTTTTGCCAGAGCCATGACTGGCAAAAAGCGAGCAAAACTTTCTTCGATACTGCAGTTGATATTTTTCTTAGAAAAAGATTCTGAGCAAGCTGCAAAAATGGCGATCTCTTTAATACCTGTTGCTAAAGCATCGTTAAAACCCTGCTCGTTGGGAACCAAGGCAGAAAAAACAACTTCCTTTGCGATCTGACCTTTTTTTTGCAAATTTAAAACGGCGGTCACAATTTCTTTGCTGCCGGCCATTTGGGGAATCCAGTCAGAGCGAACAAAAGAACCAAGCTCAATTCGACGAGCCCCCGCTTTTGCTAAGCGCAGGGCCATTTCAATTCGAGTCGGCACATCGATCAGAGTCTTTTCGTTCTGAAGTCCATCGCGTAAACCCATTTCAACAAGACTGACTTTTTCTGCCATAAAATTAAGTTCCTGGATCAATCTTAATCAAAGTTTTGCCTAATGGCACCTGGTCCCCGACTTGAATTTCGATTTTTTGAATCAAACCATTTATTTCAGCCTTTAGCGTGTATTCCATTTTCATGGCTTCCATCACAATCAGCGCGTCGCCTTTTGTTGCAGTGTCTCCGGCTTTGACGAAAATTTTTGTGATCTTTCCAGGCATCGGAGCTTTGACTGTGTCAGAGCTAGCAACAGTCCCTCTGCCACTTGAATTTTTTTTCCCTGAGTTACTTTCCACTACAAAAGTTTTTCCATTAAGATGAACCCAAAGTTGCTGTTGCAACCATTGCGCATTCACTTTCACTTGTTGGCCAGCGACCTCAAGCCAGACTTCCATTATCTGTCTCCCTTCGGTGCCGCGACAAAATGGGACCACGGAGAAGGCGAAACAACCACAGAAGTTCCGACTAAGATATTTTTTGCTTTGGCGATGGGAAGGACATGATCAACGATTTGTTTTTCAAAGTCTGTGATTTTCTCTTCTTTCAGAGCTTGGCTAAAATATTTTTCAATAAATCGTGTTGTCATCGTGCCCTTGATAAATTCGGGATGACTTAAAATTTGAATTAAATAAGGAATATTGGTTCTAACTCCAAAAATTACTGAGTCCTGAAGAACTCGAATCATTTTTTGAATACACCGAGGCCGATTTTCATCCCAGGTGATTACTTTTGCAATCATAGGATCATAATAAGAAGTGATCTCATCGTTTTCTTCAAAGCCATATTCAAAACGACGGCCAGGGCCATCGGGCCAAATCACCGATCCTAAGACACCCGGACTTGGCATTCCACCCAAATAAGGATTTTCAGCGTACAAGCGGCATTCAATGGAATGACCCCTTGGCGCACGAATTTTATGAGAATCAAAAACATATTCGCCCGCAGCCGTTAGAATCTGCGCTTTAACTAAATCAACGCCCATCACAAGTTCGGTCACGGGGTGTTCAACTTGCAACCGCGTATTCACTTCAAGTAAATAAAATTCATTATCTTGCAGCAAAAATTCAACGGTGCCGGCCCCTTTGTAACGACCAAGCTCAGCAATTGTCACCGCCACTTGCCCCATCTGCCTTCGCAAATCTTCCGTCAATGACGGTGATAGGGCCTCTTCAATAATTTTTTGATGTCGGCGCTGGACGGAACATTCCCGGTCAAAAAGATGAATAACCTGGCCACTGGAATCCCCAAAAATCTGAAATTCAATGTGCTTTGCACGTTCTAAATATTTTTCGATAAAAACTTGCGCCGAACCAAAAGCTGATAGAGCTTCCCGCTGCGCAGATTCAATCTGATCTTTAGCTTCAGCTTTTGAAGTGATCAGCTTCATTCCTCGACCGCCGCCCCCGGCGGCCGCTTTGACAATCACAGGAAAACCAATTTTTTCACACTCAGAGATCAAGACGGCGACGCTTTGGTCAGATCCTTGATAACCAGGAACTAAGGGCAAGCCTGCTTTTTGGGCCAGCTCTTTAAATTTAACTTTATCTCCCAGCCTGCGGATGGTTTCAGGTTCAGGACCGATAAAAATAATTCCGGCTTTTTGACAGGCTTGAGCAAAATCAGCATTTTCTGATAAAAAACCAAAGCCCGGGTGCAGAGCATCTGCACCGCCGGCCAAAGCACCGTTAATATTGGCTTGAATATTTAAATAACTCTCATTTGTGGCGGCAGGTCCGATGCAGATTTTTTTATCGGCCATTCGATAAGCTCGACTTTGCACATCGACTTCTGAATGCAGGAGCACAGTTTCAAGACCCAGCTCTTCACAGGCGCGAATAATTCGAACCGCCACTTCACCGCGATTGGCAATGGCGACTTTTTTGATTTTTCCGATCAAAGGTCCCTCCAGGAAGGTTCCCTTTTTTCAAGAAAGCTTTTAAGACCCTCTTGTCCTTCACTGCTGACGCGTCTTTCGGCAATCAAACGGGTCGTTCGCTCTTTTTGTTGTTCCCAAGTCAAACCGGGAAGATCAAAGAGTAACTTTTTAATTTCACGGGCGGCCTCAGGCCCTGATTCCGAAAACATTTGCATTTTTTTGGGCAAAAGACTGAGGCCTTTTCCATCGGGAACGATTTCTTGAACTAAACCCATTCGCTGAGCTTCGATAGAATCAAAAATTTTTCCCGACAGCATCCAAGGACGAACCAACCCAAGATGGGCTTTGCGAGCCACAAATGGACTGATCACCGCCGGCGCTAAACCCAACTTCACTTCACTGAAACAAAACTGCGTCTTTTCTTCAGCGATCACATAATCACAACAAGCCAGTAATCCCATGGCGCCGCCGACAGCAGCCCCGTGGACAAATCCTAAAATCGGCAGGTGACATCGGGCCACAGCTTCAAACATCGAAAACAACTGGCTTGAGTCTTGGCGATTTTGTTCCAGGGAATATTTCACCATCGCCTTCATCCAGTTTAAGTCAGCTCCTGCGCAAAAAACTTTGCCTTCGCCCAACAAAGCCACGGCTGACAAATCTTTTCGTTCATTCAAGCCAATGAAAATATCTTCAATCTTCTGAATCATGTCGGGATCAAAAGCATTTCGTAAATCAGGCCGATTTAATTTTACATAGGCCATTCGATCCAGTTCAGTAACCACAATTGAAGACATCATTACATCCTTAAAACACCCTGAGAAGCTGGTCCCCAAGGCTTGTTAAGACTAGCCGATAAACCCAAAGCTAAGACTTTGCGGGTTTCAGCTGGATCTATAATTCCATCATCCCAAATTCGGGCCGTTGAAAAATAGGCCGAACTTTCTTGCTCGTATTTTTCTAAAGTTGGTTTTCTAAATTCTTGTTGTTCTGCGGTCGACATTTTTTGTCCCTTGGCCGCCATCTGATCCATTTTTACAGTCAGTAAAACATTTGATGCTTGTTCGCCACCCATGACAGAAATTTTAGCATTGGGCCACATCCAAAGTTGTCGTGGCTGAAAAGCCCGCCCGCACATACCGTAATTGCCGGCGCCGTAAGACCCACCGATCACAACAGTAAATTTTGGCACGCGTGCATTGCTGACCGCCATGACCATTTTTGCACCGTGCTTGGCAATGCCTTCATTTTCATATTTTCGACCCACCATAAAGCCCGTTATATTTTGCAGAAAGATCAAAGGCACTTCACGCTGCTCACATAGCTCAATAAAATGCGTGGCCTTTAAGGCGCTCTCGCTGAAAAGCACGCCGTTATTAGCAATGATTCCCACTGGCATTCCAAAAATATGAGCAAAGCCGGTGACCAAAGTATTTCCATATAAAGGTTTAAATTCATGAAATCGACTGCCATCAACAATCCGTGCAATCACTTCACGAACATCAAAAGGCTTTTTACTGTCGGCCGGAATAACACCATAAATTTCTTTTGGATTAAAAACAGGCTCTTCAATAGGGGCCAACTTCATTTGAACTTTTTTCTGATGATTTAAATGACCGACGATATTGCGCGTGATCTCAATCGCGTGCTCGTCATTTTCTGCCATATGATCCGTCACACCACTGATTTCAGAGTGCACTTGCGCGCCTCCTAAATCTTGTGCGCTGACTTCTTCTCCGGTCGCTGCTTTG
Organism: Pseudobdellovibrionaceae bacterium; assembly: GCA_043779385.1. Classification (GTDB taxonomy): domain Bacteria; phylum Bdellovibrionota; class Bdellovibrionia; order Bdellovibrionales; family Bdellovibrionaceae; genus JAYWDA01. Next base: position 5,720 of record JAYWEU010000221.1, read on the forward strand.
ACCAAAGGCGGTCCACCTAAAAAAATCGTGCCCGTGTCTTTGACGATAACATTTTCATCGCTCATGGCAGGAACGTAAGCCCCACCCGCCGTGCACGAACCCATTACGACTGAAATTTGTGGAATTCCCGCCGCTGACATGCGGGCTTGATTATAAAAAATCCGGCCAAAGTGATCACGATCCGGAAAAACTTCAGACTGCAACGGGAGGAAGGCGCCGCCGCTATCCACTAAATAAATACAAGGTAAGCCATTTTCCATGGCGATTTCTTGGGCTCGTAAATGTTTTTTTACAGTCATTGGAAAGTAGGTTCCACCTTTGACTGTGGCATCGTTAGCCACAATCATGCACTCGGTCCCATGGATCACGCCAATCCCAGTGATGACTCCAGCAGCGGGTGCTTGATTGTCGTACAACCCGTCGGCCGCCAGCTGTGAAAATTCTAAAAATGTTGTGCCTGCATCCAAAAGACCCTGCACTCGTTCCCGAGGCGTTAATTTGCCCCTGGCTTTATGCTTGGCAGAGGCTTCAGCACCGCCGCCCATTTTTGCAAGGTCGACTTTAGCCCGCCATTTTTCAACAATGGCGCTCAGGGCACTAAAGTTAGCTTTAAATTCAGCTGAGTCAGAAGACAGGTGAGTTTCTAATGTTTCCACTCCTTAATCCTTAGTGGAATTTAGGGCTGGAGTCCACTTCAGTTCCAGGCGGGCCGAAATTTCTGCCACCTTTTGGTCCTTGTCATCAAAAAGAGCGATGTTATTTTCGCATTCGCTGACTCTTTGGCGGCGCAACTGCGCTAAGACTTTTTCACGCAAGGCTTCAGAAAGTTCCATGCGGGCCCGACAAGACTCTTGAATCAAACGATGCTTTTTGAAACGCATTTCTAAAACTCGGATTTCAAGATTCCCCATCGGCGCATGCCGGCGCCACAAATTGCGAGCCGCTTCAATGGCCGCAACTGTGCACACGGACTCATCCATCTCGTGGTTTTCGGTTTGATTTTTTAGGCGAAATGGGATGCTGACTTCAACTTGTGTATCAGACAGTCGGGCAATTTTCAGACCCATTCCTAAAGCTAAAGGACGAATGAAGTCTAACGCGTAGCTTAAGACTCCTTGTGAAGCGGCCGGCGAAACATTTTCAATCAATGCCGCTAAATCAGCCGGCGAAATTGGGAGGCCGCGGTCCTGCAGCCACCTTCGAATTTCAGTTTCTGCTTTGGCCAGATTTTTTTGCGCTAAATTTTTTAAAGCGCTGGGCAGAAAAGGGGCTTTTGATATTAAAGTTGTCATCCGTTGCTCGCTCATGAGATACCTCAAAATATAACCCGAGAGTAATGAGTGTGAGGATTCAAGTAAAATGAAAAAAGTCATCAGCTTAGTCGTCTTCGTGATTCTTCTGGCTTGGACATGGAGCTTAATCCACAGCGATCCCACCGTCAGCTTTGAGACGCACGCCATCATTCAGCAGAAGTTAGCTGAAATCATTCAGGCCAGCGTGCAAAAACATCGACCGAACGCCAAAGATTTTAATCTTGTGCGCTTATGGACAGAAACGATCAACCCCGAAAAAATAAGTGCCCATTTCACCTATCAGTTTAAAGAAGGCGAAAGCGATAAGGCTTCTCAAGAAACAATCACCGGAGAAGCGCTTTTAAAGAAAACAACCGGTGAACAGTCTTCCCAGGAAAATTGGAAAGTCGAAAAAGTGCAAACTTCGGCCAACCAAATTGTTTTTCAAGAGGGCGATTCCATTGATTCCTCAAAAGAAGCTCCCTCAGAAGATTAAAAACTGTCGGAGTTATTTTGGACCCCATCCCAGAACAAAAATTTATTCAAATCGATGAAGAAGGTTACGCTTTATTTGGCGAAATTCGTGTCAGTGACGAAGATGTCGGCCGAGAGATCCTGTCTCATTTATCGATCAGCGAAAATTTTAGGCTTCTTAGCCAGGTAGCTGGTGAAGAAGTCATCGTTGAAGCTTTCGATGAGCCCCTCGTTGCCCAGCAAGTTGAAGTTCGCGACGATCAATGGATTTTACAAGGCCCCTACCAGTTTTTCACATCTTTTAAATTAGAAAATTTAAGCCTTGATGAGTGGGATCGTTTTCACGGTCTAACCAACAAGGGCGTGCCTTTTGTTTTTTCAAGGAAAGCGCAAGCCCACTTTTTTAATTTATTAGAAGAATACACGGATGACAGCATCTCATTTCATGGCGAAACTTTTGAAATTCCCTCATACTTTAAAAATTCGACCCACGTGAATCAAGAAGCCTGGTGGAGCCAAATTTATCGCCAAGAAGAAAATCCGGGTTGGAACTTAAACGAACCCACCGAAGCCTTAAAAGATATGCTTCCCCGATTGAAACTGCCGAAATCCCGCATTTTGGTTTTGGGTTGTGGCGAAGGACACGATGCCGCCCTTTTTGCTAATTATGGCCACAAAGTGACGGCCGTAGATATTTCTCCGGAAGCGATTCGACGCGGAAAAGAAAAGTACGGCCACATATCTCATTTGGAATTTATCGAGGCCGATTTTTTTAAACTGGGGCCAGAATTTGAAAAAGCCTTTGATATAGTTTTTGAACATACTTGCTTTTGCGCCATCAATCCGACCCGCCGAAACGAATTGGTTAAGGTCTGGAGCAAGTGCCTGTCTGAAAAAGGGTTTTTAATGGGCGTATTTTTCGCGATGTATAAACCGCAGGGCCCACCCTTTGGAGCGTCTGAATGGGAGCTTCGCGAGCGAACCAAAAAACTATACCAATATTTGTTTTGGGGACGATGGAGGCAATCCGCCCCAGCCGGAGTAGGAAAAGAACTTTTTGTTTATGCTCAACGAAGAGTGTGATACGAATTTTCCATGGCCCTTACCTTTTCTGTCGCAAATCCTGAACACATCGATGCTCTTTGCCATCTGATCAATTTTGCCTACCGTGGTGAATTCTCTAGGACGGGATGGACCACTGAAGCGGATCTTTTAGAAGGCCAGCGAACAGATCCGAAAATGCTGCGCGATTTGATGACCCCGCCTGATCAAGTGATTTTAATGGGTGCCGATCCAGATCACAATCATCGGTTGATCAGCTGTGTCCATTTAAAAAAGATAAATCCTGAGACATGCCAGCTGGGAATGCTGACAGTAAAACCTGATTTGCAAAATAAAGGCTTGGGTCGACAATTGCTTGATGAGGCTGAAGCTTGGGCCCGGTCTTGGTCTTGCAAACAAATGAATCTTTTAATCATTCAAACCCGGCGCGAGATGATCGATTGGTATATCCGGCGCGGATACAAATTGACCGGTGAACGAAAAGAATTCCCCTATGGCGATTTGTGCTTTGGAATTCCAACCCGTGATGACTTATATTTTTTAGTGATGACAAAGCCAATTTGACCTAAATTTTGAATCATTCTTAATTTGCATAATAACATGATTGTTGTGCATTGTATTATCATTCTATTTTCTACTAATTTGGCTTTATAAAAGGAGGCAGTTTATGAAAATCATTCGTCTAACTCTCATTTTTTGTAGCCTTCTTAGTGCCAACTTTGCAAAGGCGGATGATTTGGGTCCTGATGCTAAATCCTTTGAAGCCCTATGCCAGGCGCCCCACCAATCTCAACGTATGTATGCTCGCGACGAAACTCCTTTTCTAGAAAAGGAACTTTATAAAACTTTGACCTCTGTTGCTTTTGAACAGGCACAAGAGTGGGCTGATACAATATTAGGCGGTGATTTCCATGCTGCTGGTCAAACTCGCTTAGATCAAGTGGATGCTCTTTATAGCGGTGAAACTTTAATTGGCTATCGAATCACCTATTCTGAAAAAGCGTGGGACCTCAGCCAATGTGGATATTATCAAGCTCCTGCCGATCAACGGGCTGAAGTTTTGGCCAGCTGCCCAGAAGGGCGCATCACAGAGGCCAGCTTCGTGTCACCTTCATTCGACACCTTTATTCGCGATTCAAATCAATTTGCAGAATTCCAAGCGACCGAATAAGCTTCAACGATGTCTTTAGTCATCGAAACCAGTGGACTCAGCAGAGTCTACAAAAGTTATCAAAAAAAAGAAGGTATCTGGAACTCGGTCCAAGGATTTTGGAACCGCCAGCATGTCGTTAAAAAAGCTCTGACTGATGTCAATCTGAGGATCGAATCCGGACAAATCATCGGCTTAGTGGGCGCCAATGGGGCTGGGAAAACCACTTTACTAAAAATTCTTTCAGGTCTGATCACACCCAGCTCGGGTGAAGCCAAGGTTTTAGGTTTTAGGCCTTGGGAAAGAAAATCTGAATACTTAAAACGCATCAGTATTTTGCTGGGTCAAAAAAATCAGCTGTGGTGGGACCTTTCACCTTTGGACAGTTATTCCTTGCTAGCTCGGATTTATGATTTGGATTTAAAAAAAGCCCGCCTACGAGTTCAAGACTTAGCGACGCTGCTTCGCTGTGACCATGTCCTTGAAACCCAGCTTAGAAGATTAAGTTTGGGCGAGCGCATGAAAATGGAGTTAATCGGGGCTCTTCTTCATGAACCTGAAGTTTTATTTCTTGATGAACCGACGATTGGTCTTGATATTGTTGCTCAGACAACGATCCGTGAATTTTTGCAAAAATATGTCGAAAACAAGGGACCGACGGTGATTCTAACCAGTCACTATATGGATGATATTGCAAAATTAGCCCACCAGCTTTTATTGATCAGCCAGGGTTCGATTGTCTACAACGGGACGGTCGAGCAGTTCACTAAAAAATCTGAAGCCAAACAGTTACTAACTTTTCGTTTTACAGATGAGCTTTCAAGCCAGGTCAGAATCGGCAATGAATTTATTTTATCCCCCGGGCAGAAAGAATATT
>JAYWEU010000222.1:0-3997 GCA_043779385.1 Pseudobdellovibrionaceae bacterium
TTCCGCAAAGCCTCTGCATCTTTAACGATGGCTCGGCTGCCATAAAGGGCCAGCCTCTCAATATTGGCAGTCGTTAAATCAGTGGGGTAGGGGTCCGAGCATCCTGTGCCTCGTTGATCCATATAGATGATCGGTAAATCTGAAGACTTTGCATTCGTTTGAATTTGTCCAAAGGCCACATGGGAATGGAAAGTGGGTCCCCCATTGAAGAAAATAATCGGAGTTTCGTGCGGGCCGCCGAAATTTCCGTAATAAAATACTTTCATCTTGGGCCCTTCAGGGTGGCTCCAATCCTCGGGAACTGTGATCAAGCCTTTGGTGAAATAGGCAGGGATTTCAACTTTAAAGTCTTCGCACTCCTGGGCCTGAGGAGACAAGTCATTGGCGTAAGCTTCGAAGCTTGTCATCAAAACTGTCATTAAAGTAAGAAGCAATAAGACATGTTTTAGCATTGGAAAGTCCCCCTCAGAACAATCATGAGGCCTTGATCATTAAAAGGTTGCAGGCATGGGGTCAAATATTGATTTCAAGTTTGCAATTTTTTTGATTTTTAGGGCTTTGTAGGCGCCTATTGCGCCCTTGGGGGACTTTGTGCAGGCAATTTTTTCTTTTTAGATTTTTTATGGGTCTTGCTCTTGGTTTTGAGTCGACTTTTTTTTGCCGAAACTCTTGTTTTAGCAGCTGCTTTAGCAGGGGCTGCTGTGACTTGTGGGGCAGGACCTTGGGCAAAGATCGCCGTGGCTGTTAAAGGTTTATTATTCGAAGGCTTTTGGCTTAACATTCGACAAGTTTGACTTCGACCACGACAATCGCCAACCCATTGAACAAAGTGGGATCCGGGTTCAGGGGTGGCCCGAAGGTTAATATTCTCGTTCAGTTCGATATTGGTTTCGGTTCCTACATCGTCGACTTGGCAATCATTTCTTTCATCATAGACTACACAGACCCGTCCTTGGCCGGTGCCTTCTTTATTTAAAAGGAGCCCCCATGAATCTGCGGCGACAGTTTTTTGGACAAGGACATTGATGAAGAAAACGACTAAAAATTTTAAGATCATTAAAGCAACCTCATCGGTCCTTTAACATTAATCTTCAGTGCTAAGGCCGCGCCATCAAAAAAGATGAGGTTCCAAAATTCTGGCCTTTTCATTGCCGAAGAAAGATTTATTCTTAAAGCAGCAACATCGGAGTATTCATTTGAAAGCTTTTTTATTTATTTTACTTTTATGGACTTTGGCGATTTCTCAAATGATTAATTCGGTGCCCGTGAAGGCTGATTCAAATCAAAAATTGGCTCGCATTGAAAATAACAGTTCGACCCTGCATTCTTCTAAAGATTTAATCTGTCGTGAGGATGTTTCAGCCAGAGTGTTTTTTGAATGGAATCCTCAGAACCTTGCCGTTGACTTAAATTGTGATCAAAAGCAGTCCGACCAACTGATCAAGACTTCTGAAGCCCGAGACAGGCATGAATATAACGTAGGGATCAGCTTATCTCATCATGAAGTCACTTTGGCTGAATCAAATTTCACTCAGTAATATTTTATGGCGGTAGGACGGCCACTCGACCGGATTGTTGAAGGGGGATGATTCTCCCATCGGCAGTTAAAGTCGCGCTCAGCTGATAGGTGGTCTCTTTTTCATACATCGCTAAGGTCACTGAATCAAAAATATCTGAAAGGATCACCTTTAAAGGAATCTCGACCTCAACGTTCGTGGTGGGTTTGGCTTTAGGTAAATGATCTAAATGACCGGAATACCTTTGATCTTTTATTTGTATTGTATAATCGATCGTCTCGAATTTTAAAGCCACTGAATTTGGATTTTGAATTTCAAGTCTAAAAACTAAAATCGAATCACTCAGGGTGGCGTCTGCGATGGCAATTTCTTTTAAGACAAATTTGGGCAGCAAAAGGGCGTTCTGAGAAGTTGCACAGGAAGAACCTATAAAAATCCAAATGATAATAAAAGATCTTAAGCGATCCATCACTCTATTAAAACTTATTTACTTAAGTATTGCACGAAAAAATCTGTCAATTAACAATTGGACTTAAGTTGGGCTGCCTTAACTATGGCGACAGCTGGGTATAAAGCGTGAGGCGAAGTTCCTCACTTTTGAGAGTTCAAATTTTACCTGCGCCGCAATCGATCGGCTTGGACTCTTTTTGTTGAAATTTTTTCGAACTCGCAAGCCAGGAATAAATTGTCACCTAGCATTTGGTAGAATTTTTGCGCGCCGATTTCAAGAAGCAGACAATCAGATTCGCAAACGACGGCGGCTGTTCGCAGTCCACCAGTTAAAAGAAGGGCGATCTCGCCAAAGCAATCTCCTTGGCTGAGGTGACGAATTATTTTTTGATTTTGTAAAACCTGAACATTTCCTTGAATAATAATAAAAAAACTTTCAGCCCGCTGGCCTTCGGCAAAAACCAAAGTGTTTGTTTTTAATGGGGTCAGATTCCCCGCGTAAATCAGCGAATCAAAGCAATCATCGGGCAGGCCTTTAAAAAGATCAGAGGCAAGTAAGGCATGAATCAACCAAATCCGCTTTTGTAAGCTCTGGGCTTTTTCTTTTTGAATCAATGGATCAAAGATCTCTGGGATATATTTAAATTTAACGATCAAGCTCTCAGAAGTCGTGATGACATCAGCGGTCCTTGCTTGATTCAGGAAAAAGCCTGTTTCACCAAAGACACTTCCGGCTGAAATATCAGCGGTGTGTTGCATTTCGCCTTGAATGCTTCTTTTATAGACGGATAAAGATCCCTCCAAGACACAAAGCAAACTTCTTTGAAATTGTCCTGCTTGGCAGACTTTAACATCAGAGGGGCAGTGGACAACACGGTGATGGGCTAGGAAGAGCTCCGTGATCTCAGGGGGTAATGAGCGAAAAAACGGAACATGTCGAATTTGCGCGCTGACATCAGAGGTCTGTTTTTCTTGTTTAAATAGATTTTCAAAAAATCCGGATTTTGAGTCAGAAACAGTTTTCTGATGCAGGTAATTGATAAAAGTTGGGTTTTCGATCAAGCCTTCTTGAACTAAGAAAATAATAAGTTCTTTGATTTGAGTGAATGAAACAAGCTGGCCTTGTTTTAAAAAAGTATTTGAGATTTCAGAAATGGAATTATGGTTCTGCATAAGATCAAGATATTTAATCTGCTGGGCTGTGAAACTGATCGATTTTTTTTGTTTAGAGCTCACGATCTGTCCACTCAAACGAATTTGGTCCATATTTAAAGGGGCAAGGTTAATTTTTTCGTGCTCGATTTTAGACATGATTTTCGCCAGAAACCGCTTTCAATGAGATCACGGCATGGTGTCGCACTTGCTCATCGGGGTGGTTCACTAATGAAGGTAATAATTTTGCTAAATCTTGAAAGTAGGGATTTGTCCTGACAAAAACCGCATCTTTTTTTCGATGGTGGTCATACAGTTCTTTGACAACATATAATCCAGAGGTCACTTGCTTGGGGTTATTTGATACCAACAGCGTCTTTAAATTTTTAGCAATTTCTTTGGTCATCAAAGTTTGACCTGATAAAAGTAAAGCCTGGGCCGCTAATCTAGGTGACGGGGACTGGAATTTTTTCTCTAAGTTAATGCCAGGAAGTTCGAATTTTGATTTTGCTTGTAAAGTATTCGAAGCTACACGCGGATCAGTGGCCTCTTCGCAGCGATCAAAAGCTTCTTTTAGTTCGTTATCGATTTGTTCTTTTAAAATAAGATGCAGACTTAACGACACAGTAGTCGCTAAAAATTTTGATTCTTCCACTTGATGCAAGTTTTCTCGGAAGCATTCGTTCAAGAGCCCTTTGTAAGCTGCTAATACTTCTAAGGAAGGTTCTGACATATAAAAATCTTTCAGCGGCGCGCACAGGGTGTGAAAGCCTTCTACGTCCCGCATCTTTAGTTTTTCTTTCAGCGCAGATAAAATTCCTTCAAGGTCCTGATTTCCTCTGAAATAGCATGCCACTTGATTCAGCGGCAAAGTCGAT